>NZ_JAMYSB010000008.1:0-255083 GCF_040321695.1 Mesorhizobium sp. M0292
GGTGGCGCCGTGACTGCTCCGGCGCAGCCGGGCTGGAATTCGCCTTGATCGCGCCTTTCCTGGTGATGCTTTTGTTCGGAATCTTAGCCTTCGGCTGGGCCATGAATGCCGTGTCGACCGTCCGCTATACACTGGAAACCTCTTCCCGGGCGCTGCAGCTGAACAACACGCTTTCGCAGAGCGACATCCAGGCCATCGCCACGCAGAAATTGGTGAACCTGGGTCTGCAGAACGTCATTGTGTCGATCGCGATCGATCCTGCCAGCGGCGGCTTCAAGATGGCGCATCTGACCGCCAGCTATGCCTTCGTCATCGCTTTCCCGTATTTCGACCAGTATCCGATAAATTACGCCACGACCGTCACGGTGCCCCTGGTTGCCAGCTAGGATACGGCCGGCTTGGTTGAGTTGGCGGCCCTGTATTCAGCTTCCCAAGGCAATGCGTCGAATTCGGGCTTGTGCCCCGCTTCACGGTAGGCGGCCTGAGTGAGGAAACCTGCTTTGTCCCGCTCCACAACGCAGACAAACGGCGGATTCCCCGGGCACCTATAGACGCCTACAGCTTTTTCCATGCAACAGGTGTGCTACGGGTGCTCGAAGATGTCCTCCTTCATTGCGATGACAGAACAATAGAGAAGATCTAGCGGTCCGGCATCACTGAAGGGTGCGGGTTGGTAAATTCGTACAACTCTTTTCATTGCGGAGAGAGTTTCGGCGAGCTTATTAATGTGTCGTTTGCCATTGCCTTTTCTGGGAGGCTGCGATGGTTGCAACGCCCATAGATATCGCTCGAGCGGCCACTACGGCCACCTTGCTGATGCGCCAGAAGTCCATGGCGGAACCCGCCACATTTCGCCGGGACATATCAATCGCGCAGGGCCATCCGAGCCTCACGCGAACTGCTGAAGCGCCTTCGTCAACGTCGTCACGACGTGGCGCGAGGCTGGGAAGATGCCGACCCGTCTACTGTTGCCGTCTCCGCGTTTCAAGCCGACGTTCTCCGCTCTGCATTACGAGGCCTAGTAGGGGAAAGGGGTGCGCCTGAGTGTCAATGGCGCGATTTCGCTAAGGCCCTGGTGCGCGATTTCACTGGGTGCGAGCTGATCGAAACTGGCTTGGTGGATTGGATCGTCAGCAAGTAGCCGCTGCCCGCCAGCGGCCCAGCAGCCGTCTGCGGGGACTTTGCAGCGGGCGCGCTGGGCCTGACCGGTGGGGCGGTGTGGAATCCGCCGGCTGGCGAACGTATGCGCCTCCTGCCAACGCCAGCGAAACATCCAAACGAACGAGGCGATCTAACCGCGATCCAAGGCTAACACATAGGCCGATAGCAAAGGCTTATAATCGCTGAGAGAACGAAAATGGCCGACGCCATGGTTGGGGAACCCGGGTGGGTAGGCGCCGGCCACAAGCGGAACAGGCCCGCCGCACCACACACATGGCTGATTTGTCATCACGTGGTTATGGTGTGATCGCGTAGGGCTAGACCAGCGGAACCTAGTAAACGCCGCTTAGTAAGCGATCCTCGACGCGATCGTTCATCGCCACGACGACTTGGGAAACTTGACGGTTGCAGCCCTCTGCCATGTCGAGCTCAAGTCATGAACAGCGGCCCTCCGATCATGAGCAGGCATGCGCCCATCCTACCATATCGCGCTCCCGGTTTCGCAAGGCGCAGCAGCAAGGGGGAGGCGACCAGAGCCGATGTGAAGGGACTAGCCAAGCTAATATTCGCTTGCGCTAATTTAAATGTGCCGTAACGTCATGCTCAGCATTTTTGGGGAGGAGCAACGGTGGGGAGTATGATGAGAGTAGCTGTGTTTTGCGCGGCGATCGTGATCGCTGGGACTGGTGTCGCTATAGCCAAGGAGAAGAAGGTGGTGGTGAGTGACGCCACGGACCTTTGCTCTACGAAGCACTCTGCCAAGAAGCAGGTGCTCGAACTGGACTGCAGGCCGACCGGAACCGCCAAATTGCCGGCCGGTGGAACGCCGGAAAAGCCGCGCCTCGGATACGACACCGATCCGTGGCTGGTTAAAGGCCTTTAGACACCAGGCGACGGCAACACAGTGCGGCTAACGGGAATGTGCGCTGGCGGTGAAGCCTTCTTTGTTCTCTCGTCGGTGGAACATTGTCGCCTGGAAACGCTTCGGACGGTGCACTGCCCCATCAGTGCAACGTTCCCTTCCTTGTTTGCACTGGCCGGCTGCCGAAAGGTGGCCGGCTTTTTTGCATATAACCGCGACCTGATGTTTGGAGCTTGTTGATTGGACAGCAGCGAGTGGCCGCTGCTGGCTTAGCGTCCAGGATTGGAATCTGTAAAGGCGAGATCACCGAGGCAGGGATGACCAGTTTCGTCTGTTAGCCGCGACGCCGACGAAATTGAATTCAGAAGGGCGTCGGCCGGGCTGCACAGCCGGGCCAAGGCTGGAAAGAGTTCCGCTCCCGCCCAGCCGTGGCCAGCACGATACGCATCGCACCTGCGCGCAAGCCGTACCAATGGCCCGCCTATTCCGCCGCGCCTTTTCGGCAGGAAACCCTCGGCCTCATCACAATGGAGGGCGAAATTCGCACCGCCCTATGGAACCATCCAGAGTGACATAGGCTGTTTCATGGAACTTGCTGATGACATCAGGAGGCCCTGTTAAGCATGCCAGTTGTTCGCGCTCGAAGCTCAGATGCAGGTTGGAGCTCTGCCTACTGCACCAGTATGGCAAGCGAGAACTAGGAACCGGGAGTGCTACGAATAGATTGCCGCAGTCGAGCTTTTATCAGAGCATGGCAAGGGCTGCCTTTCTCTCCACGTTGGCAGTCGTCCTGCTGCTCGCGCTATTGCCAGACCACTTGCTGCACGCCCTCGGATTGGCCTTTACGTCTCATCACGACAAGCTCAACCACGCCGCCGCGTTCGCCACCTTGTCGGCTTTGGGTAGCCTCGGCTGGCCCCAACAGGTGGTCCGGCTGGCGGTTCTACTTGCTTTAACGGGCGCAGCGATCGAAATCCTTCAATGCGTCACAGGGCGTGACATGAGTGTCTTCGACTGGTTTGCCGACTGCGCCGGAATGGCATACGGGCTGAGAACCATGAGCTGGCTAAAGGAGATTCTAGGGGAACCGGTTATTTGATCGCCACAGGCTCCGCCTTACCGCCGCCGTCTTGGCCCACTTGCCAGCCTCACGCCCGGGGCCGCCTTCGAACCCTCGCTATTTTCAATTTCCGACGCAAAGGCCGACAGCAAGGCGAATGGGTCTCGGGCCGCTCACCATTTAGACTTAGGTCCGATTCTTTCGAGCAAATGGCCGAACCCGGAAACATTTCTCCTTGTACTTTGTTGCAGTGGCCGTGCCGCTGAGGAGAACATGCACAGTGCCTCTATCAAATGAACTGCGCGACGTACCTTTAGAATTCCAATGCCCCTCCTGTTCACGCCCTATGGTGAGAAGGGGATCCTGGCTGAAAACGATTGCCGGTTTCAAATGCGATAGCTGCAGGTCCAGAGTGCGGCTCGGCTACGAAGAGAAGGTGGCCATATTCGACCGGCACCTTAAGCGAGGCGCGCCGGATCTGGGCCGACGACCAATGGAGTGCGATCCCGGCAACAATTCCTGAGAGTGTGTCGGCAATTCAAGCTCCAACTGCTTGCGGTCTGCCGCAAGTCCAAGCTTTCATCTGGTCGCAGGGTCAGGCGGCTCTTTCGTCCGTACGGAACCGATGATGGCGAGAGGTTTCGATGCGGTCGGAGCACCGAGCAGGTCGACACGTTTTTCGTAGCGACCACCAATCTCTAGCTGACCGCTTCGACGCTCTGACGAGGTGCGAGCAACTTGATCTTCAATAGTCTTTTTCGAGCCAGCATGCTCGCCGCCTCTGCGATACGGTCTCCGTAAGCATCGGCGACGAATGATAGCGTCGACAGGTCAATAATGAGGTCGTCGATCGCGCCCGCCAAGACACTGGACCCGCGCCCAAATTGATGCACCAGCGCCCGCACTTCCTTAAGTGCCGTCGAGGCTTCACCCGCATCCAGCAGCGCCTCGATGTCATCGAAAACCTGCATCCCGACCCTCCCGCTTTAAAACGGTGGCAATTTCGCGCGAAAAGAAGCGCCTGCCAAGGTGCTCACGCTCGAAGGCGGCTATTGGCGGGCCTGACCGTCCCGGCCTTTTTGGGGATCACAATAGCCAGTTTGCCGGACCCAGCATTTTCCTTATCATGGAAGGTTTGGAAGTTCGCGCCTGCGACGTTGCGCCATTGGATCAACCCGTCCATGGGACGATCATCAGGCCTCTGCTCGAAAAGCCGGGTATAGAACTCCTCCGCTTTGTCCATCCTTGCCGTGGCGAACGGCGTAAATTCCTTGGATTTGCATCCACATGCCTCGTGCAAATTGATTCCACCAATAAAAGGGCATGGGCGGGTTCCGTTCCGAAATGCGGTGTTTGCGGCAACCTGCTTTGTACGTTTCCGACTCTTGCCTTTTTCGGAAAGTGACCCACAGAATAGCTGATGAGGTTCTATCTCTCTGGGAGGATGGGATGGACATTCAAGCACCCGTTCGGCCTACGCAGCAAACGGCCAAGGAGCTGGTCCGCGAGGTCCTGTTGGGCTCTCAACCCGGCGACATTATTTCCGTTTAAGCCACCATTGTAGCGGTCCGTGAGCGCGGCCGCGATGTTCTCGAAACTGACTGCCAGTTAGTCGAAATGATCATCAAATCAGCCTCCGTTTGGGGACTGTTCATCGCCTTTGACGTTCGAGAGGCGTGATGCCCCACCGTTGGTTCAACCCTCCGGTTTATGTGAAGACCGAGCGCCCGGGGCTTCGCCTTGGTGTGAACCGGGTTGATGCCGCCGCCGAGGAGCTCCTAAAGTGGTCCAATCGTGGCCCCAAGTGGCGGCTGGCGGCCGAGGCTTGCCTATCTGCGATCGATGGCAAAATGCCAGGTAATGACTTCCGGCTGCTGTTCGAAGCGGCAGCCGATGAAGAGGAGATGCTACTGCCGGATTAACAACGCTATACGGACGGGACCATTCCCGTCTGTTCGCGTTGGCGGTCGGCGAATTACTTGAACAATCTGACGCAAATGGCTGTGGCCATTGCTCTGTTTTGACCTTTGTGTTACCTATTGTGCTACCTAACGTCCTACAAATGGGGGCGCCAAAGCCAGCATCCCGACGTAGGTGGCCTCGCACTGCGGGCCAGCAGAGGTGTCCCCGATCAACATCGTAAATCCGCGTTCCCGAGCCTCCTTTTCGATCCCTTGAAGAATACCGGAAAGAACGGGTTCGCGATGTCCGACACCAGAACAATAAGCGCATCGGAACGACCCCGGCGAAAATCAATAGCTTGTCGATTGAACTGAAATCCGATCGACCTTGCAGCCTCGTTCACGCGGGTTCGGGTATCCTCCTTCACGTCGCCTGTACGCTCGAATTTCTGCTTTTGAGGCGCTTAGCCGACTGGCGGCTCATCACGAGAGCGGTCCGGCAGCTTTAGGAGTAGTCGATTTGTAATATGGGTGCCAACTATTCGTCCCAATTGGGACAGGCTGCGGCCGGCAAGCTGCGCCTAGGTCTCCCAAAAGGCTCAGGCGCTGGCATCGGAAAAGGGGCGGCTGCTAAATTCTGAATGACCGATATGAGGCGCATGCGGTCCGGCAGTATAGGGAACGAGAGCAGAAGGTCTGCTTCTGGTGCAAACCAGCGGAAAGGCGCCATTCCGCTGGTGGCGCGATCTTGGCCGCAACGACGTTGGTTGCCGCTGCCTGAAAGCAGACACGGTGATACCGCGTTGGCAGCTTTGGCGCCTCAGAGCGATATTGAGGCTCAGGACGGTTTTAATCTCACCTCGCGACCAATCAGCTTGGAAAAGCGGCATAGTCCGGATGCTCGTACCCCCAGCGGCCGGCGGAGATCGCATGATGCACGCCAGCTTCCTGCGCCGCCTCCAACACCTCCTCCGTGCTGTTGTCCTTGTCGGTGCAAACGAGCCAGCCTCCGCTTCTATGGTTTCCGAACGAATTAAAATGATCTTGAGAAAACCATTATCAAATGCGCGCCCGAAATGGGGGCGAAGGCGATGCCAGCGCATCGGAGCGGAAGTTCTATGCCGGCGACCCTCCGCGGAAGTCGGTGCGAAAACTCCTGCCACAGCCCGCAACCGGAACGTCAGATGTGCTGGTGCATTGCTAGTGAACGCCAATTCGACTGGGGCGCAAAATGCATCGCGCGATCACAAATGCATGGGCAATGGTGCGAGAAGCCGTCGTTGGGTTCGTCAACGACAATGCTCTCAGCCATGGCGCAGCAATCGCTTTTTATGCCACAACATCGTTGGCGCCAATTCTGCTCATCGTGGTTGCAATTGCGGGTCTCGCATTCGGTCACGAGGCAGCGCAAGCGGCATTGTCCGCCCAAATCACAGGGATGATGGGTACAGAAAGCGCAAACATCCTTCAAACCGCACTGAAGAGCGCATCCGAAAAGCCATCCGGCGGCACCTGGGCGGCGGTGATCGGCATCATCACCTTGCTTGTGAGCGCTTCCGGGGTCTTCGGCGAAATACAGCAGTCTTTGAACATGATATGGAAGGTCGAAGCGCAGGGCAGTTCGTTGTCGCGCCTGGTGCGCGCACGTGCGGTAAGTCTGGGACTGGTCACCGCACTTGGCTTCATGTTGCTCGTCTCTCTAGTCGCGAGCGCGGCGATTTCGGCCCTAGGCAACCTCATCAGCGCACAGTTGCCGTTCGGGACACTTGTCCTGGGCGTTATCAACGCGGTCGTTTCTTTTGTCCTCCTCGCAGCTATTTTCGCTGCCATCTTCAAGATCTTGCCTGATCGAACCCTGGAATGGCGGGATGTCTGGATTGGCGCTGTTGTGACCGCTGCCCTGTTCACGCTCGGGAAATCGCTTATCGGTTGGTATATAGGCTCCAGCGCGGTCGCGGCCTCATATGGGGCCGCCGGTGGGCTGCTCGTCATCCTGTTGTGGGCTTACTACTCGGCGGAAATTTTTCTTTTTGGTGCGGAAATCACTCGCGCCTACTCCATTCGACACGGCAGCAGGTCCGATCAGGAAGCTGTGCTTCACAATGCTTGACCTGCAAGACATGCCACTATCGCCGGCTGATCCCCGGTCCTGATCGCGTACTCTGATCAGGTCTAGGCTCGCCGGGATCGAGGTGGTTGGGGTCTTCGCCCGGCGAGCTGTCCACCTGCACGGAAAGTACTGGCCGTGGGTTTGCCCATCAGCCGTGACTTATCCAATATCGGTGCGGTTAAGCCCCACAAGCACGCCCAAGTGCTGGGGGGCTTTTTTGGGTCAGTCGGGAACATCCTCGCCCTGAGGCTGTTCAGTCACACCCGGCTCGTTCTTAAGCGGTCCTGCCGGTGACCAAGATGGCCCCTCACTCATCATGGTCGGCCCGCGCTCGGAAGCAAGCGCGGGCCATCCCTGAACAAGTCCGGGGCAACCGGCCAGGCAATTGCAGCATCGATGGTGGCCGGCCGCCTTGACCGAACTTGCGGGCCAATTCCTCCTAGGTTGACGACGAAATATCGGTAGCAATTTCTACAATTTTCAATTTGGCTGGAAACCCTTTCTACCCGCAAGCGTTGAATTAGCACGGCTGCATTAAAGCAGTTGCATTCGGAGGAATTTTGATGAATTCGAAAATGCTCATTCTCGGCGCGACATTTGCCCTTATGACCGGATCGGCCTTTGCCGGCAATTCCACTGGCACGTCTGCGCTCGACGATCCTGCAAGAATGTCTCCTTTCTTCACGGACAGCAGCATGAAGACCATGAAGTCTGAGGCCGAAGCGAAAACCGCTTGGTCGGCTATGTCTCAGGAGGATAAGGACGCGGTGATGAAGGACTGCGCTGACGCAGATATTGCGAAGGCCCATGAGAACTTCTGCAAAGCTGCGATGATGATGGGCAAATAGGCCCAGCACCTAGCTTAATATAATACGCGCCCGCTGGCCCCGGCCGGCAGGCGTTTTCATTTGCCCTCGGACCCTGGGCCAATTCGCACAGTTGCTCCCCTTGGATGGCGCGGGCCACTCGATCTGAGACTCTGTCAATCGCCCGTCGGGCCTGATGCCCTCCATGGCGCAAGCCGGAATGCATAACGATTGCGGATGTGGCTGTTAAAATAGACTCCCTTGGCAAAGGCAGCTTTGAACGCAGCAACGGCCTCAGCAGGTACGTCCAAGAACTCGTAATGCTTCCCGCTCGCTACAAACCAAACCGACAGAACCCTAGTGTTGGGGTCATATTCGAACTTGCGTATCGAGGTCGACGGCATGGTATGCCATTCAAAAACTCAGCTAGCCGAGTTGGATCGCCAGCTACAGGCTGAAACTGTATTCGAATATGTGGCCGCGCTTTTCGTCGGCAACCCTGATCCAGATGGGCTCGCTGGTGCGCAGAGTGACTTCGCGCTCTGTCGCTTCCCGCGCCGCCCTGATCGGCGTTGTCGCATGGACGATGTGGGTAGCCGTCACGGTATCGCCGTCCATTTCCTCAACGTGGAATTTCGGCACTTTTGGTCCTAAGCGTCCAGTTCGAGCGGCTCGTGCTCCGGATCGGCATGATAAGTGACCTGGCGAAAATCGCGCATATCAATCTGTTGCCCGCAAACAGGGCAGGGGAGGAAATGCGCGAGTTCGCTCGCGGGCGGTCCTTCATGTCGGTGCCCGATTAATGGTCTGCCGAGATCAGATAGCCTGGTCATTGTTTCCGCAGCGCCTTGGCTACCCGCTCTAAAGTCTCGCGTTGGTTGCCGTGCTTCGCGATCAGCTCTTTGACCTGCTGGGGTGTGATGCCGGTCTTTGTTGCGAAATATTCAACTTCATAATCCTCATCGGCCGAGACACGGTCCCGATCGCGAAAATCCCGCTTGGTCTTTTCATCGGCCATATCGTTTCCTCCTTCCCTCATCCCGCAACGTCGAGTTGACGTGTTTGTTGCACCAAAAGGCTGATTTCCGGTTTCGGAACTATTTTAGCTTAATCTTATTGAATCGCGGAGGGTGGGTCAGTGCATGCGTTTGAAGTTCATCGAGCCGTTGATGCCGACCCTTGTGGAGAAGCCTCCCGAGGGTGGAGGCTGGACCCACGAGGTGAAGTTCGACGGCTACCGTTCCCAGATGATCATCGATGAAGACGGCACACGCATTTATACGCGCAATGGCCACGACTGGACTGCGAAATATCGCGACATGGTGAGAGAGGCCAAGCGCCTTGGTGCCAAAAGCGCCATTGTCGACGGCGAGATAGTCGTTCTGAACGACAGGGGCCTTTCGGACTTCGCAGCGCTGCGCAAAGCCATCACCCGCCGGCAACACGACTTGTATTTTGTTGCCTTTGATCTGCTTCATCTTAACGGCCACGATCTGCGCGATAAGGCGCTAGAGGAGCGGCGCGAGATCCTGGCCAGCATGATCGAGCTCGGCGGGCGCATTCAATTCAGCGAGCCGCTGCCGGGCGAAGCGAAGGCCATCTTTCACTTGCTCGACAACGCTGGACTTGAAGGCATGGTGTCGAAGCGGAAGGACAGCAAATACTGCAGCGGTCCCTCGACCAACTGGCTGAAGGCCAAGTGCTATGCGATCGACGAGTTCGATCTGCTCGGCGTCGAGCGTGAAGCGGGCAAGCCGGCTTTCGCTCTGATGGCTGAGCGCGGCACCGGGCGTTATGTCGGAAGCGCATTCGTCACCTTGAACCGGGAAATGCGCGAGAGGCTATGGAAACGCGTCCAAGAGCACTCAGGCACGGCGCCCAAGGGCATCATGAAGCGGCCGGCCACGCAATGGGTCAAACCGGGGCTGATCGGCCGCGTGAAGCACCTGCGCGGCGAGGACGACCTGCGTCATGCCTCACTGCAGGAATTTCCGCGAGGAAGATTGAACGCTATATCGGGCCATGCCAGCAGCAGATCGCCTTACCGTCCGCTTCGCCTATCAACGAGGCTTTCAGGTCGTCGACGGCAGCGCAATTCTTCAGACGTTCGAGAAGCAGGATGAGGCGTTCAATTTCGTGCTCGGCCGGGGTGCTCGCGTGTGGCTGGCCTGGTCGAGGACCGTCATAGGAGGGCAGACGGCGCCCTTCGATTTCGCCGCAGCTTTCCAGCAGGAGAAGGTCGGCCGCATCCTGAAGACGATGCTACGGCCCAGCCGCAGGCACTTGGTTCTGGACCTGCCATGACGGCGGCGCGTGCGGAACAGTCAAAACGAAAGATGAGGCTGTTGTTGGAGTCGAGCCGGCATTCACGCGGCGCATCGCCGGGGCAAATCTACACTACCCAGCCAGCACCATTCCAAAGCCAACACCTAGGCCGATAGCGAGGCCCATGAACAGCTTGCCTGCCATACCGATGGCGAAGGCGCGCGGACAGGGCACCACACCTCCTGGCGGGGCTCTCTGAGGGCGTTCGCGATATCATCGAAGATCGCTTCCATGACCCCAGATTCTAGATCCAAATCGCGAATATTTGAATCCCCGGTTCGTTCCGTCAAAGTCTGACGGTCAGGCGAGCGCCCTGGAAAGCACGTGCAGTAACGGTTGATTCAACCATTGCTGGTAAATTGTGGAATGTGGGTGGCGGCTCCGACAGTTCGGGGTGGAACTCAATGCCGAAGCCGCCTGCGCAGCCAAGGTTGGGGTTTGACCGCGCCGTCCTATAATGGGACAGCGCGGTCAACGATTCGTTAAAACGTTCTGGAACTAATTAAGCACGCGCTAATTGACTCGCGGTCTCGGGAGTCAGTGCATATGCGTGAAGTTCATTCCTCCGATGGAGCCGATTTTGGCGGGACAGGCCTCCCGAGGGCATTGGACAGCGTCACGTACCGGCCGCCGTCTTCGTCTTCCCTCTTCCTAGAGATCCGCCATTCGTTGGGCGAATGGGTTGTTCGCCTCATAGGGAGGAACGGTGAAACCTATTCCCGAGCATTCGAATATGAAGCAGATGCCGTGGCTTTCGCCGGCGATCAGTCTTCTCGTCTAGGATTGGAAGCTCGCCCCAAGCGAGCAACTTGACGAAATCAGCGAGCGACGCGCTGAAGCAGAGCGAGACTATCTGTTTCGCGGTCTCGTCGGTCTCGTGTTCGAGCATTCCGATCATGGATTTCGCGCCGATCACTGGCCACTGTCGTGCATCATCTTTCAGTATGATCGATGACGCCTGTTCGGGGGTGGTATCATCCTCCAGGCCGAACTCACGGACTCCGATGGGGGTTCTTGCCTTACATCTCACACATGGATTTTCGGTGCGAAGCCAATTCAAAGCCTAGTCTATGACGTCGCCACCGAACAGCCGGAACCTAAGCGCCTAATGGAGCTTAAGGCTCCATGAGTACACGCGGTATAAATTTCCTCGATCGCTGGATCGGCAACAATCTCCCCGAAACGGGGAAGGCCGACACGGTTTCGATAAGCGAGTACACACACAAATTGTACGCCGGCAATAAGGCGCTCGGGATCAGGCGCGAAGAGATCGACGAAGAAGTTGACAGCCTATATCGGACGCTGGTCGATGCTGTGGTGCACTTGATCCTGGCTTGACCGAATGAGTGTTCGCGGAAGGAAGTTTCTCGACAATGGGTAGCCGGACAGTTGCCCATTGTGGCGCGGGGCGATCCGGTCGCCGCAAGCGACTTGGCAGATGAGGCTCATGCCAGTCGGCAGCAAAGGCTGAGGATGTCAGCAAAGACAACGACAAAGCAAGAAACAGCTTTTTCATAGGTGATCTCCGAGAGTACCCGGGCGATCCCATCATGCGGATATCTCATGAAGCGATCTGTCGCAGTCCTGTTCATCCAGTCGCGAGGGGTGCTCAAGAAGGAACTGACCGCGCATTTGCGCACCAGACGACAGATGCGCCTCGCCAAAGGCGCACAGAGCCAAACGGGGCAAGGACAAATCCTCGATAGGTCCCCATCCGCGAGCGCCCCGCCGAGGCGGTGGATCGTGCCATACCAGGCCATTGGGAGGGTGATTTGCTCGCCGGTGAGAACGACACCAACATCGCCACCCTCGTCGAGCGACACAGCCGGTTCACGATGCTTGTGAAGTTGACCAGAAGGGACTCGGCGACCGTCGTTGCGGCTCTCGCCCAAAAGATCGGCACATTGCCCGAAGAGTTACGACGCTCGTTGAGTTGGGGGCCAGGGCAAGGAGATGGCTCGTCACAGGAGCTTTTACCGTTGCAACCGACCTACAGGTCTACTTCTGCGATCCGCGCAGTCCCTGGCAACGCGGCAGCAACGAAAACACCAACGGCCTGCTCAGGCAGTATTTCCCCAGGGCAACCAACTTTCCCAAGTCTCGCAGGACCAGCTCGACGCCATCGCTCTGCGTCTCAATCAGCGCCCCCGAAAAACCCTGGACTTCGAAACGCCGGCCGAGTACGGAACGTGTTGCGATGACCGGTTGAACCCACCGCCTCATATCGGCCGTTGAGGCAAACCTTGCCTTGGTCTGGAAGTGAACGGTTTTGAATAGGATCTATGGGTGAGATCTTGCCTCCCAATCTCGTCGCTGGAAGCTTCATGGTTCCTCTGAGATCCATTTGACCTCGCGGCCGCGTCAGGAGCTGGAGCTAGGAGATGACGAAGGGTTGTCCTTAGGAAAGCTGAGGACGGGCAGGGCGCAGGCTCGAGAATCGTGATCGGGTTTACATCGGCGGGTCGCGACGTTGGAACCACTTCGCGGATTGAACGTTGCGAGCAGATGATCAGACGATTTGCCTACGCCCTTATCCTCGTTCAAGTATCTATGGCGACTGCGCTCGCCACGCAGGTATTCCTGTCGACCGCAGACGAAGCCGGTAACGCAGAACGCTCGCTCGCGACGGCGCCAGGCGAAGATCAGCGATGCGCCAAGGCGATGTGGCCCAATATTCCGGAACGATGTCTGCAGCGAGCCGAGCCTAAGGTGGTTACGCTCGTCCTCAGCCAAAACAACTAATGGCTGCGCCATACGCGAACGGCTCTTGCAGGCTGCCATGCCCGACTGGCCGCGCCACCACAGAATCACCACCGCTCCGTTAAGCCTCGCGTAATCTCTGCAATCTATGTTGAGGGCAAGATTGTGGAGGGTGACATGAAGCGCAAGTCGATAATGCTCTTTGCCTTCCCAGCTCTGATCCTGCTGATCTTGGCAGGGGAGCGCATGGCGACTTTCTTGCTGGGAGCATATCCGGCCAGTCCCACAATGTGGCGGTTTTGGCTTGAACTAAGGCCGCTGTCGACGATATTCTGGCAACAGGTCGATCTTTATCTCGGGTCGTCGATGGTCGTTGATGCCTCCATGCTGGCAGCCGCGTCGATCGTTTGCTGGTCGGCGTGCCGCACACGAAGGTCGGCTGCCTTCTTCTTTCTTGCCAATCACGTCGCCCTGCTTTTCGCCGGGTTGATGATCGCCGTCACCAGCCATTCCGAAACAGCGAGCACGATCGCCTCATTCACGGTACCCGGGGGGCTTCCCTTCTCGCTAATGGTCGATTTCACCTTGAAGAACAGCCTTGTACTGGTTCTAGGTCTGACAGCATGCGCCTACTGTCATGTTGTCTTTCTCAGGGAAGCTCAAGAGCGATCCGGGGCGCTGGCCGCGAGGCTTGTTGCTCTGCAGCGAGATCTCTAAGGCAGCCCATTTTTCCGACGTTAGTTGATCTTCCGGTAGTAAACCTTGCCGTCGGCCTGCTCTATGCGCTGGTAGTCGGGGCTTGGGGCAGGCGCTGCAGCTGCAATCCTCCTTTTGGGCGGACGCGGTGTATCGACGACGCTGGGCTCGGTGGCGTCTTCACCATCGAGAACAGCAGGCGCCTCCGCCATGCTGCTGGTCGTGTCGACGGAAGGTTCCGCTGCGCTTGACGTGATTTCGTCATGGACAATAGGCTGGTTCTGTTCCAGCCGGGCTATGCTCCGGTTGATTTCGCCAAAGCTGCTCTGCAATTGAGTGTCCAGTTTTTCAAATCGGCTCTGAAAACCGTTGTTGACCGTGTCCAACCGGCCGCCGATTCGTTGTTCGAACGTCCCGAGTTCCTCCAGCCGCCCTTCCAAAAACCGCATATCGCTGATACCGCGGTAGAGATAAACTGCGGCTACCATATTCACCAAAGTGAGCAGGGACGTGCCGATGATGACCGCGCCGATAATGCTTTTGTCGCTCGGTTTCACAACGGCAGCTTGCTCTCCAATGTGGGTTGCTGTCCCAATCTCGATTGCCGGCATGTCCGGTTCGCTGATCATCGTCATTGAACCACCACCTTTGCGCCGATCGCGACGCGCTTGAAGAGATCGACCACATCGGTGTTGGTAAGGCGAAAACACCCCGATGTTCCATCGAAGCCAACACCCTTGGGATCGTTGGTTCCGTGTATCCGATAGAGCGTGTCACGCCCGTTCCGAAGCAGATAAAGCGCCCTGGCGCCAAGTGGATTGTAAGGACCGGCAGGCACTATTTGCGGCAGGTCCGGCTGGCGGGCGCGCATTTCGCGGGGTGGGCGCCATTCCGGCCATTCGGTCTTCGCCCCCACCTCGACCACTCCGGTCCAGCCAAATCCGTCGCGTCCGACGCTGATCTGATAGCGAAGCGCCTGGCCTTGTCGGGTCACCAGATAAAGCGCTTTCTCGCCCTTGCGGATAACGATCGTTCCGGGCTGTTCTGTCGTCTCGAAGGCAACAGTCTTGCGCAGGCTGGGTCCCATTGCCGGCAGCGGCGGCCGATCCGAAAGTGGCGATCGTGCGCTGGCGAAATCCTGGACCAGCATCATCAGCGCAATGCTCATGACGCAGGCCAATCCCGGGCCAATCCGATACCTACTTGGCCGCCCCCTATTTGGCAGCGTCATCGAGCCGCTCTTTGAACATCCGCTTGAGGTCCTTGTTGAAGCGCGCACGTCCATCCACCTCGGCAGGCAGGATAGCACGGTTCAACGCATCGGTGAGAAGCGCATTGTCCAGCGCGACCGACTTGATGTGCGGCGCCTTGAAGATCTTTTCGAGTTCGCTGCGCGAAAAGTGGTTGCCGAACCATTTGCGCTTGTGCTTGTTGGCGACCAGCGTGATGCTGACAGCATTGCCACGCAACTCGCGGATCTTCTTGTAGAGCCGCTTGCCTTGTCGCAGCGAGGCAACGTTGAGTTCGAAGACGATGAAGATCTCATCGCTCGTCGACAGCACGGAATTGTGCCAGGGCGTCTCGATGTTAGGCAAATCGATGACGATGTCGTCGAAGCGGTAGGCGACTAGGTCCAGCAGCCGGAAGACAAAGTCACTGCCGTGCGGTTCGAAAGGCAATCGTGGCCTCTCGAAGGAATAGAGCGTCAGCCCCGACGGCCGCGAAAGCTTAATGACGTCCATCAGCTCGACGTCGAGCCTCTCAGGCTGGCCGATAATGCCGCCAAGATCGAACTGGTTGAACTGGTTGAGATAGGCGCCGCAATTGGCGCTCTGGAAATCGAGGTCGACCAGGCAGGTGGAAGCCCCGCGTTCCTTCGATTTCGACGCCAGGAATTCGGCCGCCGACAATGCAAGCGTGGTCGCGCCGGCGCCGCCGCTGGCGCTGATGAAGGTGATGATGCGGCTTTTCGTCCCCTGGTTGCCGGTGTCGTGGAAAGTCACTGCGTTGAGCAGTTCCTTGCCGTCGAGCGGCTTGTGCAGCCAGTCCGAAGCGTTCATGCGCACCAGCACTCGCGTCTGCTCCGACGACAGCTCGTCGGAGACCGCGATCAGCGGCACGGTCGCCCAAAGGGCGCGTGCTTCGACGATGCCCGGCCTGCCGAGCATTTCGCCATTGCCGAGGTCGAGAATGACGATGCCTGGGCGCGTATCCGCGGGAGGACCCCTGAGGAAATCGCTCGTCTCGGAAACCCTGACGTCGTAGATCGCCAGCGCGTCGAGCCGCGTCGCCACATCGCGCTTGAAATTCGGATCCGACGAGAACAGCGCCACCTGCTTTCGCTTGGTCGGTGTGACCTTGGTGTTGATGGCATTCATGGATAGCTGCTCTTCATGTCTTCGCCCGTGACCGTGCTCAGCATGGAGGGCATGGTGAGGTTTCCGAATCCGAGTAGTCCGCCCAGGAAGAAGAACTGGAATTGATGATTTACGATGCTGACCGTAATGGTCGGCACCGGTCCGTTCGGACGCGTCCAATATCCGAGGCCTGAGGCCTGGTATTGTATCCTTACCTCGGATTTTGGTAGCATCGGCAAGAACGTGTGCATTCCAGACCGGCTGCCGCTGCCAGTGTAAATGAAGTCAAAGGCAGCCTGACTTGCCGTGAGGTCCTGGCATGTAGCGCCCGTTCCGCAGGTGCAGGAGGCAACTCCCGCGGCACTAGCCGTGCAGATGTAATTATACGTGTTGGCGGGGACCGCTTTGCCGACGTCCAGCGAGTCGCCTGGCGTTTTTGCCTCGAGTGAGAGCCCGCTGGCGACCGGACCGGAAATTTGCGCCAGCCGTGCTCCGGCCTGCACTGCCTTGTTCGCGGCGTTCCATTGGTAGAAGGCATAGCCGAAGTCGACGAAGCCGAGCAGCAGCGTCAGCAGCAGCGGCATGGCGATGGCCATCTCGACCATCGTCGCGCCGGACTCGCTTGCCCAGAATTTGCGCCGCAGCATCACCATCCTAGAACACGCTCCTGATGGAATACCGATAGGCTGATCTGGCCGAAACCGAGATAAGACCAGAACCCTACACCCGCATACGGATATGATGTGCTGACCTGCACCACATCGACGTTGGCGGTGCTGCTGAGGTAGAGCTCAGTGCCGGTGCCGGAATCAATCGCTGGAGTAGATAATGACTTGCTTACGGTGACTTCGCCTGTGGTCCATCCCGTCACCCTTGCGCTGCCGCCAGATATGGCTCCATTCACTGCAAGGTTTTTTGCATACCCCGAACAAGTATCCCAGTCGCTGCTGCAGCGCGCCATATAGCGGGCCGCATCCTTTACGCCGGCGTCAAGGAGCATGCGTGTGTTCAGCATGTTCGAGAATTCGAACACGCCGGCGGCCAACAGCAGCACAAATGGTGTGACCATCGCCACCTCCACCAGGGCGACGCCATCCTCGTCGCCCTTGAAATGTCGAATGATTTTCCTGAGCGCGACCAGCATGGTTCTACCGGTAAAGCTGCGCTTCGTTGCGCTGAAGTTTCTTCAGCGTGCCTTGGCCGACGGTAGTGCTGATATCCTGGATCTCGCCGTAGATGTCGGCGTTAGGCGGACCACCGGCCGGTTCGGTGATGAACACGCTGGAGAAGGCCTGCACTGGCAGCGTTTGATTGCCGCCCTTGACCTGGTTGGCCACGCAGTCAATGATTGCAACATAGATTAGCCGACGGTCGGCGGTTTGCGTGGTTGTGTTGCACTGCGGCGGTGTCTTCTCCTGGCCGCTCTTCAAAGTTGGATTATCGATCTCATACTTATATACGCAGTACCGGCTGGGGCTGGCGCCGCATGCAGCCAACACGCCGGATGTGCTGGCATTGCCGTGGTTGACCGGCCAGTAGCTGTTTGCGGAAGTGTTGAAATCCCAGGAACCGTCACCGAGCACGCCCGCTTGTGTACAGCTCCCAGAGGTGAAGCAATTGTCCTTGGGGAGCTTTTTATAATTGCTTGCCTGTCCGCTGTTGGGGGCCTCATAGGTGCAATTGTTGCCAGTTTTCTTCGTTACCATACCCTTGCGAACATTCGGTGAGGGCGGCGCGCTGGAGGGGACCAGCTTGCCACTGTTGCCATTGGGAAAAATGTCGAAACGCGTGTTGATTCCGTCGTTTACCGGAGTAACGTTGCCTGGGCGGGTCTTGACCCCGTTCTGATCGTAGCAGGCGGGCGGGTTGGTCACCGCGAACATTTCCGTCAGTGCTTGCGCCGACTTGTCCCCCTCAGGCGAAGACAGAAACCCGTAATTGCCAGGCCCATATTGAGCGTTATTGCCGCCGGTCTGCTCCTTGAGCCAGATCATCGGCTTCTTTGTTCCAGACAGCGCCGTCTGCAGGGCGCCAAGCGACGCATAAGGATTGCAGATGAACATCGGCGTGAACTGACACAATGCGTTGGTGAACCCGGCAACCGCCTGCGGTTGTAAGTCCATCCTGTTGTTGCTGCCGACGAAGCTGGCTGGGAAGATGGTTTCGAAAGCGCCCGCGCCGTCCGCCAGACCGGAGGCGTTGATCGTCACCTCGGCAAATCTCACAGCCTTGGGGTCCGTGCTGGCCCAAGTCACCCCGTTGGAGTCGACGCCATCGGCGGTTAGCGTTGTGCTGTCACTAGCGGGAATCCCGGTCAAATACTTTACCGTGACGTCAGACAGAGCAAGCGTGTGGTCGCCTGCGGTCGAAAACTTCGTTGTGTTGGCGAGAAGATTGGCTACCGCCCGGTTGGCCCGGGTGATCGCATCCGAATTGCCGTCGAGTTCCGCCGCTGCTGCAAGCGCAAGCGCGTCCACACCTTTTTGAAGATCATTGTGCAGCCCAGTGGCGCGGCTCATGTCGATAGCTAGCAATGCGAGCCCAACGAGTGCCGGCAGCATGATTGCGACAAGAATCATCGCTATGCCGCGTTGATCATTCCAGAACGCCCTAATGGTCCCCAACATGACCTTACTCTCTGCTTCCTTTGCACCAGGCCCCTCGCTCGCCCGGCTCAATGCGACCGCATCCTTCTGTTCAATTCGCTCCGTTGGTCACACCCGACCCGCCGACATTGACCGTTATCGCTGGCGGTGGCGGTGGTGGCGGTGGAAATTTGTAGCCTTGGGCAACAGCGGCAGCCCGCGTGCCGTCGCCTTCGATATGTGTGTTCTTCGCGTTCGGATTGAACGGATCCACCGTCTGCAGCAGCGAATTGTATTTCTGCGTGTCGCCGGCGGCGAGCGTCACTGAATCGTAGTGGTTCAGATAGTCGGCGGCGCAGCCCGATAGGGCGCCGGCGCACAGAATGAGGATCAAGGCGCTATTTCTTGACATAGAGCATCTTGTCCTTCGATTTGAAGTCCAGCATGTGGCCATAGGGGCCAGTCACGCCGTCGCCCGTTTCGTATTTTCGGATCATGTCCTTGTTCACCTCGAGCTGACCGAGCACGAAGAATTCCGGATCGTTGGCCGGCCGTGTCTTGTCGAACGGGGTTGCCAGTTGTTCGCCGGGTTTCACCGGCCGCACGACGTGCGGCGTGACGATGACGACGAGTTCGGTCTCTTCCTTCTGGTTGCTCGAATTGCGGAACAGTGAGCCGATGACCGGAACCTGGCCCAGCCACGGCACCTGGTTCTGCAACTTGGTGGTTTTGGTGGACAGCAGTCCGCCGACCGCGAAGCTCTGGCCGTCGCGTAATTCGACGACGGTATCCAGCTTGCGGTTGGTGAAGATCGGGTCGCCGGCGGTGGTGAAGCCGGTGAGATCGCTGACCTCCGGCGCCAGCTTCATATGGATCTTGCCGTCGTCGAGTACGACCGGCGTGAACCGCAGATTGACGCCGAACTGCTTGTACGTGATGGTTATCTGGCCATCGGTGCCGATGACACGGATGGGCACTTCGCCGCCGGCGTTGAAGCTGGCCGGCTCGCCTGAAAGCGTCGTCAGGTTGGGCTCAGCCAGCGTGCGCACCACACCCTTGGCCTCGAGTGCTTCAATAATCAGGTCGACCTTGATGTTGCTGTCGATAACCCGGGTGATCAAAGCCGCAAATGGATTGCTGCCCGACAAGAGGCCGCTGAGCAGATCGCCCGGGCCAAGCACCACGCCATCTTCGTCGGCCGCTGCAACGCCCGTGCCTGTACGGGTTGTGCCGCTGCCATTTGTGCTCCTTATTGAAACACCGAGATCGCGGCCGGCGTTGCGCTTGGCCTCAAGCACGCGGACCTCAAGATTGACCTGCTGGCTGTCGTCGACAATGACGGAATTTATGATGGCATCGGGGCCATATTGCTGTGCCACTTCCAGGATCGATGCCAGCGTCGCGCCATCCTTGACGTGGCCGCCGAGCCTGACCTTGCCGTTGATCGAACCGATCTCGATGCGCGCCCTGGGCGCCACCTGGCGGATCGCCTGCGCCATGTCGCTGACGTCGACGCCGACTTCGATCTGGATGACGCCCAGCGAGCGCTTTTCCGGGGAGAAGAGATTCACCGTGGTGGTGCCGGCGCCCTTGCCGATGATATAAAGCGTCCGGTCGGTCATCGGCTGGGCATCGGCGATCTTCTCGTCGCCGACAACGATGTCGCCGAGATTGGCGCTCACCTGGAGCGTCACCGACTGGGACATCGGCAAGAAGATGCGATGGACGCTCGGGTTCGATACGTCGATGAAACGGTCGGCTGCCTCAGTCCCAAGGCTAGACGTCAGCAGCGCAGCCAAACAGGACAGTGTGGCCGCCGCTACCCTCATCCAAAACCCCTGCATCCCCATCTCCCAAACTGCTGCCGCCGGCAGCCCCCACTTCGCCGCGCGTCTTTTTATGGTTGTCGCGGCACGTCATACGATTCGAGCTTCACGCCGCGAAACACGCCCACTGTAACATTCTTCGGCGGTGCCGGCTCCAAATACTTGATAACTTCCTTGACGACTTCTTTTGATGCGGGTGCCGTCACCGCGGCCGGCACCGGCTTGACCTTGCTCAACTCGTCGAGCTGGCTTCCCACCCTGTCCACGGCCTTTTCCAATCCGGCGATCTTGTCAGCTGCGCGCTGGCGTTCGGCTGCGGCTGCGGCGTCGGCTGCGGCCTGCTTGTCCAGTTCGGCCTGCCTCTTTGCGACATCGTCCGGCGTCTCGCCATTCAGGTCGGAAAGCGTGACTCGTTCGGTTGTCTCGCCCTTGTTGGCGGCAGCTTGGCGCAGTGCAAGAGACAACTGCCCCGCACCGGCGGCCAGCGTCAGTTTCTGCGCGTCCTTTGTGGTGGCTTCAAGCGTCACCGACTTAACCACCGTCGGGTTGTCCTTGCTCACGTCAGCGACCTGGTCGACGGCGAGCACTTTCATGCTCTGCAGCAGAACGTCGACAAAACTCTTGTCCGCACCGTCATCGCCGCGGACCGAGCGCGTCAGCAGCACATCAACCCGGTCGCCCGGGAAGACGAAGCCGGCGACGCCAAGCACGTCGTTGACGCGGATGGATACGGCCTTCATACCTTCGCCAAGTACGGCCGAAAGCGTGGCGCGCTGGCCTGGACCGGTGATCTTGCTGCCGAGGATCGGCTCATTGGTGCTGATCGCTTGCAGCGCCTGCCTTGCCCCACTGCCGGCCAAGGCTTCCTTGGTGGTCTTGAACGCTCCAGCCGGGACTGCGCCCGCGGGCCAAGCGATCTCATGCAACTTGTCGGCGCTCAATGTGTCGCCGAACTTCAGCGGCAGTGCCGCGACAACGATCGTATTGCCTTTGCCGTTTGATTGAGCCAAAGCACTACGCTGGCCAGCGAGCCATATGTTGATCAGCACGACCGCCAGCACCCCGAAGACGCCGGCGAGGACTATCATAATAAGTGTGTTGGCGCGCATAACCCCAAGCCCCCAGCCAATAGAGCGGGAGTTCGCCCGCCACGACTAGATTCAGGCCCGGGTTTGGACAACCCGGGCCTGATGCCGATCAAACGATCAAGAACCGCTACCGTCGGCGCAATGCCCAATACCGGAGTCCTGCATGGCGGTGCAAAGGCCGGTGAAGCGGCCCGTAACCCAACCGCCGATACCGATGATGAAGCCGATAGAGGCCACTGCGATAATGCCGATCAGAATAGAATATTCGACCATAGCAGCGCCGTTTTCATCGTCGCGGAACTGCCGGGTCATCGTCATGAGCTTGTTCATGTCAATTTCTCCCTCTGGAGGTTTCAACCCGACGAGACAGAGCCAAGGATGAACCCCATACCCAAGCATCCCCCGTCACCTCAATCCTAGGTCCCGAGAAATTGGAGAGTCAAACGGGATTAACGGTCCTTTAACCTTCTAATACATGAATTTGCGACTTCGGCGCGATCTTGATTTCCAGCAAGAGCTTGATTCGTCTAATTTTTCAAGCGTTCTTAACCATTCGTTCACAATTGCCCCCCTGAGCTAATCAAGGCATGCCTACTTTAGCCAGATGGCATATTCCTTTATATCCAAGGCTTTGTAGCATTTATGAAGAGGATGCCCCGTGTCAGGGCACCCAAGGGGCGCCGGTAACGTGATAGCTTAGTGCGTCACTCGTGTTTGGCAGCGCGAGTGCCGGAAATAAATCGATATTTTTCTGGCGCACTCCTTAACTATGTTGAAAGTATTGGCCTCACGTGAGGTGCCCTGGCGCTTGTGCGCCGCTTGGTTAACGTTTAGTTTCGGCTCATGTGGGCTCGAGGGGTATAAGGCATTATGCTGGGGCGGTTTATTAAGGGACCGAGTGAGCCGCAGGCGCTGCAGCAGCTAGCGCCGGTGCCAGCAAGCGTGTCGGCACCAGCTCCGTCGGCTGAAGTGGAACCGCATGGCGACGATTTTCTGACGCTCAAGGTCGAGCTGCATCGACACCTGATTGACAGGTTCAATCTATCGGCTCTTGAAACAGCCTCCAAGGACCAGATTCTGAACGAGATCCGCCCGATCGTGCGTGAGTTCGTTCGCACTCGTGCCGTGCCGCTAAACGCCCGCGAGCTGGATCAGTTGACCAGCGACACCGCTGATGAGATGCTAGGCCTCGGGCCGATCGAACCGTTGCTCAAGGACGATTCCGTCAGCGATATCCTTATCAACACGCACGAGCGCGTGTTCATCGAGCGGCGCGGTGTGATCGAAGAGACGGCAATCCGTTTCCGCGACGAGGCGCATCTGTTGCGGGTTATCAACAAGATCGTCTCGGCTATCGGTCGGCGCGTCGATGAATCGGCGCCTATGGTCGATGCTCGCCTGGCGGACGGTTCGCGCGTCAACATCGCGGTGCGGCCGATTTCTGTAGATGGTCCGCTGGTGTCGATCCGCAAATTCTCCAAGAATCCCTATTCGCTTGAGCGCCTGATGGCGTTCAATTCGATACGCCCGCCAATGATCGAGCTGCTGCGGATCGCCGTCCAGGCCCGCAAGTCAATCCTGGTCTCGGGCGGCACCGGCAGCGGCAAGACGACCTTGCTTAACGCGCTCTCAAGCTACATCCCGGCTAGAGAGCGCCTGATCACCATCGAAGACGCGGCCGAGCTGCAATTGCAGCAGCCGCATGTCGGCCGTCTGGAGACGCGGCCACCGAATGTTGAGGGCAGAGGCGAGGTTCGTCAGCGCGAACTGCTGAAGAATGCGCTTCGCATGCGGCCGGACCGTATCATCGTCGGCGAGGTTCGCGGCGAGGAGGCCTTTGACATGCTGCAGGCCATGAACACCGGCCATGAGGGGTCGATGACCACTATCCATGCCAACACGCCTCGCGACGCTATTTCTCGTCTGGAGCAGATGGTCGGCATGGCCGGCATGCCGATGACGCACGAATCCATACGGGCGCAGATTGCTTCAGCCATCGACATCATCGTGCAGACGCAACGGCTCGCCGATGGCGGCAGGCGCGTAACGTCTATTTCCGAGATTACCGGCATGGAAGGCAACGTCGTCCAACTGCAAGAAATCTATAACTTTGTAAGGCGCGATGTAGCTGCGGATGGAATGATTATCGGGGATTTTCGCGCCACCGGTGTCCGTCCGCGCTTCGCGCCAGAGGCCGCAACGCTGGGGCTCCATTTCGCCAAGGATGCCTTCAACCCGCAGGTCGCTCTCTGATGCTTACCGGACAGGCGCTGCTTTATTTCATCTACATGCTTGCGGCAGCTTCGGTGATCCTTGCCGGCGAAGCCCTTTACCTTTCTCTGGCCGGTCGCCGCTCCCGACTCGTGGCGGTGAACCACCGGCTCCGCCGTCTTGCTGATGAAGCGCCGGCGGAACAAACCCTGCAAGGTTTGTTGCGAGAACGCGGCCTGACGGATTCAGGAGATTTTATCTTCGGCTTTGTCTCGCTGAACAGGCTTTATACCCAGTCCGGCATTACCGGAAACCCGATGACCTTCGCAGCGTCGTTTTTCCTGGCCGGCCTGGCATCGGCTTTGCTGCTCTGGCTTTTCCTGCACGTTGCAGCGCCGCTAGCCTTCATCATCTTTCTCGTGGTGGGCTTTGCCTTGCCTGTTCTTGTTTTGCGCCGGGCACGTAACAAACGGATTCAGAAATTCGCCAAGCAATTGCCCGATGCTCTGGACATGATCGTTCGTTCGTTGCGCGCAGGCCATCCTGCGTCAGTTGCGATAGGTCTCGTCGCCCGCGAGATACCTGACCCGCTTGGCACGGAATTCGGCATCGTCGCTGACGAGATTACTTTCGGACTCAGCATGGAGCAGGCCGTGCGGAAATTAACGGAACGGGTCGGCTTCGAGGGACTCAATTTGCTATCGGTGTCGCTTTCGATTCAGGCGAGGACCGGCGGCAATCTTACCGAAATCCTTGCCAATCTCTCAACCGTGCTGCGGGAACGCCAGAAACTGCGGTTAAAGATCAGGGCGTTGTCGGCCGAAGGCCGGGCCTCGGCCTGGATCATTTCCTTGTTTCCGCTCGTCATGTTTGGGTTGCTCTTGGTTGTAGCACCCACCTACTATGGCAAAGTCTGGAGTAGCCCTCTCATCACGCCTGCATTCGTCATCTTTGGAAGCTGGGCCCTATTGGGAGACTACATCATGTACCGAATGGTTAATTTCGATTTCTGACAGGAGCGCGTTATAAATCTGTTTTCGAACACCGACGACCTGACCTTTTTTGTATCCATCGCGGTCTTCGCGTCGGCGGTGGCGCTGTTCCTGTTTGCGGCGCTCGTCTTCCTGCCGGCACTGCAGACGCGAAAGCTGGTCGCGGACAGCCTTTTGGGCGAAGGCTCTGTCGATCCGCGATCCATCCTGGGACGGGACCGCCTGGCCAAGATCGCGGCGCAGAGGCCGGTCGACGCTTACTTCAAGTCTATCGAGAAAGAACGCACCGAGCCCAATGCTCTGGAGGCGAAACTCTTCCGCGCTGGATTTTATCGAGCGGGTGCGCCTGTCGTCTACACGGTTTGTCGCCTCGGCGCAGTTTGTATAGGCTTTCTGGCGATGTATGCCCTGCTGTCGTGGGTGCTGCCCCCACGACTGCCGGGATTCCTAACTTTCGGTGGCTCGGCCTTGTTTGGGTTAGGCTGCATCGTCATTCCCAGCATCATGCTGGACCGGTTCGAGAATTCACAGAAACAGATATATCGTCGCGCCTTCCCTGATTTCATGGATATGATGATCACTTGCGCCGACGCCGGTATGAGCCTCGAGGCGGCGGTCGAACGGGTAAGCCAGGAACTTGCGGCCACGCACAAATGGCTGGGAATTCAGCTGACGATCATGAATCTGCAACTGCGGGCCGGCAAGCCACTTCGGGAAGGGCTTCGCGAACTGGCTGACCGCATCGGCCTTGACGAGGCGCGGGCGCTGGCCGTGCTGTTCCGGCAATCGGAAGAACTAGGCACCAGCCTGACTGACGCCCTGCGTGTCTACAGCGCGGAGATGCGTAGCCAGAGGATTCTGCAGGCGGAAGAGCGCGCCAATTCCTTGCCTGTCAAAATGATGATCCCACTGGGGCTCTGCATCTTTCCGGTGGTGATGATGGTAATCATGCTGCCGGTGGTCATTCGCATGAAGGGCATTTTATTCTAGTTGCGCATATGCTTTGGTCCTAATATGTGGGTCGGGGGACTCACGGGGAGATGGTATGAAAAGGCCAATTGCAATCGTGGCCTGCCTGTTCATGGCGGCACTTGCCGGTTGCCAGACGAACGGGGCGGATACCGCCGACGGTGTCGTTCGCACCAACGAGCCGTCGAAAGGCGACGTAACGTCCTTTGGCGACGCGTTCGATGGGCTGAAGACGGTCGGTGACGTCGAATATTATGTCTCGGACCAGGCTGTCGCGGAGGCCAAGAACCAGTTTCGTGCGGAAAATTACGGCAATGCCGGCGCCCTGTTCTTCAAGGCGACGCAGCTCGCCCCCAATGATGGTGGGGCCTGGATGGGACTGGCCGCCTCCTGCGACCGGATACACCGCTTCGATCTTGCCGATCGGGCCTATGGCCGTGCTTTCAAGCTGGTTGGCGCGACGCCCGAATATTACAACAATGTCGGCTATTCCTTTCTGCTGCGGGGCAAGCTGCAGGACGCGCGCAGCAATTTCCTCAAGGCCTATGAACTGGCGCCCAATGATCCGACCGTGGTCAACAATCTGAAGCTGCTATCCTCCAGTGTGCAGAATATCGAGCGGTAGAGTCCCAACATGTTGCTTGCCGGGTCGCTACTGCTGAAGGCTCTCGCCTTCCCGCTTCTCGCGAGGATTGCATGGCTGGACTTCACGACACAGAAAATATCCAATCGTGACGTGCTGCTGCTTTTATGCCTCGGGCTGGGATCGCTGCAATTCCTGTCGATTCTATCCGGGTCGTGGTGGGACATGGGCCTGAGCGCGTTGGCTGGCCTCGTGCTGTTTATTGCGCTCTTTCCGTTCTGGGCGTTGCGTAAGGTCGGAGCCGGCGACGTCAAGCTGATGGCGGTCGTTCCGTTTCTGACCGGTGGAAGCGGTCTCGCCCTTTTCTCGGTGCTGCTGTTGGTTTTCGCCCTTGCCACCGCGGCGATCGTGAAAAACCCTTTCATGCTGCCGGCAGGCGCGTTTCGCCTCTATGTACAGCACTTGGACCGCAAGGGCGTCGTGCCCTTCGGTGTGCCGATTTCGGCGGCTGCCATCTGCACGATAGCGTTCCAGATTTACGCCAGTCTGGCCCTAGTGAGAAGCTCGGGGATACTGCAGCAGCTAAACTAGAGCCGGTCGAATCCACCTGAAATATGAATGCGGCTCTAAATCAAAGAGATAGAGCATGATGTCGTCCGAAAACCGCTTCACACTTTTCGACATCATGCTCTAGAGCGGTTCCCCTTTGATGGAATCGAAGGGGACTCCCGATTTGCCTGTTTTGTGACTCAACGAAATCACCTCCTCACCAACAAATCGCCCAACATATCGCCAGATCACTACGGTTCCGAGGATCGCCAAATAGCCGTCGATCGCATAATGCCAGCCGAAATAGACGGATCCGAACATGATGGCGGCAAAGTAAAATAGCCCCCAATATCTGTACAACCGGCCGAATTGAGACAGGAACAGCGCGTTGAGAAACGCCACGGCTACATGCAAGCTTGGCATTGCGGCTATGCCTGTTCCAAACACCGTACGGTCGTGAGCGTAGGACGAATAGAGATAGTTTGAGGTGGCGATCATCCCTCTGCCGGATCCGGTTGTGTCGAGGCCCGAAATGAGGTCAGCGAAGCGAGGATCACCGACGATCCTCTCGAAGAAAATCGGCCCAGCAGACGAGCCCAGGATCCTGACGACATTTCCAAGGACGATGGCAACGAGAAGGAACGAAAGCAAATAACGGGCTCGGCGCGCATGATCCGAAGTGAAGGCCGCCACAAGTATCATACCTACCATCTGGACAAACCAGACAGGTCCGTAGAGCACGAACAGAGCTGGCTCCAGCACATGGGGGAATATGGCGTGCGTGCCCTTCCAGGGATCGCCCATATGAATGGCAGCGTCCAGGTCCGCCAGGAACGGGTCGGCAAAAAAAGGGACATAGATCGGGGTGACATGTTTAAGTGTGGAAAACGCGGCCGCACCAAGAATGAACATTCCGGTGGTCAGCAACACGCCCTTGCCCCTGACGCGCGACTTCTCCAGGACGAACGTCAAAGGCGAAGAAGGCCGCGACAACACCGCTATGCCTGCCATTCCGAAAAATGCAAATACGGGGATAGCGAGCGAGTATTTCTTGAGCGTGTATTCCGTCAACATCTCGAAGTAGGTTGTTGGTGCTACCGCAACAGCCGCAGCAACATACGCGATGCAAAGCGCGGCCACGCCGGTCGTGGTCACACGAAAACGCCGCATTGTTGCCGTTTCTGAGACGTCCATTTCCCCCACGAAGCATACATGATCCTGCTCACCAAAAAACGCAACGCTGAAATCCAACCCGCGCGAAACAGCGCCTGTCGCTCGAACGGTGGCTCGTTCGAAATATAACGTGTTATTGCTTTGCGCCAGTAAGCTTTCCCGCACCACGCCAGATTAGCCACACCAGGATGATCGAGACATAGTCGTCAATGGCGTAGTGCCAGCCGAAATAGACCGAGCCGAACATGATCGCTGCGACGTACAGCCAGGCGAAGATGCCGGCCGTCCGGTTGATGCTGCCAAGCAGCAGCGCGTTAAGCGTGACCATGGCGACATGGAAGCTTGGCATCGCCGATATGCCGCTCCCGATCGAGGCCTGGCGGCTGGTGTAGGACGAATAGAGATAGTCGCTTATGCGCAGGATGGCCGGGCCTGCGTTGCTGCTTCGAAGCGATGCGGTGAGATCGTCAAACAGGTCCGGGTCAAACAGCCGATCGTAAAAAATCGGGCCTGCGGATGATGCCATTACCCGCACAACGATGCCGAGGATGACCGCCGTCGCCGTAAGCGACAAGAAGTATCGCTGGCGCTTGGCGGCGTCGTCTATCCAGGCGGCTGCGACGACCACGAAGGCGACCACCACGAACCAGAGTTGGGCATAGAGGACATAGAGGGCTTGATCGATAACACCTGGCAAGGGAACCGAGCGCGCCCATTTCCAGACATGGCCGAAATGCAAGGCCGCATCGATTTCTGCAAGCTGCCGGTCGGCGAAGAACGGCACCATCTGCGCAAGCTCATACTTGTAGGTGGTGAAGGCGGCCAGGCAGAGAATGAAGATGCCAAGGGTGAGGGTCGCGCCGCGCCAGCGGAAGCTGATCTTTGCGAGGAACCAAGTCGCCGGGGCTCGTCGGTCGCTGAAAGGTGCCGCGATGCCGAGCCCGAGCAGGATGATGAAGGGCAGCAGGAAATAGAGGATCAGCAGACGCCGCGTTCCCAGTGCCGCGAGGTAGGTTTCAGGGAACAGGCTAGCCGCCACACCAGCGTAGCAGAGGCCGAAGATCGCCAGTTTTGCCGATAGCCCTATCCTCGGTGCGGAAGTTAGGTCAGCGCTCGCCGCCATATTCGCTTCTTTGGGGGGGCCTTCTTCAGAAGGACCGGAGCGTCGGCCGCGACCGGAGCCGGTGGGGTAAACATCAAGTATTGGACAACGGTGACGAACCCACCGGCACCGGCGCTCGCAATCGCGCAAATCAGAAGCATTCTCAAAAAGCCCACGCGGAAATCGCTCCTCAAGCCGGGAGAGAGGATGCGCTCGACTTAGTTAAGAAGCAACTACTACGATGGCCAGAAAGGAGAGACCGATGGCTGTCTTGGAGCACCGATGGGCTAGAGGTCTTTGCAAATACCATCGCCAGCTTGCTGCACCTCGCTCGGATTCGCAGTCTCGGCGAATGCTCCAAAGGCGCGTAGATCGGTGAAAACGACGGTCACCCCGCGACGGTGACTTTAGAAGCGTGGTCGCATCCCGTTAAGGACTGCGTTTAAGAGTTCGCTAACTCAGCCGGAAGGGCACCTTCGAAGCCACGAAGCGGGTACCGTCTCCATCTATTGCAGCAACGCGATTGCTGCGTCTCCGAGACCCTTTGGGGGGGTGCCGCTGTAGCCATCCAGGTTGATGGTCGAATCTCCATTGTAAGAGAATTGCCAAGCAACAATCCATCCCAGGCCGGTTGCCAACCTCTTGTCATTGGTCCCTTTCATTTTAAGGTGGTGCATTGGCGAGTATATTGTACCGTTTACCGAGTAATTCTTATTTATTGCAAGCGATATAGTCGGCAACAATGGCAAGGCGGTACGCGATCCGAAGATGGCAATGCCGGTATAAACGCCGCTTGTAGGAGCGGAAAGTTCCATGGCGCCGTTACCACCTGCCTGTATGATGCTGGACTTGGAATCGACGAATATGGTGACTTCCTTGCCTGTGATTTTCGCATTGTTGCTGATGCCGACTATCGCATTGTGAAAGTAGTGAACGCCTGGGGAAAGCACTATTTTTCCACCGAAGTCGATGCTTCCGCAGAACACCCGCCCGGCCGGAATGGTGACATCCGAGAGCGCCTGGTTGCTGTAGTCGCAACCGGTCGGGGGAACCGGTTCTGGTGTGCTGACAAGTGGGTCGGCGAGGAAGGGCTGGTTCGTCTTCGGGGAAACGCTGTATCCGCCGCCTTCGTAATTGCCGACTACCGAGATTTTTGTCGCGGCGATTTTGCCGGCCCCAACGTGTCTCAGTGCTTCGGGGCTGGAAGAATTTACCTGAATGCCACAATTTGGCACCGACACCTTTCCTAAACCGGTCACACTCAGCGCTCCGGTTGACTCTGGATCGAGAGCATAGATGCAATACTCCGGGGGGGCCTTTCGTGCCTTTGCCGTGACGTGAAGGCTGATCGCCTGAATGCCGGCAAGATTCATAAAGTCCGTCGGCATTGTTGCGGCGATTTCAACTGCTGCCTCCCGCGACACGGGAGTCGGCGTTGTGATGTCGACTTCAACCACCGCTCCCACCGCAAAAGAGCCGTTACCAAGCGCAATGTTCTTGGCGGCCGCGACGGCTTCCTCGTCTCCACCGTCGCTCTCTATAGCCGCCAGAGCCGCTGAATCGGCCAATTCTTGCAGTCTGGACTTCCAGGTGACGGCACTGGTAAGGTCAATGGCCACGCCCAAGACCAAGCATAGCGGTAGCGCCACCAACGCCGCTGCCACGGCAAAGTTTCCGCTCCTATCGAGCAGCAGGTCCTTCAGCTTTCGCATTGAGATGCCCTCGCAAGGAAGCAGGCTAGATCGAATCGCGTTTAAACTTTGCTAAATTAGAATATCCTAATTAAATTGCGTGCCGCCGCAGGCTGCGCAAACTTTGGCCAAGCGAGTCGCGCTAGGCTATCTCGCTCATCGAGGTGTCTACATCTTGCCGAGCTACAGGACCGCAGATCCCGCTATTTGAGTCCGAATGCGCTCGCTGCCTGATCCGAACCCAACATATCACTTGCCGAATGCCCGACGCCCGGCAAGATCACAAGACGCCAGTTAAAGGGCCACCCGTTGGCGGTCGCGACAGCTTGCGCTAACTCGTATGTGTACTGGCCCCGTTCCAGGCGTGTCGCCCCCTGGCGCATAGCGGCCGCGCCTTCGTTCAGCTCGGCATCGCCTGTATCCTCTTCTCCAAGATAGATCGTCAGCGGCAAGGCCAGATACGCTTTCATCTCCTCGGTGGCTTGATCCGGCGTATAGACGCATCCCGAGGAGACGCAGCCGAGCCCGTAGGCCACGGATTCCGCCAGCGAGGGCAGAACATATGATGATGGGTTGGCAACCACCAATCTCTTCGCGTCGGCCAAGGCGAACGCGGCAACACGAGACGTAAATTGGCCGCCGGCGGAATGTCCGAAAAGGTAATACTGCGCGTTCGGCAATCCCTCTCGTGACCTCGCCCAGTTCACCAGGCCCTTCACATACCAGACGGTCCATCGTTCTCGCGGCTGAATAGCGCCGCTGTTGATGATCCCCCCACGTTGATAGCTCCAGCTTGGGAACCTTTCCAAGTCAAAGAGTGGCGCCATGACGATCAGGCAGTTTCGATCAGCGAGAGACTGCGCATAATCCCTGTAGGAAGACGCCGTTCGGCTCAACCCATGGAAGACGAACAGAATCGCGGGATTGCTGCAGCTCTTGGGGTGGTAGGTATAGACCGTCAGCTTCGTCCCGTTGATGGTTGCTGTGGTCGTACCCTTGCCCACCTTCCAGGCAAGCACCGGGCCTGAGTAAACCAGGCTGCAGGCCATCACCGCCGCAGTCAACAGACGGATTGGAAATCGCACCTGCCCCTCCTTATGACGATTGGCATGATTGCCATAGTTCATTAGAGACTTCTAAACAAATCAAAACCGCCTGGGCGGTAAAGACTTCGTTTCAGTCATGGGGACTTGGCGCTTGCTGAAGGCTGGCCGTCAGCACGAGGGGATAGACAATTTGAGGCATCTGTCCTGGACATCGGCTACTGCACTGCCCAGTCCAGGCGACAAATCGAGCAGCCGATCGATCGTCGCCCGGCCGGCCGCCCCTCCCATTATTTTTGGTTGGTAGTCGAGGCGCGGATCTCTGTTTTGAGCGTAAACGGGGTATATATCCAGACCTATCTGCCGCGCACCAAAGTGGAAGCATGGCAAGATAGACTCACCCCGGCTGCTTCCCGACCCAAAGGCGAAATTGCCGACACTGTATAGTATCGGCCGATCTTTATAGATCTCGATCGGCTGGAGGATATGTGGATGATGGCCGATGACGGCGTCGGCGCCGAAGTCGATAAACTGCCGTGCTTTCACGCGGTCTTGCTCGGCAGGATGGCGCTGGTATGTAATATCGCCCCAGTGCACCATCACGGCGATCCGATCGACCAACGGCCGCAGCCGTGCGAGATCTCTCTCGACGAGTTCGGGAAGATCCTGGGCGGAGCCCGGGAGGTCGTCACGAGCCGCCGTTCGGTCGTTCCAGTAATATCCGAGCAGTCCGATGCGGATATCCACGCCGTCAAAAATCGCCGGATCGTGGGCCGAGTTCTGGTCCCTACCGCCACCGTACGGTTTGATAGAATGTCGCTCCAGCGTCTCCAGCGTCTCAACTACGCCGCTTGGGCCGCAGTCCCGAATGTGATTGTTCGCAATGGTCATGGCCGCGAAGCCGGCGCGGCGTAAGACCGGGGCCGATTTGGGGTCGACCTTATATGAGTATTTCCGAGTGGTGTCCAACCGCTCGGATGTGGAGGCGAACGGTCCTTCAAGGTTTCCCGTTATTAGCGCGCTGCGCCTGAAGATCGGCTTGACCCAAGCGAGGGGGTAGTCTGGGCCGAACCTTCGAATACGATGGCGCATCCGCATACCTGTCATGACGTCTCCCACTGCGGCGAGATGGTATGGGGGGGTGGTAGACGACGAGAGGAACAGTTCAAGTTGGTCCGGGTCGAGGAGATCGCCATCGTCCGGAATTATGACTTCCGGAAACTTTTCGCGAATTTTGGCAACATGGCGCTGCACGTCTAGAGAGCCGCTGAGGCGGTGAGGGAGAGGCGGAACTGACGGCGCGAGCAGCATGTCGGTCACAAGCGAACTAAAACCGATCCCGCGCTTCTCGAAGATCTCCCGGATCGGCGTTTTGTAAAGCCCGCCGGACGCCACGCTGTCCGTATGAAGAAGGCACGAGACAAAGCTGCGTGGTGATGATCTGATAGACCTGGTTTTGACCCGGGAGGGAGCGAAGGGGCTGTCAGATAGTCGCCCAAGCTCCAAAAGGGCACCAACAACCAACTCCATGCAGGCAAATTCGTGCCCGAGAAATACTTTGTGCAGATCCCACATCGCCCCCGCGAGGGCTTGTGCGACCAGCGCCTCCTGCGGCTGCATTTCGTCATCGTCAATGCGGGTCTCATTGGCAAGGCTGCCCGCAGGCACAAACTCAGCATCGTGACGAGCGTGCCAGCACCCGACGTGGGGGCTCGATAGCATGGAGGCGGCCAGATAAGTGCTCACGGCATATTCAAGGGCACCCGGTCTGCTGAACGCGGCACGCGGTGCACGCAACCTGTCGGCCTGCACATCAGCGGTATGACGCACGACGTGAAGCCCGAACGCCTTGTATATTTTGCCGGCGTCGTGGGATGGGTCGCAGCGATAGGTGCCGCCTGAAATTCGTGGCAGCCACCCTTCCGCGGTGACCCCGTGCCCCGGACCGAAAAGTAACTCTCCGCAAAGCGGAATTGAAAAGTCGTCGAGATTTTCCGTTCTTGCTGGGTAACGATATCTGGCCCCTTTGACCGGCACCCAGCTGCTGGTGTCCTCAGGACTGCCCGGTCGTGGGCTCGGCCGACGTGCATTGACGATCGCCCTGACTTTCGGCAGGGAGCCTATTCCAGATGAACGAAGTGCATCGTTGATGCGCTGGCTCATCAAGGAGACGTGGTAGTAGACGTTGACCTGGCCAAAGCCCGCGGCGGCCTCGCGGCTTTCCCATCCACCGCAATCGCCATCGCCGGACGGCTTGAAAGAAAAATTGCCATACTCGTCGGGCGACACCTCGCCCATCTGGCCAGTCGGCCAATCCTCTTCCATGCCTGGATGGCTGATGACGTCCACGTACCGCCCCCGCAGGCCCCGCCTTCCAGCGCGCTGGGAAAGATAGGGCAATTCGACGTCCGCCAGATACACGCGGCCGCCGGTAAAGTCCGAGTCACATGGCTCCCAGACGTAAACAGAGCCAGTCGCCATATTTACTCCCTTGTCGAGCTTACTGCTTTCGCCGTCATGCCGTGCGCAAAGCAGTAACTGCTGCCCCGAGGTGCCTTCACCCTCGCTTTCCCGTCAATGCGTGTCTATCGGACTACTGTCTTTTTTCTTGTTCCCGGTCGACCCATTGCGGGCACCTGATGCGTCGGTAGCCTCGCCAAGCTCTCGCCGTGCATTGTCCAGCACTTCCGAGAGCGATCCCTCACCGATCAGCTTGAGTTCCTTCGCGACCACATTCGATTTTGTGAGCGGCCATTTGTCTAGGGACGCTGCGCGCACGAAGCCATACGCCGACGGCATGCGGACCATCAGCCAGCCCAGGTTCACCATCTCCGCAGTGAACTCCCGCACAAATTTTGCCCCCCCTATACGACGCCCGGTCAAGCGCCTGAATGTCTCGTAAGACATCCTTGCACGGGTTCTAGGCTCCCCCGCCTTGTTCTTGGTGCGTTGCAGGGCCAAGGCGACGAGTGCTGCCGCGTCGCCTTGCGAAACATTTGGTGTCGCAGTTGCTAAAACAGTATCCATGAACGCTACTCCCTTTTTACCTCAGCAGAGAAACTCCTGCCTGCTGCTGAACTCCATTTGCGTAAGGTCGATTCGAAGGTGGCGACGCCACCTCATCGAACCATGCATCCCGTTTTGCCAGATACGAAATTGCCATTGCATGCATGGCAGCCTTGAGCTGCGGCGGTCGCGACGCAAACGTGGCAGGTTCCGCAACCAGCTCGCCAGATCCCGATGCAAGCGTCATCTTGGCTCCGGACCCATCGGTGCTCCACCGCATCGATAGAGCCAATCCACCGCGTTCTAGATGTCGCCGCAAATCAGGGCCAAGCTCAGTCTCGGCACTTGTCAGAATCAATCTTTCAGCAGGCAGCGCCGACAACGCCTGGCGGGATACTAAATCCTCATTGTGGACTATAAAACAGCCCCGGTTACCGGCGTTCAAAACTGCTTTGGCCAGGTTTTTGAGAAGCTCGCAATTCTCGACGTCCGTCGCCGTCACCGACACGGCGTGGCAAGCGCCCAGACCAAGACCGTTCTCCGAGATTCTTGCTGGAGAAGCGGCATAAACCAGCGCTTCCAATAAAGGATCCCTGGCCAGCATTTGCGGTGTTGCTCGCTGGCTGAATTCTTGCGGTGCGGTGTTGATGTAGGCGCCTTTCTTCGACAAGAGGCCGATGCTCCGCCCCTCTGCCATGAACCGGTGCTCGATCGCTTTTGCCACCATGCTGGTATGCCGGTCGCCAAGGACGAGCACCGTGGCAACTTCCGATGAAGCCGGATCGTCGTACATATTGGCCAGGATTATCTCGCTCACATCCCTTGCCGTGCCGGCCCGCGGCCAAAGATGAAACTCGATCCCTGGTCTAGCGTTCACCTCGATGACAGTGCACCCGACATCTTTGTGAGATTGCGCAATGTCGGGCATGATCAGATCCAACCCGGCAATACTGAGCCCAATGACCCTGGCGATACGTTCACATAGCTTATGATTGTCCGGATGGACGGAGCTTGTAACGTCGACCGGTACGCCTCCGCGTGCGAGGTGACCGTTTGGTCGCAGAACCACCTGCTGCCCGGCAATCGGGATAGTCTCCATCGTAAGATGGTGCAATGACAGGTGTCTAAGCAGGTCGTCATCGATTTCCAGACGCGACAGACGCCTGCCGTCCCTGTCGGGTTCCCGATTCAAATCATCGATCAAGTGGCGCAGCGTTTTTTCGCCGTCGCCAGTAACCTGCGGCGGGCAACATAGGACTGCCGCCACGACACGAAAATCAACAATCGTCGCTCGATACTCCGGGCCGGCGATGAACTCTTCTACCAGCACGCCATACCGTTCAGACTGAGCCACCTGGCACGCTATGTCGAACGCGGCTTCAACAGCGCGGCGTCCCCGCAGCTTGACTGAAACTCCGCGCCCCTGATTGCCTTGGGCGGGTTTCACCACCACAGATTTGCCCAGCTGCTTGGCGGCAGCGACCGCCTCGGATTTGCTGCGAACCGTAAGCTGGCGCGGTACGGGCAAGCCGGCCTGCGCCAAAAGCCTGTTGCCCAGTCTCTTGTCGAGGGCCACTTTCGCGGACGCAAACGATGTCGAACCTGATATCGTTGAGAAGAGCTGCTTTTGGTTTTTGCCTTGGCCGAGACGAAGGTGGTTGCGCGCGACAAACTCGAACGGGATGCGGTTCCTCTTGGCGGCCGCAACCAGCACTGCGGTCGAATTTGAAAGTCGCCGTTTCTTTGCTCTTTCGAGGTTCAATTCCCGTGCGAGGGAATACTTCGATGTGGCATCCCCATCTCGCGTTGCCTCGCTGACCGCATGAACGACAGCCGCCGCGGCCGCGCGCGACATTTGCGGGTCGTCCGACTCCCAGACGATCACTGAATTGCTCTCGGACGGATCGCTCACCAACGTGGCCACAGTTGGAAACGAATAAAAATTCATCGCGCGGCGAAGCTCGAGGTCCGCGGCCAGGATCGCATCAGCAAGATACGAAGCTACCAAAGCATCCTGCTCGCATTCCGGAAAGAGACCGGAAAGCACCAATCGGACCTCATCAGTAAAACCGGACACGCGGGCAGTAGCCAGTTGCCCTAAATTCAGCGTCAATTTAACGACTGTATTCGCGTTATACACGTTGAGGCCGGATAGCGTCTTGAACCCGGTGATCTCAAACGGCTCTAATTCCCCAACTGGGCATACTATAGCCATACATTTTGCCCCCCGAATTAACCTTCCGTCTGCTTTACGAAAGGTTCCTGCCTCCATCGCTTGCGCGCAACCCTCAGTTATATTATGGTTAGCTAATGGTTAAGGCAACAAAAAAATAAAAGAAGGTTGGAGCCAGAGGAAAATAATTCTTAAATAAAGTTTTAAATAAAAAGACTCGGACTGCGTAATTGAAGTAGCGTTGGGGTGGGTATCATGTCTGTTTGTAGAATTCAGCGCGGGCGCATGAAGAAAGCCAAGCGTTCGTTCGCGACTCGCCGGGTCGCGGCCTCGCATATGCGCACGTTGATCACAGGTTCCTTGCAGCCGGTCGCAGGCGATCTTGTCCTGGCTCGTGTGGACAAACTCGGCAATCACAGCAGATTGGAGCTGATCAACGGGAGAAAGGCGATCATGTTTCCGGGCGATGAGATAATCATTTGCTATGGAAACAGATACGCACCGGACCAGTTCGAAGCTGTTATTGGCCCTGATCTCGGACCATGTGACCTAGTGGCGGGGGGAGGCATCGCAGCGTGTGAGCTTTCCAGACATGATCGCATGATCGCGCCAACGAAGATCACCCCTCTCGGACTGATCGGGGACAAGTTCGGTCGCCGATTGAATGTTTGGGATTACAAGGTCAGCTCCGACGACCTTCGCCCCTCTCTGCCGATTGTCCTGTCGCTGGGAACATCCATGAACGCGGGAAAGACATTGACGGCGACGTCGTTGGTAAGAGGTTTCAAAAGAGCAGGGCTTAAGGTTGCCGCGCTGAAGATTACCGGAACCGGGTCCGGTGGCGACACCTGGATTGTGCGCGATGCGGGCGCTGACATCGTTCTTGATTTCACCGACGCCGGGTTTGCAACCACTTATCTTGCCTCGGTGGAAATGATCGAAAAGGGCGCTTTCCGCCTGCTGAACCATGCAGCCGAAAATGGATGCGACGTTGCTGTCATCGAGATTGCCGACGGGCTGCAGCAGAAGGAAACGTCCGAGTTAATTCTGGCGGAATCATTTCGCAGCATGGCTCTTGGCACAATATTCGCGTCCTACGACGCGATGGGTGCAAAGTATGGAGTGGATACGTTGCGCGCTGCCGGCCACAAGGTGCTGGCCATCAGCGGCAGACTTGGCCGATCACCGCTTGGCGTGAGAGAGGCTGAGGAAGCTACCGGGCTGCATTGCTATTCCCCGTGGGATCTCCAGGATGGCGCGCTCGGTCCTGTGTTTAGGGCCCGCGCTGCGGAAAAACTGTCCAACGGACAGAGCAACAACCCGTACCTGCGGCGCATTGCGGCATCGTCGGAGGCAGCCATGCCGCTCGGCGTGGATCGAGCCCATTCTCACCAACTCCGGATTGATTTCTTGGCAAAGGTCGCGCGCGAGTTGATTGTAGCCGAACTGGGAGAAGTAAATGCCAATGGCAGCCTGGCGACGTGGCCCAGTCCATTCGGAAGCATCTTGGTCACGCTGCCTGAGCGGCCTTCCCAGGGTTCCCAGGGTTCTATCCCCACATTCATGTCGGTGCAGGCGCCCGCGGAACTAGTAGAGGCAGCAGTGCTGGCAAAAAGCCGCGGTGCCCTCAAGTCGTCGCTCTGCGGCATCTTGCAGACCCTCGGCTGCGCTCCGCTCCCGGCTGCCCGGATGTCCTACCTGCTGAATGAAACCTGGTCAATGTTTGAGGCGGCCGACCATCACGACAGACCTCTGCAAAACGCACTTGAGGCGCCGCCGTTGGATGCTCATGATGACATTGATGCGGTGATCATGAATTTCTCTGGCCTCTTCAATGAGCATTCTGATCAGCACGCTCCCCTTGGACGCGCGTGAAAGACGGTGTCCCGATGAACACACGAGGCAGGCGTCGGGATAGCGGCCCCCTCAGCGAAATGTGGAGAAAGTCGATACCCGGCCTTGCGGCTCTGGTGGTATTCAGCGTGTTTATCAATGTTTTGCGCTTTGCCGGCCCGCTCTATCTCATACAGATATTCGACCGGGTCATCTCGAGCCGCAGCGTTGAAACCCTTGTCATCCTGACCCTGGCTGCCTTGCTCGCCCTGGTAGCCGGCGTCGCACTGGAAACCATTCGCCGTCGCATGCTTTCGCGTTGGAGCGTATGGATCGAGCACCAGTTGACCAGCCAGTCCGTGAAAGCCGGATTGACGTCAGGTGTCGCCAATCCGCCGCTGCTGGCCAGCATCGAGAAAGTCGCGGGCTTTATTGAGCGCGGGCTATCTCCCTGGTTGGACGTGGTTTGGGCGCCGATTTTCCTGTTGTGTGTGTACTTCATCCATCCGATTCTCTTCCTGATCGCAATAGCAGCCACACTTTTGCTGATTGGCTTGGGCCTGTTGAAAGAAAATTTCACGCGAGAGCCCCGCCAAGCGGAACGTGATGCCGTCAAGCAGGCAAAAGAGGTGTTGGTCTCGGCGGATAGGCATAGAGACGTTGTCAGCGCGTTCGCAATGGCGGATGCGATCGCTGGTCGCTGGGGCAGGAACCGAGTGGACGGCTTCTTGCAACGAGACCGGCTCAACGCCCGCGGATCGAGCCTCGATGCTGCGATCCGGGTGCTGAACCGTAGCCTTTACATTATTCTGCTGGCCTCCGGCATATGGCTGTTCCTGAACGATCAAGCGTCGCTCGGCGGCCTATTTGCAGCCCGACTCATTGCCAATTTTGCCTACAGGATAGTGGGCAAGGCGGTTGGAGAGTTCAGAGGCTTCAGGGAAGCGCGGGAAGGATATGCAAAGATCAAGGCGGACCTTGCCAAGCCGTCGGACGGGGGCCCGTCCTTGCTGCCTGGAACTTCGCGCGGCACACTAATTCTTGATGAAGTAGCGTTCAGGCACGCGGGATCGCGAGAAGACGTATTCAGGAAACTGTCGCTGTCGCTGGCGCCAGGCGAGTTGCTATTGGTCATCGGGCGCGCAGCGACCGGCAAGACAACGCTCTCCCGCCTCCTGATAGGCTTGCTCAAGCCACGAACCGGACAGGTTCGCCTGGGAGACATGAACGTCACTCGGCTTCCGGATCATGTTAGAGCCGAGGCCATTGGCTATTTGCCACAGCAGGTCGAACTGTTCGAGGGAACCGTCGCCCAGAATATTGCCCGGTTTCAACAAAGCTCCATCGATGATGTGGTTTCTGCTGCAAAAATAGCAGGAATCCACCATGTTATTATTCGCCTGGACCAAGGCTATGACACAGTGCTTGACGACACGATCGGGCTGTCTGGCAGCGAACGGAAACGGATTGCGCTTGCAAGGGCGCTGTTTCGCGCTCCGAGACTTATCGTTCTGGACGAGCCATTCGCCAATTTTGACAGTTCGTCGAGAAGGGCGCTTGAAGCAGCGGTGAAAGTCATGAAGGGATCGGGATGCTCTGTAGTCATTACCATGTCGGGACAAACCAACCGTCTTGTCGGATTGATCGACCGGACGCTGATCCTGGGCGGCCGAACGCCTGAGCTCTCCGATCCCACGGAGCGCGCGGTTCGTTCCGTGAAAACTGAGTTGCGGAGTGTAAAGTGACAGTCCCGCTCGCCGTTGGCGCCAAACAACCCGGAGACGATCCTGCGCCCTTTGGTAAGAACTTCATTGTTCTCGGTTTCGCGATAATCGCAATTTTTTCGACCCTGACCGGCATGTGGCTTGTTGCGGCTCCAATCCAGGGCGCCATTGTTGCCAACGGGTTGGTGGAGGTAGCCTCAAACGTAAAGACAGTGCAGCATCTCGAAGGTGGGATTGTATCCGAGATATTGGTTCAGGAGGGCGATCGCGTATCGGCAAGTCAGGTCCTGGTACGACTGCAGAGCACTGCTTCTACGGCCGCTGCGAACGAGATCAAGGCGCAATGGTACGAGGCGAAAGCTACCGAGGCACGGTTGATCGCCGAGAGAGACGGCAAGGACTCAATCGAGATTCCGCCAGAGTTAAAGGAGCCCGGTAAAATGGCGGCCGAGGCTGTTTCCGGCCAGGAGAGTATCTTTCGAACACGTCAGACCTTGCTTCGTGAGAGACTTTCCTTGCTGCAGCAAACGACCGGAAGCCTGCATAAGGAGATAGAGGGCTATGAAGGGCAGGTGGCTGCGGCCACACGGAAACTGGAGTTGATCGAGGAGCAGCTGGGCGATGTTCGTGCCCTTTATCAAAAGAAGCTGGTGGTAAGGACGCGCCTGACAGATTTGGAGACTGAAAAGGCGGATGTGGGAGGCGACCTGAGCGGCTATATCGCGTCAATTGGCGTTGCCAGGCAAAAAATGGAGGAGACGAAGTTCAAGGTTGCTGAACTTAACGCATCCACGGCGGCCGACATTGTCGCTGAGCTTGGGGTGGTGCGTGCCAAGATATATGAATCCGCTCAACGAATAGCCGCCGCCGATGACGTGATGACAAGAACCGAGATCCGCGCTCCCATCGGAGGCACCATAGTGGGGCTCAAGATTCACACCATTGGCGGGGTGATAGCAGCAGGCGATCCTCTGATGGATATCGTGCCCGTCGACGACAACTTCGTCGTGATTGCCAACGTGGACCCGCTCGACGTCGACCAGGTGAAAGTGGGGCTGCACGCGACCATCTGGCTCAGCGCGGTGGGCAGGCGGTATCAGCAGCCCATGAACGGTGATGTCCGCACCCTTTCAGCAGACCGGCTGGTCGATCCGCGCACTGGCAAGGCATTTTATGCAGCTCGCATCGTTCTGACACCTCAGTCCCTGAAGGCAACGCCCGTGGCATTGCAAGCCGGGATGAACACACAAGTGATGATCGAGACTGGAGCGAGGTCAGCATGGGAATATCTTAGCGCTCCGGTCTACGCTGCCATGGGTCGGGCTCTGCGCGAACAATAGGATTGGCTATCGGGGCAGCCGTCGTTGGGGTGGATAGTGAGCGGTGCGCAAGCTCAGCGCCTCCACATCTTAAAAGATAGCGTGCACCTGCTGGGGTGAGAGAAGAGCCCATAAGCGCTAACTTTACACCAAGACGGCGCTTCTTGCAGCGGCGGATTGGCTTTTGCGCCGTCTTGGTGGATCGCAGACGTGACGAATGATTTCAGTGACGCGGGTGAGGATTTTTCCCGGCCGCATCACCATCAGCATGGCGTTGAGGATTTCAGAACGCAGGAGACTATGCAGCCTGTGGGCCTTTTGCGTGGCCTTCTCATCCTTGCGCTTGACGATGAGCCTTGTCGGCAAGGGCGCTTGCCTCGTCCCTTGCGACCCGAATGCTCCACGAGCACGTTCATCTCGCAAACCTCACCAGGCTGCATGGGCTCATAGATGGCGTTCCAGTCGACCCGTTGCCCGTCGGGCGTGGTCAGCCGAACACTGGTCTAGCCCGTGCGCACGATGAAGTCGGCACCCGCCGACACCACCTTTTCAAGGGATGGAGCGCGGGCGTAGCCGCGATCGCCAACAACAATGTCGCCTTGGCGTAGCGGAACACGCAAGAAGCTTTCACCCCCGCGCACGTCGCTGATCTCCAGATGCGTGAAGCGTGCGAGCGCCGGTTCGTAGGTGGCATGCACCCGCCAGTCCGTGCCGGCACTGCCAGGGCGCGAGATCGAACTGCCATCGACGCGCAGCCGGCGCCCCGTCGGCGCGGCGCTTTTGGCGCAAGCCTTTTGGAGCAAGGCGCCGGCAATGTCGCCGAGCCAATCGGCGGCTGCGCGCAAGCGCTTCAAAAGAGCAACGTCGGAAAGGCTCGCAAGAATGTCGGCCAAATGCAGAGGCCGTAGACCGCGGTTCCAAGAAGAACCCCGTCATGCAAACCCATGCCGCTATCGCCTCTGCCGATTAGCCAAGCCATTTGGGCCCGTTGACCCAGCAGCCGCGGTCGAAGTCGTCACCGATCGGGCTGAGTCGCGTGCCGGGGTTTATCGTTGCCGAATTGCTGGGAGCAAGCGTCGCCATGGCTTGGCCGGATGGCTGCTCGCCGAGCCCGAACCAGTCACATCAATGAAAGCATCACCATCTATCACAATCCCGATTGCGGCACTTCGCGCAACACGCTCGCCATGATCCGGCAATCCGGCGAGACACCGGAAGTCATCGAGTATTTGAGAACCCCGCCATCACGAGAAAAGCTCATTGGGTTGATCGCCGCCACGGAAACCACGCGATTTGCTGCGCGAGAAAGGCACGCCCTATGCCGAACTTGATCTGGTCAATCCCAAGCGGACCGACGACGAAATCCTTGATTTCATGCTGGCGCATCCGATCCTGATCAACCGGCCGATCGTGGTCACACCTCTTGGCGTGGTTCTAGGCCGGCCCTCGGAAGCGGTTCTCGACATCCTGCCTAATCCCGATATCGGGCCGTTCGTGAAAGAGGATGGCGAAGTCGTGGTCGACAACAAGGGTAAGCGCATTGGCTGAAAAGAACCACGCGGCCGATGACACGTTGCCGAACGTCGACGACGAGCAGTCTCGGCCGATCGAAATGCAGGCTCTGCTGGACGCGCCCCGCTCCATTCACAAACCGCGCGTGCTGATGCTCTACGGATCTTTGCGCGAACGGTCCTATTCCCGGCTCGCTACGGAGGAGGCTGCCCGTATATCCTGCGCCGTTTGGGTGCCGAGGTGCGTATCTTCAATCCCTCGGGCCTGCCGCTCCCCGATTCGACATCTGCCGATCATCCGAAGGTCCAGGAACTGCGGGATCTGTCGATTTGGTCGGAGGCCCAGGTCTGGTGCTCTCCGGAACGGCACGGGTCTATGACAGGAGTAATGAAGGCGCAGATCGACTGGCTGCCGCTCTCGATGGGCGGGATACGCCCGACGTCTCAGATTGACCGTTGGCTCACCCGCTTGGCGACCTCCTCCGCGCTTTCGACACGCTCCGAGTAGCGGTCCGTCAGGTAGGCGGAACGGTCGCGCAGAAGGAGCGTGAACTTCACCAGTTCCTCCATCACGTCGACAATCCGGTTGTAGTACGCGAGCTGCCACGGTTATTCCTATTTCCATGAAACTCGAACAAGCAGCATCCCAGCTTGAAAGCCTCGGAAATCCGACGCGGCTCCAGCTCTATCGCATATTGGTCAGGGCAGGGGACGAAGGACTGCCTGTCGGCAGTATCCAGGAGAGACTCGAGATCCCGTCTTCAACGCTGTCGCATCACCTCAAGCGGCTGGTCGATACGGGACTTGTCACCCAGGAGCGTCAGGCGACGACGCTGATCTGCCGCGCCAACTATCCCGGCATGAATGCGTTGATCGGCTATTTGGCTGACGAGTGCTGTGCCGACGCAAAATGTGCGCCCTCGACCACCAAAGTCGTCGCCTGATTTTTTGCCCGAATAATTCGAAGATACTGGAAGGATCGAACAAATGAACGACATGGCAGATCTCCCGGTGGCAGTGATCGGCGCGGGGCCGGTGGCTCTCGCCGCGGCCGCTCAACTGATCAGCCGTGGACTGAAGGTGAAGGTTTACGAGGCTGGTTCGCACGCGGGTTCGAACCTGTTGGACTGGGGGCACGTTCGCGTTTTCACGCCCTGGCGCTATTGCGTTGACGCGGTCGCTCGACGGCTGCTCGAGGGCCATGGATGGACAATGCCGGAGCTCGAGGCATTTCCCACCGCTGATGAGATGGTCAACCAATACATCGGCCCGCTCGCGCAGCTTCCGGAACTGGCACCGTCCATCGAGACCAATGCCCGCGTCATTGCCGTGTCCCGCTGGGGCGCCGACAAGGTCGTCAGCAAGGGGCGTGAACTGAGGCCCTTCATGCTGATGGTTGAAACCACGAGTGGACAGCGCCGGGATACTGCCCGGGCCGTCATCGATGCGTCAGGCACATGGCAAACACCGAACCCGCTCGGCGCCGGCGGCCTGTCCGCTGAAGGCGAGAGCGAATTCCGCGACCGGATCGCCTACGGCATCCCTGATGTCCTGGGCCGGGATCGCGACCTCTACGCTGGCCGCACTACACTCGTGGCGGGAGCCGGTCATTCCGCTGCCAATGCCTTGCTGGAACTGGCCAAGCTGTCTGAAAGCGCTCCAGGCACCTCTGCAATCTGGACGACACGCAGCACCGACCTGGTACGGATCTACGGTGGCGGCGATGCTGACGCTTTGCCCGCACGCGGTGAACTCGGCTCCGAAGTCAAGGACCTTGCCGAAAGCGGCCGCGTTCGTCTTGTGACCGGCTTTGCCACCACAGTTATCCGTGAGATAGATGGTCGCCTGCTTGTGGACGGGCAAACCAAAGATGGTGTTCTGACCATCGGTCCTGTCGACAGGATTATCGCGGCCACGGGCCAGCGCCGGACCTCGCTCTGACCCGGGAGCTGCGGCTCGATCTGGATCCATGGCTTGAAAGCGTAAAGGCCCTCGGCCCTCTCATCGATCCCAACGAGCACTCTTGCGGGGACGTCCCCCCGCATGGCCACCGTGAACTCAGCCATCCGGAACCGGGGTTCTATACGGTCGGAATCAAGAGCTATGGCCGTGCGCCGACGTTCCTGCTGCTGACGGGCTACGAGCAGGTTCGCTCCGTCGCTGCGGCGATCGCCGGTGACATGGCGGCGGCCGATGCCGTTCAACTGGTGCTGCCGGAGACCGGCGTCTGCAGTGCCGGCATTCCGGCTCAGCTTCGAAAGGCTGCTCCGGTGGCCTGGCGGCCGAGGCGGTTGACGCCTGCTGTGTCGCGGACGCGTAAGCGAAGGAGGGTGGCAAGGCTGGCTGCGGCTGCAGCGCCGCGGCATGACCTTTTCGCCTCAGCCGATTGCCGTCGTGCGCGGGCGTCGCACGATCATCACGACGCTCGGCGTGACACAGATCATGGCGTGGGCATCATCGTATTATCTCCCCGCTGTTATTGCGCCGTCAGTCGCTGCGGATACAGGCTGGCCTCTGCCCTGGGTCCTCGGAGGCCTGTCTCTCGGATTGCTCACGGCGGGAGTTATCTCGCCGCGTGCCGGGTCTTCGATCCAACGGCACGGTGGCCGCAACGTTCTGGCCTTCAGCGCTCGCTGCATCGGGCTCGGCCAGGTCGGACTTGCGGTAGCCCCCAATCCGGCCGCCTACATCGTCGCGTGGCTGGTTATCGGCCTCGGCATGGGGGCAGGTCTATACGACGCTGCTTTCGGCACCCTTGGCCGGCTCTACGGCCATGGTGCGCGCTCTGCTATCACGACGCTCACTCTGTTCGGCGGCTTTGCGAGCACGATCTGCTGGCCGATCTCGGCCTTTTTGCTGGGGGAGATAGGGTGGCGCGGCACGTGCCTGGCCTACGCCGCTGTCCAGCTCTGCCTCGCCTTACCGCTTTACCTTGTGATCTTGCCTCGCGGCCTGCCGCAATCGCTTGTCAAGGCCGCATCGAGTGCGGCAGTGACGCCTGCTCTCCAAACCGGCTCCAATCTACCGATCATGGTCGTGCTCGCCTCGACCCTGACCCTTGCCGCCGTGATCTCCTCGACCCTGTCGGTGCATCTGCTGACGATCCTGCAGAAGGGCGGCATGACGCTTGCGGCGGCGGTGGGCTTGGAGCCCTTGTCGGTCCGTTCCAGGTGGCTGCGCGGACAATCGAGATGGTGATCGCACGGTTCCATCACCCGATCTGGACCAAGTTCGACTTCGGTGACCTTCGTTGCGATCGGGGTGTCTGCTCTCTGGCTCGGCATGCCGATCGTTCCGTTGGCACTCGCATTCTACGGAGCAGGCATTGGCCTAGAGTCCATCGCGCGTGGAACACTCCCGCTCGCGATGTTCGGCTCTAATGGCTACGCCAAGCTGATGGGCCGCCTTGCCATGCCGAGCCTGATTGCCCAAGCGGCGGCGCCCTCCCTAGGCGCGTTGCTTCTAGAGCGCTTCGGTGCCTACGGCACACTGGCGACACTTTCCGCCCTTGCGCTGATTAACGTCGCCCTGGCATGCGGTTTGGGTTGGCTGATTTTCAGTCGACGGAATTTTCAGGTGCAACCGCAATAGTGTGGCTAGCGGTGGCGGTTTCGCGCTAAACTTGTTCACATTGTCCGCGAATGATAGCGAGAGAGCGCTACCGCCTTTCCCCCCACTAGTCGAGCTACCGGTTCCTGCTTAGGTGGTGCGGGTGAGCTGTGTCGCTGCTATCTGCCGCCAGACATGCGCGCCAGCATGACATATGATGAAAGTGACAACCCGAGGAGTGGGAGCCGGAGTCGATGTCTGGACGTCCGGGTTCGGAACTGCGCTGCGGATGGCCAACGCATGGAGAAGGAGTGCCTGTCAGTTCAGGGTTCTACCGTTCCCTGCCGTGCTGCCCAGTCGAACGGGTAAAGGCAATAGAAATAACCGGTCCGTTCGGTGGCGATGTATTTCAGATGGGTGCCGTTGGGCAGCCACACGATGTCGCCCGGATTGCACTCATGGCGGCCATCGTCAAGTTCGATCGTCAAGGTGCCTTCGTGGATGAACAGCACCTCGTCATAGGTCACGGTCCAGTCGATCGAGGCGTTCTCGAGATACTCGATGCCGCCGCCCATTGTCCGACTGATATCGGCATTGATCACGCGGGCAATCGAGGATGTGCCGGTCGGCGTGACCGACGGCTTCAGGGTCAATTCGCTGTGCTTGAATATCTTGGCCTTGGACACAGTTCATCCTTTCCTTGCGCGGAGGTTGGCTTTCGAAGGGGTGACGCCTGACGGGGCCAATCCCGCCAGCCATCTGGTCACGAGGCCGGGCTTGCGGCCGGCATGTTCGAGATCGTCGCGCCGCCGCACCGCGCCGCGGACGAAATGCGCGCCGACAAACCGGAATGGTTCTGGTGGAAAGCCTCGCGTCACGGGGCGCACGAGCACCGAATGGGTGAGTTCGGATTCCCCGCCGGTCAACAGGCTGGTCAGGATCTTGCCGCCAAGATAGGCCACCGTCGTGCCGTTACCTGAAAAGCCGTAGCCGTAGACGATATCGCTGTTGGCGGGAAAGGCGCCAAACAGCGGCACGCCGCTGACTGTCCGGTCGATCGGGCCGTTCCACGAAGTCTCGAGCGGAAAGTCGGCGAGCGCCGGGTGACCGTCCCGCAACGCGCGGCGCATGTCGGCGACCCGCGGCGATGGACCGTGAAAACGCCGATCGACGACGCCTCCGAGGCCGATGACGCCGCCACTGACGCCGACAGACAGGCGGCCATCGCGCGTCGGCGACCACCCTCCAACGAAGACGCGGGAATCGATCATCAGCGGCGCACGGCGGTAGCCGACCTTGTCGAGAAGGTCCGGAATGGGTTTTGACATGGCGTCGTCGCTGGAGATGTTGAAGATTGCCGGCGCCAGTTCCGGAATGGAGCCTGACCAGGCATTCATGGCAAGCACGATCTTGCCGCAGGACACTGTTCCTTTCGCCGTTTCCACCGTGAGCTTGCCCCGTCGGGAAAACCGCTTCATCGGCGACTTTTCATAGATCCGAACGCCGCGCTTTAGCGCTGCCCGACGCAGGCCGCGCACCAGGAACCCTGGATGCACGGTTGCCGACGACGCATCGAACGCGCCGCCGAGGTGGCTCGTCGTGCCGGCCATCGCCGCGATCTCGTCGCACGAAACGCGTCGTGCAGGCACGTAGCCATGCGCCGCCAGCTTGTTCAATGCGTCGTCCCATGCCCCCAGCTGGGCTTCGCATGTCGCGCCCCAGATCCAGCCGATGCGATCGAACCAGCTGTCTATTCCCTCGGCCTTGCAGAAGGCGTCGATGCCGCCGATCGCGGCTTCGGACGCCTTGATGATCGAAAGCGCATCGTTGCCCTCGCGCAGCGCGGCAAGCGCGCTGTATTTCGTCCATGCCGAAAGTACCATTCCGGAATTGCGGCCGCTCGGGCCACCGCCGCAAATGTCGCGCTCGATAATGACAATGTCGAAGTCCGGATTGTGCTCCTTGAGGCGAATGGCGGTCCACAGTCCGAGATAGCCGCCGCCGACGATGCAGATGTCGGCCTGCGTCGCCTCTTCGAGCGGAGGCGCAAGGTTCGGGTCCTCGGGCAGGGCTTGCCGCAGCCAGTGGCTTCGCCAGACGATGTCCTTTTCCGGCAGCTGCATCACGATGCGCCTGCCGCGGACAGCCGGCGCTCCACCAGCCTGACCCAAAGGCTCGCGCCGATAGGCAGGATAGCATCGTTGAAATCGTAGTTGGTGTCGTGCGCGGCGGCCTGGTGCGCAGCGTCCGCCTGGCCAAGCAGGAAATAGCAGCCCGGCCGCTGTTCCAGCATGTAGCAGAAATCTTCAGAACCCATCTCGGGAGGCGGATCGATGACGAGACTTGCCGGTCCCATCACCTCGTTCACAATCGCGATCATCGCGTCGGCTTGCGCCGCAGTGTTTATCGTCGGTGCGAAGGGCGTTTCGTAGCGGATGTCGACGCCGGCGCCAAAAGCTTCAGCTTCGTTTTTCGCGATGCGGCGGATTGCCGACTCCAGCGCCTTTTGAACCTCATGGTCGAAGGTGCGCACGGTGCCGGTCAGAAACGCCGTATCGGGGATGGTGTTGAAGGCTTCGCCTGCACGCAGGCTGCCAACGGTGACGATTGCGGGAGAATGCACATCGGTGACGCGGCCGGGCAGGGCTTCGATTGCCAGCAGGATGCGCGCGGCGATGGGGAGTGGATTGATCGCCAGATGCGGCATCGCCGCATGGCCGCCCCTTCCGTGGACGACGATCTCGAAGCGATCGGCCGCCGCGGCCACCGTTCCGCGGTGGACGGCGATCTCGCCGAGCGGCCGTTCGCAATTGTGCAGCGCGTAGACTTCATCGCAGGGGAAACGCTCGAAAAGGCCCTCGTTCAGCATGGCAAGCGCCCCACCTCGACCCTCCTCGGCCGGCTGGAAGATGAAATGCACCGTGCCGGCGAAGTCGGGCGAGCGAACAAGCGCCGAGGCTGCGCCGAGCAGCATAGTGGTATGGCCGTCATGGCCGCAGCCATGCATCCGCCCGGGGGTGCGGGACGCATGCACCAGCGGCCGTGCCTCAGTCATCGGCAGGGCATCCATGTCGGCGCGGATGCCAAGGCTGCGACCAGCGCCGAGCCTGCCCCTGAGCGTGCCGACGACACCTGTGCGTCCGACGCCTTCGGTCGTCTCGATGCCCCACGCGCGCAGTTTGTCCGCCACGAAACGGGCCGTCTCGAACTCTTCGAAACCGAGCTCGGGATTGGCATGGAGATGCCGCCGCCACGCCGTCATCTCGGTCTCGAGTTGCTGCACCGACGGAACCAGTTTCATGCCGATGCCTTTGCGCGGAGAGCTTGCGAGCGGCTCTGCAGGATGGCGATGACCCCAAGCAGGATCGCCGAGAAAGCGATCAGCAGCACGGCGACGGCCGCGATGGCAGGGCTGATGGACTCGCGAACCCCGGAGAATATCATGCGGGGCAAGGTTCGCTCCGCGCCCGTCGAGAGGAAGCTTGCGACGACGACTTCGTCGAAAGAAATGATGAAGGCGATGATGGCTCCTGTAACGAGGCCCGGCGCTATCAGCGGCAGCACCACCTTGAAGAAGGTGCGCATGGCGCCGGCGCCCAGCGATGCCGCCGCACGAACCAACGTCCGGTCGAAGGTCGAAAGGCTGGCGACGACGGTGGTTAGCATCACAGGCACGGCCATCGCCGTGTGCACCAAAATGATCGATAGTTTGTTGCCAACGAGTCCCAGCGTGGCGAAGAATGAAAAGGCCGCGACGCCGACGATGACGACCGGCGTCACCAAAGGCGCGGCGATGATCGCGTAGAGGATCCGTTTCCCGGGAAAATCACCCCAGGCAAGCCCGATCGCCGCAGGTATGCCGAGCAGCAAAGCCAGAACCGTGGTGGATAGCCCGATGATGACCGAGTTCCACAGCGCGTTCGGCCAGCGCTCGTCGACCCACAGTTCGGCATACCAGCGCAACGACCAGCCCGGCGTCGGAAATGCCAGCGAATTGCTCGAGGTCAGCGACATGGGGACCACGATCAGCAGGGGCAGGATGATGAAAGCCAGCAACGTCGCCGCATAGGCATACATCAGCCATTTCCGGAAGCGGTCGGCGCTCATGCGACATGCGCCTTGCTGCGGAAGAGGACGGATGCCGTCCAGAACAGGAACGCAAACAATACGAGGATCATCAGCAGTTGCAGGGAAAGCGCTGCGCCCATGCCCCAGTTCAGCGTGCTGTTGGTGTAGAAGGCTATGTAGCTGGAGATCATCTGGTCTGTCGGCCCGCCGACAAGCGTCGGGGTGATGTAATAGCCGAGAGCGAAGACAAAAACGATCGCCCCGCCGGACAGGATCCCGGGCAGGATCAACGGCAACTGGACGCGGCGCCACGCCGTGAGCCACGGCGCGCCCAACGACAGCGCCGCGCGCATGTAGGTGGTCGGAACCCGCCGCATGACGGCGACGACGGAGAGGACCATCATGGGCAGCAGAACCTGAACCATCGCCAGATACAGCGAAAAGCGAGTGTAGATGAGGTCGAGGGGTTCGCTGACGATACCCAATCCGAGCAGTGTGGAATTCACGGGACCGTTCTTCTGCAGCACGATGATCCAGATGACGGTGCGCACCAGCAGCGATGTCCAGAGCGGAAACAGGACCAGCGCGAACATCAGCTTCGACCAGGCAGGCGGCGCGCTGACGATCGCCTGCGCCAGCGGCACGGCGAGGACCGCGCAGATGACCGTCACCACCATGCTGATCCAGATCGTACGCAGCAGCGCGTCGACGAAGATGGCGCGGTCGGCCGAAACGGCTTCGATCGAATTGTCCGCGCCGCGCTTCAGGTCGAGGCTCGCAAGCAGATAATAGTCCGTTCGCGCGCTTTGCTGACGCGCTATGACCTGCCAGAGATCGATGTTTTTCCAGCCGGCCTGTTTGGCGAGCACCTCGTCGCGCACGGGGCGCATGCCGAGCTTGCCGTCGGCCGCATCCTTTGCCGTCTTGATGACGAGGAAACGGCTACCGACAACGCGCTGGTTCACGAGTTGCGCCAGGACGCCTTCCTTCCCGGCGCGCCGCGCGTCGGCCAGGTCCTCGACGAGTGCTGCAAAGACGGGTTCGCCAGGCAGGCCGCTCTCTGCTTTCCAGCCGGCCAGAGCGGCAATTGTGCGCGGCAGGTTGTTCGAGAAATCCGAGTTGTCGACGGCCAGAGCGAGGAAGCGCGCCACCGGCCACAGAAACAGAATGACGACGAATAATATAAGCGGAGCCGTCAACAGGGCGAGCATGCCGCCCCGTTGGCGTCGCTTCATAGCCGGTTTTGTCCCGACCAACATGCCCAAGTTACTTCGCGAGCCAGGCCTTGAAGCGTTCTTCCAACGCTTCCTTGTGCTCGGTCCAGAAGTCGTTGTCATAGGCGGCGCCGTACTGGAGGTGCTCCGGCGACGTCGGCAGGTTGGCCTTCCAGTCCGCGGGAATGAGGTCGGCGGCTTCCTTGCGGCCGGTGCCATAGGCATAGAGCTTGGAGAAGCCGGCCTGGTTTTCAGGGATGGAGAACCACTTGAGGAGATCCAGCCCCCCCTGCTGGTGCGGTGCGCCCTTCACCACGGCCCAGTAGTCGGTGCCGTAGAAGAAGCCGGCGTCCCACGCGATGGCGTAGGGCTTCTTCTCGTTGATGGCTTCGTTGGTGATGCGTGCATTGAACGCGTCGCTGAGCGTCACTTCGCCGCTGTCGAGGTTCTGGATGCCCTGCGTGGTGGTGGACCACCAGACGACGTTCGGCTTGATCTTGTCGAGCATGGCGAAAGCCCGGTCGACACCTTCCGGCGTGGCCAGCACCTTGTACATGTCTTCGCGTTTCACGCCGTCGGCCATGAGCGCGTTCTCCAGCGTGAACTGCGCTTGCTGGTAGAGGCCGCGCTTTCCCGGAAATTTCTCGACGTTCCAGAAGTCCGCCCAGCTCTTTGGCGCTGCGTCGCCCTTATAGACATCCGTGTTGTAGGCAAGAACCGTTGCCCATGTGTCGGACGCGACACCGCATTCGTGCAGGGTGCCTGGAAGATAATTCGCCGCGTCGCCGGTGATCTCGGGCGTCAGCGGGACGAACAGGCCTTCGGCGCAGCCGACTTCCATGGCGGGCGCTTCCACCGAGACGACGTCGTAGGTAATGTTGCCCGCCTGCACCTGGGCACGCACCTTGGCGACCTCGCCGCCCCACTCTTCCATGACGATCGGGACGCCCGTCTTTTCGGTGTACTTGTCCCAGACTCCATCCTTGTAGGCCTTGTCCCATGTACCACCCCAGCCGACCACCGTGACGGGATCGGCCGCGGACGCGGCAAAAGTCGAGGTCGCGAGGCAGATCGCGGCGGCAGATACGGCTTGCAGATAAGTCCTCATCGCAGTTCCCCTTTCCTATTCTTGTCGATTTGATCAAATTTCAAACGCAAAATGGATTGATTAGCAACAGGAATTTGCGATAGAGTGAAAAAAAGTTAAAAAGACAAGGAGATTTGATCGAATGCTGAAAGGCACTAGAGACGTGCGCGCCAATGTCAGTCTCGCTGCTGTTCTGGACGAGGCGCGACAGCGTTTCGCTGACGCCAACCCGAACAGCCTGGCGCGTCAGAACGAGGCCGCGGCATCGTTGCCGGGCGGCAATACGAGGGCTGTACTTTGGTACCCGCCATTCCCTGTTTCGTTCGTCTCCGGCCAGGGCTGCAGGGTCACCGATCTCGACGGCCATACCTATGTCGATCTGGTCTCGGAATACAGCGCCGGCTTCTACGGCCATTCCGACAAGGCGATTTCGGCGGCCCTTGTGGACGTCATACAGGGCGGCATCATGCTGGGTGCACCCAACCGCTACGAGGCGCGCCTGGCAGCGGCGGTGGTCGAACGTTTTCCAGCCATCGAGCGCGTGCGCTTCTGCAACTCGGGCACCGAGGCGAACATCATGGCGATTTCCGCCGCTCGCGCCATCACGAAGCGTTCGAAGATACTCGCCTTCCGGGAAGGCTATCACGGCGGCGTACTGACTTTTGCGCATGGCGGCTCACCGCTCAATTTGCCTTTCCCCTTTGTCTTCGCCGACTACAACGATAGTGCAGGCGCCGTGGCGCTCATCAAGGAACAGGGCGGCGAGCTTGCCGCCGTCATCGTCGAGCCGATGATGGGCGGCGGCGGCTGCATCCCGGCCACCCGCGAGTTCCTGCAGGCGCTGCGCACAGCGACGAAGGAGACAGGCGCGCTGCTGATCTTCGACGAGGTCATGACCTCGCGCCTCGATTATCGAGCGCTCCACGGCGCTCATGAAATTTTTCCCGATTTCGTGACGCTCGGAAAGTACATCGGCGGCGGTGCGAGTTTTGGCGCATTCGGTGGACGCGCCGACCTCGTCGACCGCTTCGATCCGGCTTTGGCTGGTGCGTTCTCGCATGGTGGGACGTTCAACAACAATATTCTCAGCATGGCTGCTGGTTTCACCGGTCTGACGCAGGTGCTGACACAAGAGGCGAGCCGCGCCATCAATGCGCGCGGCGATCGCTTGCGTGAAGCGATGAACGTCTCCCTTGAACGACATGGCGTCGAGGGGATCGTCATAGGGCGCGGGTCGTTGATGAACCTGCATTTCGTCAGGGGGCCGGTGGACACGCCGGCGCGGCTCGACGATGCCGATCCATCGGTGATTGCGCTGTGGCATATCGAGATGCTGTTGCGAGGGTACTACGTGACGCCGCGCGGCATGCTGGCGTTGTCACTGCCATTTGGCGACGCCGAACTCGACGGCTTCGCCGCCGCATTCGACGATTTCCTGTCGAGCAACCTCAAAATACTGCCCCGCCGGACAAACTGATGCTCGATCGCAAGGATGCCACCGCTGGCTCGGCCGCGCAAAAGACAGCTCATGTTCGTGTCCATACGGGCTTGAAGGAAGCACTGATGAACGGTGACTTCCTGCCCGGCCAAAGACTGGTCGTGCGACAGCTTGCCGAACAGTACCGGACCAGCGCCATGCCGGTGCGCGAGGCCTTGCGGCAACTCGTCAGCGACGAGGCGATGTTCGACCACCCAAACCGGGGCGTCATCGTCCCCGAGGCCACGGTGGCGCGTATTTCGGATCTCGTGCGTGTGCGCTGCAGCGTCGAAGGGACGGCGGCCGAATGGGCTGCGACGACCATCACGCCCGAAGAACTCGATGAATTGGCGAAGCTGAACAGGCTGATGCGCGAGTGCGTCGAGAGCAACGTCATGGCTAACTATCTCGGCCTGAACAGGCGCTTTCATTTCACGATGTACCATGCCGCGCGATCACCTCTCATCCAGCAGATCATCGAGAAATTGTGGCTGCAGGCAGGACCGTTTTTGAACATCGTCCGCTCGGACGTGACCTACGGCCTGGGCCTGGACCATCACGACGAAATGCTCGCCGCGCTGCGTCGCGCCGATGGCGCGGCTGCGCGCAAGGCCCTGGTGGCCGATCTGCGCGAGGCCGCCGACATCATTCTTCGCGCCGCGGCGGCGGCTGAGGCGCAGCCTGCTCGCAAGCGCCCGGCCTCGGTACGCCGTGATCCGAAGGCGCAGCCGCGGTGATGGGCGGATCTCCGCGTGGGCCGGTTCACGTCGAGTTTCGCGGCGTCAGCAAGCGCTACGGGCATGCGGTCCAGGCGGTGCGCCAGCTCGACCTGGAAATCATGCGCGGCGAATTCCTGACGCTGCTAGGCCCTTCCGGGTCCGGCAAGACGACGGCGTTGATGATGCTGGCAGGATTCGAAGATACGACTGAGGGCGAAATTCTCATTGACGGTCAGCGCATCGACAACGTTCCCGCCAATCGTCGCGGCATCGGCATGGTGTTCCAGAACTACGCGCTTTTCCCGCACATGACGGTCGCCGAAAATCTGGCTTTCCCGCTCGAGGTCCGCAAACTTGGCCGCGAGGAGGTCAGGCGACGTGTCGGGAACGTTCTCGACATGGTCCAGTTGCCCGAATTCGGCAATCGGCGGCCAGCGCAGCTTTCGGGCGGGCAGCAACAACGCGTGGCGGTTGCCCGGGCCCTGATTTTCGAACCAAATCTTGTCTTGATGGACGAACCGCTTGGCGCCCTCGACAAGCAGCTGCGCGAGCAGATGCAGTTCGAGATCAAGGATATTCACGCCCGGCTGGGCGTGACCTTCGTCTACGTCACGCACGACCAGACTGAAGCGCTGACCATGTCGGACCGGATCGCAGTGTTCAGCGCCGGCCGCATCGAGCAACTGTCGACGCCGCGCGAACTGTACGAGCGTCCCGCGGCGAGCTTTGTCGCAAGTTTCATCGGCGAGAGCAACCGCATGTTGGGTGCCGTGCTGGCCGGGAGCGAGGATGGCGGCGTATCCGTCCGCCTCGACGGCGGCGACGTTGTGTTGAACGCCATGTCCTGCGGTGCTGCGCTTTCTGCGGGTGTCAGGGTGACGCTGTCGATAAGGCCCGAGCGCCTGTCCGTTCTGCAGGACGGCGTCACGGCGCTCAACGAGATTCCGGCGACGGTCGTTCAATCAATCTACGTCGGCGATCATGTCCGGCTCGTCGCCGCGACCGCGAGCGGCCAGAAATTCATCGTCAAGCTTGCTACTTCGTCGTCTCAGCCGAAGCTCGATCCAGGTACGGCGATCCGGCTGGGCTGTGGTCGTGAGGATTGCCTCGCGCTCGATAGATAACAACAAAAGGCAGACAAGGGAGACTCTAACCATGAAGAAATCGCCGAAAGTCGTCATCACCTGTGCGGTCACCGGCTCGATCCACACGCCGACGATGAGCCCGTATCTGCCCATAACGCCGTCAGAGATCGTCGATGCCGCCGTCGGCGCAGCCGAAGCCGGCGCGTCGGTGATCCATCTGCATGCCCGCGACCCCGAGACGGGCAAACCGACCCCCGATCCCAAGCTCTTCATGGACTTCCTGCCGCGCATCAAGCAGCAAACCAACGCGGTGATGAACATTTCTACCGGCGGCGGCCTCAAGATGACGCTCGACGAACGTCTCGAAGCCGCTCATGCCGCCAAGCCCGAGCTCTGCTCGCTCAACATGGGGTCGATGAATTTTGCCTTGCACCACATCGCGCCAAAATACACCGAATGGAAGTTCGACTGGGAAAAGCCTTATCTCGAGGACACCAAGAACGGCATCGTCTCCAACACGTTCCAGCAGATCGAGCGCATCATCGTCGAGGTCGGCCAGGCCTATGGGACGAAGTTCGAGTTCGAGTGCTATGATGTCAGTCACCTCTACACGCTGGCGCACTTTCTCGACCGCAAGCTGCTGAAGCCACCGCTTTTCGTCCAGACGATCTTCGGACTTCTAGGTGGAATCGGCTCTGACCCCGAAGACATGATGCATATGCGCAGGACGGCGGAGCGACTGTTCGGAGACGACTATCTCTGGTCGATCCTTGCCGCCGGCAAGCATCAGATGAACCTTTGCACGATGGGAGCGATCATGGGCGGCAATGTGCGGGTTGGGCTGGAAGACAGTCTCTATGTCGGCAAGGGCGCGCTTGCCAAGAGCAATGCCGAGCAGGTCGCCAAGATCAAGCGAATCCTTGGCGAACTCTCGCTTGAAATAGCGACGCCCGAAGAGGCGCGGCAGCTGCTGGATCTCAAGGGTGGCAACGAGGTCGGGTTTTGACCGCGCCCGGCATTGAAACCTATGTCGGCGTCGTGCACCCTTGGATGTGCGACGCGATGGGCCATCTCAACGTTCGTCACTACGTCGCCATGTTCGATGATGCCAGCTTTCAACTGCTGGGCAGGATTGCCGCTCCCAATCTAACGCCGACTCTCGGCTGGGCGGACGTCAGGATGGAGATCGACTATGCGCACGAAACCGCGGTTGGAACCTTGGTCACCATTCGCTCGGTTGTCGAAAAGGTTGGGAAGTCGTCTCTGACCTATCTGCATGAAATGCGCGGCACGCTCGACGATGTTCTGTATGCCCGTGTTTTGACGGTTACAGTACGATTCGACCTTAGTTTACGCAGCAAGATCGACCTTGAGGCGGATGCGCGTCATGCGGCGACAAGCCTTCTGAGGGCTGAAGGCGATACACGTCGATAACGATGCCGGGTAGGCGGGTTTGCATCTGTCCTCCAGCGCACCACGATATTCTCCGTGGTAGATGGAGTCGTGCGACGGCTGCGGAATCCGCCACGCGGTTCTTCGAAATCTTGGCAACCGCTTCGATGACGCCAACGGTCTGATCGTCACAAGCGCAACGTTGCGTCCGCGCGATCGGTGCTTCGGTCGGCATGAAGCCGGTCGGCCGCGACAACGATGCTTATCAACCAAAGCATGAAAATCTCCGCCTGCGGCTTTGGCGCAAAATACGCGGACCACCGCGAACGGGGACAGTCGGTCCCGCGTCCCGTCCTGCGGCCGGCGCTATGCTGACGCTCCTACGGCTGTCCTGTTCACCGCCCGCGGCGGGGGCGAATTTCCTCCGTCCTGCGCGCGACAACCGTCACTGTTGCCGATGCGCGCAGGACTGCGGCTTATACGCCATTTTCCTTTGAGCGCCGACGGTCGCCGGCGCGGGGATGCTTGGGCATGGAATCGAATCCCAGGCAGGGTATTGAATCGGGCTATGTATCTGAATTCCACATGTCGACTGTAGATGGCACCCTAGCAAAAGGCGCACACGGCGCAGAGACTCAGAATCGACCCCGACTTATCCGCTGCCGGAGTTTCGGCCATTCCAGCTTTGCACATCAACAGACGACATACCGGTGGGCGGAGATTGGTTATCTGGCTTTCGCCAAGACTGCAGCGAACACGCGCAGCATCGGAGGCGATTTTTCTCCTGATGCAGCACGCTTTTGACGAACTCGGCTACAGGAGGCTGGTATCGCGTTGCCAAGCTTTGAATACAGCTTCACGCCGCGCGGCGGAGCGCTACGGTTTCAAAGCAGAGAGGGTTTGGCGCGCCGCAGCCGTGGTCAAAGGTTGGCAACGCGACGTTGCTTGGCACTCAATGCTCCTCGAAGAATGGCCATCGCATAAGGCCGCCCTTTTGACATGGCTGGATGACGACAATTTCGATGCTAGCGGCAGTGCTCGCTCAGCACTCGCCAGGCTCCGAGAACGGACGCAAGCCTCAAAAAGATATTTCACTTTAGCCCGGTGCAGTGCACCGCCGATCCGCGCCAAGAAGGCGCGCTATCATGAGGATGCTCGCTTCCGGGAACGTACCTGCCGCCGCCGGTGCCGACGGCGGAGGAGGAGGAGAGGCCCGACGACTGGACGAAACTGCCTCTGCCTTCCCGTCCGCAGATTGGTGAAGCCACATCGGCGCATTCGGCCACACATGACGACACAACCTGACTACCGCATTCACGCCGGAAACGAGGACGGCCCCGAGATTGGTGCCGGCTGGAAACGCTTCAGCGAAAAGGCCGGAGACTATGTCTCGATCCAGCTCGACGACCCGACCTTCGCGCAGCCGATACGCGCCAACCTCTTTCGCAATGGCGACGACAAGACGTCCTGGTCGCTGCACTGGGCGCGCCCGCGCGACCGTAGCGAGAAGGATTGAACGATGCGCGCTCGCCGTCCGTCGACGAGCCATCGCGGTGCGCCCGGGCCGCTTCGCGCTGCCTGGCGCATGGCTCTGCTCCTCCTTTGCGGCCTGTCCGTCGCGACCGTCATGCCGGCGGCAGTGGCGCAGGACCTGGCCGTTGCCCGGTCTTCTCAACGCGATCCGTTCGGCGCGCATATCGCAGAAGCCTCGCACCGCTTCGGCGTCCCGACCGCGCTGATCCGCGCCATCATGCGCAAGGAGAGTGCGGGCGATATGCGTGCCGTCTCCAGCGCAGGCGCCCGCGGCTTGATGCAGATCATGCCCGGAACATGGGATGACCTGCGCGCCCGCTGGTCGCTTGGCCGCGATCCATTCGATCCCCGGGACAACATCCTGGCTGGAACGGCGTACCTGCGCGAACTGCACGATCGCTTCGGCTCTCCGGGATTTCTGGCCGCCTACAATGCGGGACCTGCACGCTACCAGGCCTACCTCACTGGGCGTCCGTTACCGGCCGAGACCCGCGCCTATGTCGCCGCATTTGCGCCCCTGATCGGTGAAAGCGAGGGTATGCGCCCTTTCGCCGTTACGTCTGTCGAGGCCATTCCCTGGAAGCGCGGCTCGCTCTTCGTCGGTCAGCCGGATCGCAAACAAGCTGTCGCTCGGGTGCCGGCCGAGCGACCACCAAATGACGCGAGCTCTGCGCCCACCGTGCGCGATGTGTCCGCCATCGTGCCGCTGTCCGAAGGCCTCTTCGTGGCGCGAGCGGGCGAAGGGATACAGCCATGAGCGCACATGGGCGTCTTCGCGCAACCGCAAGCTCCAGCGCACCATGGCGTGGGTGGAGGCGGAAAATGTGCAGAACAACCGGAAGATGGCGAGATAAAAGGCCGCGAGGTGCGGCGTCGATCGGTTGTGCTGTTTCAATAGGTTATGTGGCATTTCCGCGAGGTGCGAACATGTGGCGCACCTCGCCGGAACACCGTTTCACCTGTGATTTCGGTGCCTTGAGACGATGTGCGGATCTTCACGATGACTGACGAGGATGGTTTCCGCATCCGGCCCGGCCGCATCCGCTCGCCCAGCGCCCAGCCCGGGCTTGTGGGAAAGCCGATCCAGCGCGTCTCGAAGCGCAATGGCGGCATCGCCACGCTCGTCCGCGGACATCAGTCCCGGTTCAAGTTCCAGCCTGAAGTGCGGCAGCTCGGTTCGAACGGCGCGACAAGCGCCCGCTAGATTGGCCTTCAGATCGATGACGCGGTAGGTGGCGACGGGATAGGCGACCCCCTTGACCTTGACGTGCCCCAGCTCCTCACAGCCGATCGTGTTCTTCACTTGCGCAATCGTCTCGTAGGAGATGACGACGGCCCCCGGTGGGCCTCCTGTTCCAGGCGCGACGCGAGATTAACGGCGCCGCCAGCAAAGCCAAAGCTCAAAGAACCCCTTGCCAACGGAGAGCCGTCCCTACACGGCCCCATTTCGGTCATTGGAAAATTGGCTGCGAATGATCGGTCTAGCGATTTATCGGCCCTTCCCGGCCTCAATCATTGCTCGCCGTTTAATTAGCCACAATGTCAACATGGTGCGCCCACCAGATTCTGGCCGGGCTGCTTCGGCGTGAACGGCAGCTTTGCGCCGGTGGGTTCAACCGGTCACTGCAACACCTTTAATCTGAGAGGATTGGGAGGTGTCGCATGGTGACGTCACGGATCTGGTTTACCCCGGAGCAGAAGGCCGAGCTTTGGGAGCGGTGGAAGCAGGGTCAGAGCATTTCATCGATCTCGCGGGCACTAGACCGCCGGACCAAGGGCGGCGTTCAGCGGATCGTATCCTTACACGGCGGCATTGCTCCGTCAGCAAGGCGTAGAGCGGCCTCGGCGCTCGAGCTGGGGGAGCGCGAAGAGATCTCTCGCGGGATTGCGGCAGGTCTTGCCATCCGCGCTATTGCACGAAGTCTGGGGCGATCCCCATCAACGATCAGTCGCGAGATCTCGCGCAATGGCGGTGCCCAAGCTTATCGAGCAACCCGAGCCGACAAGCAGGCTTGGCAGCGCGCGCTTCGCCCGAAGCAATGTCGCCTGGCATGCTCTGGACGGCTAAGGTGGCGGGTGGCGCAAAAGCTGGCACTGCAATGGTCGCCGGAGCAGATTGGGGGTTGGCTGAAGCGAGCGTACCCAGGCGATCCAAGCATGCGGATATCTCATGAAGCGATCTATCGCAGCCTGTTCATCCAGTCGCGAGGGGTGCTCAAGAAGGAGCTGACAGCCCATCTGCGCACCAAACGACAGATGCGCCTCGGCAAAGGTGCACAGAGCAACCGAACGGGGCAAGGTCAAATCCTCGATATGGTCTCCATCCGCGAGCGTCCCGCCGAGGCGGAGGACCGTGCCATCCCAGGTCATTGGGCATAGGCGCTAAGATAGCTTTGGCATGGACTGAAACTTGCGCTTTCGTGGTGGCTCACGCCAGCGATATCGCAAGGCACGGAGATTCCGGCGCAGGGTTGCCAAGGGAGGTTGAGCGAAGATCGCTGCGATCAGAGAGGCGACGATCTGGCGGGTGGCGCGCCACAGTAGCGGGCGCCCGTCGCTCAAGGGGGAGAGACACCCAACTCCTGCGAGAGGGGTTCGGTCACAAGCGCGATGAGGAAGTGTGCAAGGATCCAAGGCTTTGCGATCCTTGGGTCTTTGGCGGGAGGAGAGCGCAGCCCGATCAGGCTCTTCAGGCGCTTGAAGGCGAGTTCGATGCGCCAGCGCATGCGGTAGAGCTTGAAGACCGTATCGGCGGGAAACTCCTCCCGGTCAAGCGAGGTCACAAGCAGGACGAAGCCGGCCGCAATCAGCGTCTGCGGTTGAACCTTGTTGCCCTTGGCCTTGGCTTCCTTGTTGATTTTGCGCCGCGCTTCTTGTGCCGCGGCCTCGGATTTGCGCAAGGCGATCAGGCGCATCTTCACAGGCTCGCCCTTCTTGAGTGCCAGCCGGGCAGGCGTTTCGCAGACTTCCTCCCGGCAGTTCTCCAGGTAGCCGATGAGATCGAACGCCCTGCCGTTGGCGTCGAGCCATCGCGCGTTTTTCCACGACGCGCGCACAACAACATCGCCGCCTTGCGCCATCACCTTTGCGATCCGCTCGGCCTGCAGATAGGCGCGGTCACCGATGCGGATCTCGCCCGCCACCACCGGCACGCGGTCGATCAACTCGGCCTCGCTCTGGTCGGTGATCTCGATGAAGTCGAACTGCTCGCGCTCAAGCTCGAAGGCGCAGTGCATGCGCCAAAGACCATTGCAGCCTGCCATGACCGCCCTCTCTCAGCCAATTTGCAGAACTCTCAGCACACTACCGGGCAGGACCTTTTCCAACGCATTGAATGTATCTCTCGAGGCAACAATCCCTGCGTTTCCACGGAGCCGCCCGCGAGAGGTTGACCATCCCTTTTGGGGTGGCGTCCTCGACAGCGGCTGCCTTTGAACAGGAGGTAAGGGTTCATCCAATCAGAAAACGATCAGCCCGCGCCCCTGCAACAGAACGCGAGCCTTTTGAGCAAAATAGCCCCGATGTCATCAGCTGGTCTTGATGCCGATCTTTCGGCGCTTCACTGGCGCCGCTTCAGGCTCAGGCGCTACGGCCTTCCGTCCCAGGCCGATCGCCTTCGCCATCGCCGATCGCACCGCGGCATAGTTCGGCGCAACCATTGGGTAATCGGAGGGCAGGCCCCATTTCGCCCGGTACGCATCCGGCGAAAGATCGTAGTGAGTGCCAAGGTGCCGTCTGAGCGATTTGAACTTCTTGCCGTCTTCCAGGCAGATGATGAAATCGGGCGTCACCGATTTCTTGATCGGGACTGCGGGTGTAGGCTTCTCTTCCGCTTTGGGTGGGAGTGCTCCCTGCAGCTTGCTGATCGCTCCATAGGTATCGGCAATTACCCGGGCGAGTTCTGCGACTGGAACCGGGTTGTTGCTGACATAGGCGGAAACGATGTCAGCTGTCATCTCCAGCAATTCCGTGTCGGAGTTGATAAGATCTTCAGGCATTTGGGCCAACCCTTCATTTGCTCTTCAGTTGCCGTAGCCCCGATCTACGTCAGCAGCCTCGCTACAGCAAAGCGCACCGGGTGCACAAGACAAGAAGTTACAAAGAGGAACGTGGCGGGGGCAGGGTCACGAAACGCTACATAAAGCAGTTCAGGCGCGGCACCGCCCAGCAATGAAGGTGGAAGCGCATTGGGCGGGAGGGCGGAAGTTGGTTTTGAGCGAGCCTTGTTATGCTGCCGGCTGAATGGGTGCCTCACCAGCAGGCTGACCAGATCTCGCGGCTCGTCGGGATCGGCAAGCAGGTCGAGCTCCTCGTAGAGGCCAGTCGCTTGTAGCTTGTCGCGCACGTATCGCAGTGCCGAAATATCCTCGATGGCTAACCCGACGGAATCGAACAGCGTGATCTGCTGACGTCCCGGCGGCCTTGCGCCCTGGCGTCCCGGAATTCGGTCACCGGGACAGTTGGAGTCCAGCTACTGGATCTCGCACTCGATGCGTGTCTGTGGTGGGAATTCGACGAAAATGTCGGAGCCCAGCAGGATGTCGCGGTGCAGTTCAGTCTGACCGAAACCTTAAGCTTCGACGTTGATCGCGCTCATCTACACCCCGGAGGACCCCTTTAACAGCTCTTCTATAAAATCAGCCACAATTCTCGAAGGCTCCCTTTGAGGCGGAAGCAACAGAAGCGTCCGAAAGTGAATTGCTGGCTCGAACGGCACGATCATCATTCCCCGACCGAGGAAGGGGTCCGCCGTAATCGGATTGACCATGCCGCAGCCAAGACCAGCCTCGACCATCGCCGCGATCGTCGTCGAATAAGGGGTCTCCAAGACAATTTTTGGCTTCACCCCATGCTCCGCGAAGATCGCCTCCGCCTCTCGCCTTGTCGTGTCCTCCGGCGCGAGTGCGACGAAGTTTTCATCGTGGAGGTCTCTTGGATAGATAACTGCTCTGCCCTGCAAACGGTGGCCCGGAGGCAGGGCAATGGCAACCTGATAGCTGGCAAAGGGCCGAGCGATGACGCCTGCGAGATCGATCTCGTCCGCCGCCACACCGACGTCGAACTGGCCGGAAGCAACCAACTCCTTGACCGAGGACGACATCCGCGCTTGGAACGTTATAGCCACCTGCGGGTGGCGCTTCTGGAACGAGCGCATGACTTTTGGCATGACGTTAGTGCTTAACGCCGACAGGCTTGCCACTCTTATTTCGCCCGACCCGAAGTCTCTTATACGCGCAGCCGCACTCTTGAGATGGATCAGGCCGGAAAACGAGGTTTCAACCTCTCGGAAGAAGAGCCGCCCTTCCGCAGTTGGGCTCATGCGCCCCTTAGCGCGATTGAACAGCGCAAAACCAACGGTGCGCTCCAGCTCCTGAACCGCCTTGCTCACGGCCGGCTGTGAGATGCGCAGGACCTCGGCCGCACGTGTCGTCGTGCCGTTTGTCATCAGGGCGTGGAAGACTTCGATCTGCCTCAGGTTCATCCGACCCTATAACCTCCGCGAATAGTAAACCGTAATCTTGATATTAGACCGCATAATGAGGAGTGTGCTTAAACAATCGCCATGTCCAGGGGGTGGCGAGAGAATGAACGACTTTACTGAAGTGGTGCTGACCCCGAAGGTTAGGAATGAGGGCTTCGATCCGCTTGGAACTGCGGTCCACAGAGCCTCGACGATCGTGTTCGAGAATGCGGAGGCATACGCCAACCGCGCGCAGCGCGGGCCTGAAGGATATTCCTACGGCTTGTACGGCACGCCGACGACGCGCACGCTCGAACAAAAGCTTACCAAGCTCGAAGGAGGCGTCCGGACGTTCCTCGCCCCTTCTGGCCAAGCGGCCAACTCGGTAGCGATGCTTTCTTTCCTGAAGGCTGGCGACAACATCCTCGTTGTAGACACGTCCTACCCGCCCGTCAGGGACTTCGCCAACCAGGACCTGGCACGCTTCCAGATAGAGACGAGGTACTTCGATCCATCCACGATCGATGATCTCGAAAGCAAGATCGACGAGCGCACCGCGATTGTCTGGTGCGAGTCTCCTGGTTCGACGAGCATGGACGTCCAGGACATACCAGCCATTGTGGCGGTGGCCCGGCGCCGCGGCATTCTCGTCGGATGCGACAACACTTGGGCGACGCCGCTGAACTTCAAGCCGATCCTGCACGGCGTCCATATCGTCACAGAGGCGTTGACCAAATACATCTCCGGGCACTCCGACATACTGATGGGATCGATTACGATCGCCCGTCCCGAACACGAGGCTGTGGTCAAGGGTTTCATGGGACGCTTTGGGATAGGCGTCTCGCCGGACGACGCGGCCCTCGTCCTGCGCGGCATGGAGACACTCGGCATCCGGATGCAGCGCTCGTTCGAAAGCGCGCGGACCTTGGTCGAACAGATCGAACGGCATCCGTTGGTAGACCGCGTGCTGTGGCCGCCACTCGCCCATTCGCCTGGTCATGAGTTCTGGAAACGCGACTTCGTTGGAGCGAGCGGCGTATTCGGCGTGCTGTTCAAGGACGCCTGCACCCGACATGTCTCACCAGCGCTCGACGTCTTGACGACGTTCGCCATCGGCGCCTCCTGGGGAGGCACCCGCAGTCTCGTCGCACCGATGCCCGTCCGGCAGAACAGAACGGCGACAGAATGGCTCGCGTCCGACCTCGTGCTGCGCATCAGTGTCGGGATCGAGGCGCTTGAGGATTTGCAGGCGGACGTCGCTCGCTTGCTCGAAGACATATCTGTTCGGACCGCACAAGATCGGTCCGGCACGGGAGCTCGCTCCTACGGGTAGTCAAATCAAAAACAAGGGGAATCGAACATGGACAGCAGCAAATTCATAGCAATTCACAGGCGGTCGTTTCTGACAGGCTTGTCCGGCATGATCGGCATCGCCGCCGGCGGCTCATTCTTTCCGAGCATGGTCGCGGCCGCGGCTGAAAATGATACGCTTAGGATCGCCATCTCTGTGGCCCCCGGCGACTTGGACCCCCACAAATTCAAGGGGCTCTACGCGGTCCAGGACATGGTGTTCGAACCACTCGTCACATACTCCTATGACGGAAAAATTGAACCTGGACTGGCGACCGCTTGGTCCATCGAGAATGAGGGCAAGCTCCTGCGCCTGACGCTCAGAGAGCGGGTGGTCTTCCATGACGGGACACCCTTCGACGCCACCGCGGCCAAGTGGAACCTGGGGCGCTGGATGGGGCAGGCTGACAACAACTGGATGAACTGCTCCAGGCTCTTCGTGGACGCCACCGTCGTCGACGACAGTCATATCGATATTCGCTTCAAGGAGCCCGTTCTTGGGCTGCTGCAAGAATTGGCCTATGTCCGCCCCGGTCGTTTCCTCAGCCCGAAATCGGTCGCGGCTGACGGGAGCTACAAGGCTCCGGTCGGGACCGGTCCGTGGCGTGAAATCAGCGCGGATAACTCGGGCAGCGTCTTCGAGCGGTTCGACCGCTATTGGGGCGAGAAGCCCAAGTTCTCGAAAGTCCAGTTGAAGGTGCTCCCCGACTCGCGTGGCCGTATGGCTGCGCTCCGAGCCGGCGATATCGACCTAATGGGTGGGGCCTTCGTATCGCCGATCACCGCGATCGAGGCCCAGACCTTGAAGCAGGCGGGGCTAGACGTCGTTGTGGAACCCGGTTCGACGACGATGATCATGGCATTCAATCCCGACCGGGCTCCAGCTCTCAAGGAAGTCGCAGTCCGGAAGGCCATCGATATCGGCATAGACCGGGCAGCAATTTCAAAGGTACTTTATCGCGGGATGGCAGCGACGTCGGCCAATCTCTTCGCCGAATCCGTTCCACTTGCCGGAAAGCGCTATGAGGTTCCCCAGATCGACGTCGAAGGCGCTAAGGCGCTTTTGGAAAAAGCGGGATGGGTCGGCAGTCCTGTGAGAGAGAAGGAGGGTACTCCGCTCGCTCTCGAAATCGTCGTCAGCGAAGAACAAATTCCCGGATCGAGATCCGTCGCCGAGGTGCTTCAGGCGGAACTGCAGGAGATCGGCATTCAGCTTACGATCCGCTCGGTGGACCATGCCTCGCGACACAGCGATATTCCCGAGCGCAAGTTCGACCTTGCTTTCTTCCAGACATACGGCGCCCCTTACGAGCCTTTCGCCACAATCGTCGGTCTTTTCCTGTCTACCTACGACAACGGGGTCGACGGCAAGCTGTTCGTCGACGCCGAGCGGCTCGATCCGCTCGTGACCGCGACGATGTCGGCGTTGGACCCAAACATGGAAGCCAACGTCCAGAAGGTTTACGATTGGCTGCACGACAACGTCGCCATCGCTCCACTGCTTTACGTGCCAGGTATCTGGGCGCACTCCAGCCGCGTCAAAGACTTCAAGGCCCCAGCAACGGAGTACGACATGCCTTACGAAAACATCAGCCTGAGCGAATAGGAGACGCCGTGTTCTTCTTCATCGCAAAGAGAGCCCGGAACGCGCTCATTCTGCTTTTTCTGGCTTCCGTCTTGTGCTTCTCGCTGGTGGTGTCAGCCCCAGGCAACATCGCTATCTTGATTGCGGAGCTTCGCACCCCAACGGCGACCAAGGCAGACATTGCCAAGGTCGCCGAGGAAATCGGCCTGAACAAGCCATTGCTCATTCGATACACGGACTGGCTTGGCAATGCCGCTCACGGCAACTTCGGTATCTCCTACAAGACTGGGGAGGACGTTGGAACATCTCTTCGGAGCCGGTTATCGGTTACCGCTACGCTGGTCGCCGGCGGAGCCATGGTCGCCCTCGTGTTCAGTTTGCTCATAGGATTTCTCGGGGCCTTGTGGGCACACAGAATGCCCGACCACATTGCACGCGGACTGGCGTTGTTCGGTGCATCCACGCCCTCGTTCTTCGTCGGTGCGCTTCTGGTCTATGCTTTCTCAGTGTCGTTCAAGATATTTCCGACATTCGGCTACGACGGTTTTCGCAGCTTCATATTGCCATGGCTCACAATAGCGATGCTGCCTGCCGCTGTCCTCAGCCGCGTCGTCCGAGTCGGCCTTGAGGAGGCCATGGCGCGTCCTTTCGTCCTCACCGCGATGAGCAAAGGATTCAAACGTGAGCGGATACTCGTGCGCGACGCTTTGCCCAACATCGCGCCGACCTACCTTAATGCGCTCGGAACTCAGATAGGTCTCATGGTCGTGGGCGCCGTCGTGGTAGAGCCGCTGTTCGCTTGGCAAGGGGTAGCAGAGCTGTTCCTGACCGGGATCCGGTTCCGCGACTTCATGGTGGTGCAGGCCTGTCTCCTGATCTTCATAACCTTCTTCATTATCCTGAATGTGATCGTGGACGTCCTGATGATGCTCACCGATCCGCGGATGCGCCGGCAAAGGAGCGGATCATGAACATAGTAGGCAAATTGGCAGAGCCGATAAGAAAACTGCCGCGCGCATCCGTCATCACCATTGGCGCTTTCGTATTCATCGGCGTGTTCGCACCGCTGCTCACACCTCACGCGCCGAACGCCCAGAACCTGCTGCTCGCAGGCGAAGGCCCAACCATGACACACTGGCTGGGCGCCGACCACCTTGGACGGGACACGCTCAGCAGGCTGATAACCGCTGCCCGGACCTCACTTGTCGGCGTCTGTCTCGTGCTCGTCATCGCCCACACGATAGGAACCACCATCGGTACGGTCGCCGGATATCGACGCGGCTGGACGGACGAGATCCTGATGCGCATTGTCGACGTCGGTCTCGCTATCCCCAGCCTTATCATTTCGCTCGCGGTCATCGGCGTATTCGGGGCCAGCTACTGGAACATGATCCTCGCCTTGGCGCTGGCTTGGTGGCCGGGTAGCGCTCGCGTCAGCCGCGCGGTGGCCGTGAGCGTCATGAACAAGCCCCAGATGGAGGCGCTGCGCGTCCTTGGTGCAAGCCCTATGCGGATCTACTTCGTCCATCTTCTTCCAACGACGCTCGGCGCCGTCCTTGTCTATGCCACGGCAGACGCGGGCGCAGTAGCTCTGGCGATTGCCACTCTGAGCTTTCTCGGCCTCGGCATCCAACCGCCAACTCCGGAATGGGGGCAGATGCTGGTCGATGCGCTTCCCTATCTGGAAACGGATCCACGGCAGGTTGTTCTCCCGGGTCTTGCCCTTACGCTGGCCGTGATTGGATTCAATATCCTGGGTGAAGCAGTCGCGCTGAACCGCGTGCCGACCCCGCTCACCAACAAGATGCTTGTCGCGCGTCGGCGCGCCACGGCGCTCTGGGCAAAGGAGTCGATCTGATGCCCGCTCAAACCGTACTGGACGTGAGAAACCTGACTGTCGATCTCTTAACTGGCCATGGGGCGGTCCGTCCGGTCGATGGCGTCAGCTATTCGATACGACGCGGGGAGACGTTGGCTGTCGTAGGAGAGAGCGGCAGCGGCAAGACCGTGATGAACTTCGCTCCTCTCGGTCTGATGCCGCTTGGTGTGAAAGCGGACGTTTCGGGCTCAGTGGTCTTCGACGGCACCGAGCTGGTCGGAGCCTCCGAGGACAAAATCAGACGCCTCCGTGGAAAATCGATAGGCTTCATTTTTCAGGACCCGATGAGTGCACTGAACCCCGCAAGAGGGGTGGGGCGGCAAATCGCGGAGATGGCTGAGTTCCACTTGGGCATGTCGGCAACTGCCGCCGAAGCAAGGGCGCTAGACCTTCTTAAATTGGTCGACATATCCGACCCGGCGGCGCGACTAAGGCAGTATCCTCACGAACTGTCCGGTGGCCTCAGGCAGCGCGTGATGATTGCAATTGCCATCGCGGCCGAACCCAAGCTCCTGATTGCGGACGAGCCGACCACCGCGCTCGACGTCACCGTTCAGGCCCAGATCCTGCGCCTGCTCAAGAACATTCAGTCAAAGCTTAAAATGGCGATGGTTCTCATTACTCACGACATGGGCGTCGTCGCAGGATCGGCAGACCGAGTGGTCGTCATGTACGCGGGCCGGAACGCGGAAACCGGTCCCGTCGAAAAGGTTCTGGTTTCCCCGCATCATCCCTACACGATGGGGCTGATCGACGCCATCCCGCGGCGTGAAGACGCGATCGGGGCACCCTTCCGGGGACTCCCCGGCGTGCCGCCTATGCTCGCGGCGCCTATTGTCGGGTGTGCTTTTGAGCCGCGCTGCGTTCATTCGGTCCAAAGCTGCAAATCGCATCGGCCTAAGCTCGTCGAGACGCTCGGCCCTTCGGTCTTCGCCGCGTGTCCTGTGATCAACGACCACCTCTTGGAGAGAGTAAGCTGATGGCTGTTCTCGAAGTCGAAAACCTTGTGACCAGCTTTCCCAGCGCGATGAGGGGCAAGACCATCAAGGCCGTAAACGACGTGTCAATCACGTTGAACGCGGGCGAAATCGTCGGCCTCGTCGGCGAGTCCGGCTGCGGTAAGTCGACACTTGGCCGATCCATCGTGGGGCTGGAGAACCCTCAGTCGGGTAGAGTGATCTTCGACGGCGTCGATCTCGGATCCCTCTCGGGCAGACGCCTTAGGGAAGTGCGCCGTGCCGTCCAATACGTGTTCCAGGACCCCTACGCCTCGTTGAACGATCGACAGACCGTTGGCGAAGCAATCGCAGAGGCTCTGATCATCAAAGGGATGCGCTCGAAGGAACAACGTGCGGCGCGTACGACGGAGCTGTTGGACCAGGTCGGACTGGCGACCCAGGTCAGGGACCGGTTCACCCGAGAGCTGTCCGGTGGACAGCGTCAACGTGTGGCAATCGCGAGGTCACTTGCCGTGGAACCGCGGGTGCTGATCTGCGACGAGCCCGTTAGCGCGCTCGATCTTTCGATCAGGGCGCAAGTGATGAATTTGTTCATGGGACTGCGCAGGGACCTTGGCGTCGCCTGTTTGTTCATCGCTCACGACCTCGGCCTCGTTCGACAGGCTTCGTCGCGTGTTTACGTCATGTACCTTGGTCGGATCGTCGAGATGGGAAGGTCTGAGGACGTCTACAACCATCCGAGCCACCCCTACACGCAGTTGCTCCTGGCATCGGTTCCAGTAGCCGATCCCATTGAGGAGAGAAATCGGAAGGTCCCGCTGCTCGTAGGAGAGATACCGAGCCCGACCAATCCTCCTTCGGGATGCGCGTTTCGGACGCGTTGTCCACTAGCTGTCGCCGACTGTGCGACAGCACTCCCGCCTCAGATCGAGGTCAGTGCCGGTCACCGGGCGGCGTGCGTGCTCGCGGAAAAGGTCTTCCGTGGAGAACGCAGTGCTCTCAACGTCCCGCCTGAATCCGGAAGAATGCCCGGGCAAGTGCGTCTGATGACTGCCCCCGCCCTCTGAAAGTAATCATTCAAGATCGAGTCGCACCTGCATGAGTCTGTCACCGGACATCGCCCTGCTGTCGCTTGCGGAACTGTCCCGCAGACTTCGCGCGAGGGAAATATCTCCCCTTGAACTCACGAAGACGTACCTCGACAGAATCGCTGCGCTGGACCAGAGACTTCACAGCTTCAACTCGCTGCGAACTGAAAGCGCGTTGCAGGAGGCATCGGCGGCGGAGCAGGCGCTCATGCGCGGGGACTGGCTAGGCCCGCTGCACGGCGTGCCCATTGGCATCAAGGACCTGATCGATGTCGCGGGACTGCCGACCACGGCGCAGGCTGTTCACAGACGCGACGCGATCGCCAGCGAGGATGCAGGCGTCGTCGCGTCCTTGAAGCGGGCCGGCGCGATTATCCTCGGGAAGCAAGCAACCACCGAATACGCGGTGTCCGGGACGCAGTTCGATCTTGGCTGGCCGCCCGCCCGCAACCCGTGGAACCTCGATCTCGACCCATCGTCGTCATCGAGCGGCTCGGCGATTGCGGTTGCGGCGGGTTTGTGCGCCGGATCGGTGGGGACGGAGACCGCAGGCTCCATACGAGATCCTGCCGCGTGGTGTGGGGTCGCAGGTCTCAAGCCGACCGACGCGCTGGTAAGCCGAAAGGGCGTACTTCCGCTGTCACGATCAATGGATTGCGTCGGTCCGCTAGCCTGGACGGTCGAGGACTGCGCCCTGATGATAGCGTCGATGGTGTCGACGGATAGTGACGATCTTTTGCTTAGAGGTTTCAAGAGCCCTGATATCTCAAGGATAGGAGAAGGGATCCGAGGTCTGCGCGTCGGCGTCATAAGGCAATTCTACGAGGGCGATCCCGACGTCGATCAGGACGTGCTCGACGCGATGGAGAATACGCTCACCGTCGTGCAGGATCTTGGCGGCCGTGTTTCCTCCGTCAAATTGGCGGATTTCGGCCTGTATGGTTCTGTCGCAAGAAACATTACCTGGCCGGAGGAATACGCCGAACATCGGACGGAGCTCGATGCCTATCCAGAACGGTTTCACCCTGTCAGCCGCTCCCGCCTGCAGGACGGGAGGACCGTTTCGGCGGCCGACTATATCGATGCCCGCCTTCGGCAGAAGGCGCTGACTGAAGCCCTAGCCGGCATTATGGAGGACGTCGACGTCCTTGTCCTGCCGACGATGAAGACGCCCGCTCAGATCCTAGGTTATGAGATGACGGAGATGGGCGAGATGGAACTTTCGCTCAGCCGGCCTTTCAACCTTACTGGTAGCCCGGCGCTTGCGATCTGCAACGGCTTTACCGCGACGGGACTTCCGATCTCGATGCAGATCGTGGGCCGCAAGTTTGAGGACGACACAGTGCTGAGGGCGGGACACTCCGTGGAGCAGGCGCTGGGACTTCGATCCAGGAGGCCGGTGGTGGCGACAGAAAATCCCGGGTGAGACCCGCCAAAGCACAGCCAGCCGAAACGCGTCGATCTCATGGCGCCTTCGGACCTATGTGCAGAGCAATCTCCCGAAGGCGGTGCACTCGGTCAATGCCACGCTCGTTTTGTAACAGCTTACAAGGCAAAAAGCCTGGCGGAGATGCCAGTCAACCCGAGCCGCGGACTACGCTGCCCTCGCAGCTTGGAGAGTGTGCAGCATCTCCGGCTTGAGATGCGTATACCGCCGCAACATCTTCCAATCCTTGTGACCCGTGACCAAAGCTACCTGTTCGATCGTGAATCCAGCTTCGAAGAGGCGGCTTGTTCCTTCATGCCGCAAGTCGTGAAAGTGAAGGTCGTCGATGGCCAGGTCAGCGCATCCTCGACGAAAGGCGGTGCCGACCGACCTATGATTGAAGGGGAAAATTCGATCATCGTCATTGCTTCGCTTGGCCAGTCGGTCCTTGACAATGGCCCATGCGTCGTACCCAGTTGCCGCGAACAAGGGTATGCGTTGATTGTTCCCGTTTTTGTTTCGTGGGTCTTTCCGGTCACGGATGAGAAGCATCCGCGTGCGGGCGTCCATGTCGGACCACCGCGCCTTGCAGATTTCCTCCTGGCGCATCGCCGTTGCGACGGCGAAACGTATTATCTGACCAACCGGCGCTATTTGACGAGGATTTGCATCGAAGTGGGCGATGAGTCTGTCGAGTTCATCCTGGGTCGGCCTCCTGTCGCGCTGATTGCCTTTACCAACGAGGCCAAGCCTCTTTAGGGCAATACGCGCGAGATCAACCGGTTCGACCTTGACGGGCAGGCCGTGCACCGCAGCGGCATGAGCCAGTATGAGTTTTACAAAGCCGATGTCCATGCCGAGCGTCATCGGTCCGGCACCTTGGGCGGCCCGGTCGCGCCCAAAACGAATGAGCCGTTCGCGATCGAGAGCCGCGATGTTGCACTTCCCCAGATGTCTTTGGAGCATATCGAGAGCCGCGGCCTTGGAGCGGCGAGGGGACTTGCCTACATCACACATGTCGCCGATATGAAGGTCGATGAGTTCACCGAAAGTTTTCAGGCGGGCTATACGGGACTTGGTCGGCGTCTCACCACGATCGACTTGGCGCTCGGCTTCGGTTGCCCAGCGCCGTGCGTCGTCTCGGCGTAGGAAGGTCTCGCTGACGTAGCGACCCTTGCGACGGACTTGGACGCGCCAGGAACCGGACGAGAGTTTTGTGTAGGTGGCCATTTTTTTGTGTGCGCTCTGTGTGCACTGAGAGATCGAAACGTGGCGAAAAGGGTCGTATTCTGGCGCAAATTCGTGTGCACTCGGTAGGTTCTAACGATTTGATGTTAAAGAAAAAATGTTGAAAAATCAAGAGCATAGACTGGCCATTGCACCGATGATGGACTGGACCGACCGGCATTGCCGGTTCTTCCACCGCCAGCTGACGCGGCGTGCGCTGCTCTACACCGAAATGGTGGTGGCGGACGCCGTCATCCATGGTACGCGCGAGCGGCTGCTTGGTTTTGACGAGACCGAACATCCGGTGGCACTGCAACTCGGTGGCTCCGATGCGCAAAAGCTGGCCGAGGCGGCGCGCATCGGCGAGGGCTTCGGTTACGACGAGATCAATCTCAATGTCGGCTGTCCGTCCGACCGCGTCCAGTCCGGCACGTTCGGCGCCTGCCTGATGAAAGTGCCTGACCTCGTCGCCGATTGTGTGGCGGCGATGAAGGCGGCGGTGAAAATCCCGGTGACGGTCAAATGCCGCATCGGCGTCGACGAGCAGGATCCGGAGCCCGCGCTCGACGCGCTGGCCGACGGCGTTTTCGCGGCCGGCGCCGACGCGCTGTGGGTGCATGCGCGCAAGGCCTGGCTGGAGGGTCTGAGCCCGAAGGAAAATCGCGACATCCCGCCGCTCGACTATGACAGGGTCTATCGCCTCAAGGCGGGAAAATCGAACAAATTCATCGGCATCAATGGCGGCGTTCAATCGCTCGAAGAGGCGGCTCGCCACCTCGATCATGTCGATGGCGCCATGCTTGGCCGCGCCGCCTATCACACGCCAGGCATCCTGGCCGGCATCGACGCGGCATTCTACGGCGGCAAGGCCGGCGCCTACGATTTTGCCGCGCTGATCGACGCGATGGCCGACTATGCGGCGCGGCATATCGAGCAGGGCGGGCGGCTCGGCCACGTCACCCGCCACATGGTCGGGCTGTTCCACGGCCTGCCGGGCGCGCGCCGCTTCCGGCAGATACTGTCCACCGACGCGACGAAACCCGGCGCCGGACCGGATGTGCTGAAGGCAGCGTTCGCTGCCGTCGATTTCGACCGTGTTGAAAAGGCCGCTTAAGCAGTTCAGTCGCGCAGAATCATCCGGTTGCCGCGCACGTCGAAACCCGACAGCGAACCGATGAAATTCATGCCGAGCAGGCTCTGGCTGAGCGCGCCGGGCGCGGCGACCATGACTTGCATGTTCCTGCGCACGATGCCGCCGATCGCCAGTTCGTCGGTGCGCACCGAAGCGGCGCGCGCCATGCCATTGGCGGTCGAGACCGGGACGGTGAAGCTCAGCGCTGCCGGATTGAAGCCGGCCGCCTGCGCGTCTTCGGCGGTGAGCACTGTACTGGTCGCGCCGGTATCGACGACGGTGCGGATCGGCGCGCCGTTGATCGTGATGCGGGCCTCGAAATGGCCGCTGTCGGCCTTGTCCAGGGTCACGGTGGCATGGCCGTCCTCGACGCCGAGCTCCAGCGGGCTGCCGGGAACGAGGCCCGCCGTCACCCGGCTGGCGAAATCCTGCAACTCGTAGCGGTACTGGTAGCCGGCGACGAGCGCCAGCACGATCAGGGCCCACGTGCCGAGATTGCGGGCCATGACGCCGAGCGGCCTGCCGGACCGGACAAGGCCGGCGCTGACGAGCAAGCCGATCGCCCCCAGCCAGACCAGACGGCTGAAATCGTAATTCTCGATGCCGAACGTGCTGCCGGCGTCGTTGTTGATCATCAGCAGCACCAGCCCGAGGCCGATTGCCGCCATCACGATCCAGAACAGTCGGTTCATTGGACCTGCCGCCTCAAGAGAGGACGTCGCGCTCGCGCGCCATGCGGCTGCGGCGTGTTTCCCGGCGCGGCCTGCGCTCGACCGTTTCCAATCGGGCCGGCAACTCGGCCATGACGCTGCGGCGTACCTCCGGCGTCATCCCCATCCAGGCGCCGATTTCATCGCGCGTGCGGCCACAGCCGAAGCAGAAGCCGGTTTTCATGTCGATCGAACAGACCAGGATGCACGGGGATTCGATGGCCGTCATGACTTTCTCTTGAAGGTTCCGTCCGGAATCCCTCGTTCCATCTCCACATGGTGCAACGGCAAAGCCAATGCAAGCCCTTCGGAATGCGGCGCGGGCAACCGCTTTCGCGCCAATGTCGAGGGGAGTTGTGCCGGCCGGGCAAGGCGGTTATGCCGCTGATCAACCACAGGGAATGATCAGGACCGACATGACCAGCGCGCTGCCCTTCGACGACTTTCGCAATCTGGTGGCGTGCCTGCCGCCTGCCTAAACCGGCCCGGAAAACCCGGGCCCCACCGTGTTTTCCAAGGCCGACAAGCCGAAAGCCTCGCTTGGCCGCATCGAGGACATCGCCGCCTGGCTTGCTGCCTGGAGCGGGCGCGCCCCGCCGGCGGTGAACCGGCCCCTGGTGGCGATCTTCGCCGGCAACCATGGCGTGACCCGCCACGGCATCTCGCCGCGCCCTGTCGCTGCGACCGCAAACGCCGTTGAGCTGTGCGCCGCCGGCGGTGCGGCAATCAACCAGATTTGCGTCGCCTACAATCTTGGCCTCAAGGTGTTCGACCTGGCGCTGCACATTGCGACCGCCGACATCACCGAGGACGCCGCCCTCGACGAACGCGGCTGCGCCGCCACCATGGCCTTCGGCATGGAAGCCATCGCCGGTGGCGCCGATCTGATTTGCCTTGGCGATCTCGGCGTCGGCAACTCCACCGTTGCGGCGGCCTTGTGCGCCGCCCTGTTCGGCGGCAGCGGCGCCGACTGGGTCGGCCCCGGCTCCGGTGCCGACGCGGCCATGCAGGCGCGCAAGGCTGATGTAGTCGATGCAGCCGTCGCCTTCCATGGTGCGGCTCTGAAGGACCCGTTGGAAGCACTGCGCCGGGTCGGTGGCCGCGAATTTGCGGCCATTGCCGGCGCCATCCTCGCCGCCCGGATGCAAAAAATCCCGGTGCTGCTCGACGGCTTCGCCGCGACCGCTGCCGCTGCCGTGCTGCATGCCGCCAACCCGGGTGCGCTCGACCATTGCCTGCTGGCCAGCCAGTCGCCCGAACCCGGCCAAAGGCTTGCCGCCGAGCGGCTCGGCCTCAGGCCGCTGTTCGATCTCGGCATCAGCCACGGCGAAGGGGTAGGGGCCGCCCTTGCCGCCGGTCTGGTCAAGGCGGCGGCGCTTACCAGTTCGGGCATGGCGGCGGCGGTCAAAGCCTAGAACAAGCTGTCAACGTCGGCGGGCCGCCGCCACGGTCTTGGTTGGCAGCGCCGGCAGTTCCTCCATCACTCGGGCGAGCGGGAAAATGGCGATTGCCTCGGTGCCTTCGCGCAATTTCGACTGAAGTTCGAATTCGCCGCCATGCATGGCGAGCAGGCCCTGCACGATCGGCAGTCCGAGCCCGGTGCCCTGTTCGGCGCTCTTGATGGCGATCGAGCCCTGGCCGAAGGCGGACAGCACGATCGGGATTTCGTCTTCCGGTATGCCCGGCCCGTTATCCTTGACCGAAATGTACTGGCCGCCGCCCGCCGTCCAGCCGACGCGCACGCGAACTTCGCCGCCGGTGGCGGTGAATTTGATGGCGTTGGACAGGAGGTTGAGCGTGATCTGCCGCACCGCGCGCTCGTCGGCGAACAGCCGCGGCAGGGCACTTTCGAAATCCTGCACAATGCGGATGTCCTTGTTGCGCGCCTTCAATTCCATCATGTGGCAGCAATCTTCGGCGATGTTGAGCAGCATCACCGGCTCTTCGTTGAGCTGATAGCGGCCGGCCTCGATGCGCGACAGATCGAGGATTTCGTTGATCAGGTCGAGCAGATGCTGGCCGGAATCGTGCACGTCGCGGGCATAGTCGCGATAGGTCGGGTTGCTCATAGGCCCGAGCACTTCATTGGCCATCACCTCGGAAAACCCGAGAATGGCGTTGAGGGGCGTCCTCAGCTCATGGCTCATCGAAGCAAGGAAGCGCGACTTCGCCAGATTGGCGTCTTCGGCCCGCCGACGAGCTTCGTCCGACATCGATTTCGCGGTCTCCACCTCGGCGAGCAGCGCATCCTTTTCGGAGCGGAAGGACAGAAGTATCAGCGACGAGCGGTTGAGATGGCGCGCGATGTAGGCAAAGAACGGCAATGCCGCGACCAGCAGGGCGACCATGATCGTCCCGACCGGCACCCAAAATTTCGTTTCGGCATAGGCATAGACCGCCACCGGAACGACGAAGGTGGCAAGCAGCGAGCCGCGCAAGGACGACGCCATGATAGCGGTCGTCGCCATGGCCAGCAGCAGCACCACCGCCTTGGCCACCTGGAACTGGTCGATCTGGCAGGTGGCGCAGCCGAGCCATGCGAACCACGCCCAGCCGAGGCCGCACAGCGAATGTCCGATCAGGAAATCCCTGCGGGTGTGAACAGGATTGAGCTCGGCGGCTTCGGTGCGCTCGACGCGGCGCGCCATGAAGGCGACGATCGAATAGCAGATCAGGGTGAACAGCGCCCAGACGCTGATCTGTTTGTCCACACCGGCCAGCAGCCCGGCCGCCGCGACCGCCAACACCAGCAGTGGGATGACGGCTGCGCCGCGCACCATGGTCCCGGCATGCAGCTTCAGCAGTTCACGGTCGAAGTCGAGATTGCCAACCTGCTGCGAAAGACGGTCGCGCGTCTTGCGCACCGCGCGCGCCACATCGCTGTTGCGGTGCGGTTTCCGGCGGTCCACAATGAATTTATCCGCTGTGTTCGAGCGTAGCAGAGGCATGGAAACTTCGATTTATGCGCGCAGCGATCTCAATTCGTTAAGCTACGTTCGAATGATTAAGAGACTGTTTGCCATATGAGCCGTTCGTGGTCGCCAAGGCCGCGCCGGCGATACTATCCGCCGCCGCCGCGAAGCCTGTGGCGCAAGCTGCTGGATTACGCGCTGACGGTCATTCTGCTCGGCCTGCTGATCCTGCTCGCCGCACGCCTCGACCGTTTCGAGACGCGCAAGGCGCAAGGGGTGGCGATCGTCAACGATGGCGATTCACTCACTCTTGGCACCGAACGTATCCGCATGCGCGGCATCGACGCTCCGGAATACCAGCAGATCTGCCGTAGGGATGGCGCAGACTACGCCTGCGGCAGGCTGGCGCGCCAGGCGCTGGTGCGGCTGATATCAGGAAATCCGGTGACCTGCAGCGGCTGGCAGCGCGACCGCTACGGCCGCCTGCTCGGCGATTGCAAGGCCGGCGGCAAGGATCTCAACCGGGCCCAGGTTGAGGCCGGCTGGGCCATTGCCTATGGCGATTTCGACACCGAGCAGGCCATTGCCCGCGCCGGCAAGGTTGGCATCTGGGCCGGCACGTTCGATGAGCCGCAAGACTGGCGCGAAAGCCACCACGGCGGCCCGCTCGAAAGAAAGCACGGCACCCTGGCTTCGGTCGGTGACGCCTTGCGAGAGATGTTTCGCTTCTGGTGACGAGCACTATAGTTGAAGGACCAGATCGGGAGGATAAGCATGAAACTGTTCGACGGCGGCCGCGCCCCCAATCCGCGGCGCGTGCGGGTTTTCCTCGCCGAAAAGGGCATCGCAGTGCCGCTGGTGCCGGTCGACATGGGTGCGATGGGGCACAAGCAGGAGCCGGTCAGGTCGCGCAACCCGCTGCAGCGGCTGCCGGTGCTCGAGCTCGACGGCGGTACCATCCTCACCGAATCCGTCGCCATCTGCCGCTATTTCGAGGAACTGCATCCCGAACCGGCGCTGTTCGGGCAAGGCGCGCTCGGCAGGGCCAAGGTCGAGATGTGGCAAAGGCGCATGGAGTTCAATCTGCTCAGCTGCGTCGCCCAGGCTTTTCGCCACATCCATCCGGCGATGAAGGAATGGGAAATTCCGCAGATCCCCCAATGGGGCGAGGCCAACAAGGCGAAAGCGGTCGAATTCCTGAAACTGCTCGACCCCGAACTGGCAAACCGCGAATTCGCCGCCGGCGACGCCTATTCGATCGCCGATATCACCGGCATGATCGCCATGGATTTCATGAAACCGGCGCGCATCAAAGTGCCGGACGAGTGCACCAACGTGCTGCGCTGGTACAGCGCCGTCTCGAGCCGTCCGAGCGCTTCCGCCTGATGGAGGCGGAACTCGAACGCTTGACGGCAAAGGTCCGCGCCTGCCGCATCTGCGTCGACACTCCGGTCGGCAGGCCACTGCCGCACGAGCCGCGCCCGGTGCTGCTGCCATCATCCAGTGCCCGCATCCTGCTCGCCGGCCAGGCGCCAGGCACAAAGGTGCATTTGTCGGGCATGCCGTTCACCGACGCGTCCGGCGACCGCTTGCGAAGCTGGCTGGGCGTGACAAGCGAGGAATTCTACGACACGGATAAATTCGCCATCGTGCCAATGGGGTTCTGCTTCCCCGGCCAGGACGCCAAGGGCGGCGACCTGCCGCCGCGCCGAGAATGCGCGCTGGCCTGGCGCGCGCCGCTGATGGCGCTGATGCCGCAGATCGACCTCGTTTTGACAATCGGCTCCTACGCGCAATCCTGGCATATGGGCGCCACGCGCCGGCCGTCGCTGACCGAAACCGTGAAGGACTGGCGCACCATCTGGGATGCGCCGGCCAGCCTGAAAGTGCTGCCGCTGCCACACCCGTCATGGCGCAACTCAGGATGGCGGAAGCAGAATCCATGGTTTGAAATGGATTTGCTGCCGTTTCTGAGATCGGAAATCCGCTATCGCATAGATTAGACTTTAAGCAAGATATCACTCGCTTTTGTGCCATCCGGCAGAATTTCTTTCTTGTGAAAGGTCGAAATAAGAGGGAGTATAGCCAATCTATTCCCAAAGCGCGTCGCGCCCGAGGGAACGCGGCCTGCACCAGGAGCACCTCAATGGATCGCCTCGACAGAAAAATTCTCCGCCTCCTGCAGGAGGACGCGACGCTCGCGGTTGCCGATGTCGCCAAGAAAGTCGGCCTGTCGACGACGCCGTGCTGGCGCCGCATCCAGAAGCTGGAGGAAGAGGGAGTCATCAAGCGGCGCGTCGCCATTCTCGACCACGAAAAGGTCAATGTGCGCGTCACCGTCTTCGTGTCGATCCGCACCAATTCGCACAGCCATGAATGGCTGCGGCGTTTCTCGGAAGTCATCCAGGAATTTCCCGAGGTGGTCGAATTCTACCGCATGAGCGGCGACGTCGATTATCTCTTGCGCGTCGTGGTGCCCGATATCGCCGCCTATGACGCCTTCTACAAGCGGCTGATCGCCAAGATCGAGATCCGCGACGTGTCGTCGTCCTTCGCCATGGAGCAGATCAAGTACACGACCGAAATGCCGCTCGACTACATGCTGCTGGACAAGGAATCCGGCGCCAACGCGGCCTGAGCGCGGTTGTCCGTGACTGGGCGGTGACGCTGCACAAGCCGGCGGCGCTTAGTTTTTCTTTTTGTTGAGGAAACTCCAGGGCGAGTTGACCGGCAGCGTGATCGTGTCCGGCACCGTGTCGACTGCCACCACATCGGCTTTGCGTACGGTGTAGCCGGACTGGATGATGCTGACGCCGTCGAGAATGAACAACTGGCTCTTCTCCAAGCCGGGCCGCAAGGCGCCGGTCACGGCAACCGACTCATAGGCCTGCGACATCTTGTAGGGACGGGCCGGCGTCACCAGCACGATCTGGTTGGGCGGCGGCGTCGGCATGTGGCTGCAAGCGCCTGTCCACGGCACCAGCAGGAACTGGTAGACGAGGTCGCCATCGCGGTCGACCGGCAATGCATAGCCGGCTAATTGTACCATCTTGTCCTGCAGGTTGAGCGACAATGTCTCGCCACGATCGGGCAGTTTTGCCGCAATCATCGGCAGGCCGGCATCTTCGGCCACCGCCTGCGTCGCAGGACGCAGATCTTTCCAGAAGATGTGCGCGGTTTGGCCTGAGGCGTTGGTAGCGGTGAACACCAACAACGCGGCTGCAAGCGCCAAGGTCGATTTGAGAGGACTGCTCATCGGCCGCTTCCTTTGTGCAGGAGTAAAGACGCCGCGGCCGATCGCGTCAACGCTCGAGCCGCATCACATGTCTGCGAGAGCCGGCCATGCCGACCTCATGGAACCCGCGAGCGATGAACACGCCGCGAAACCCCATGAAACGGTAGCTCGGCGATGCCTCGTCGACCGGGTAGGCCTCGATCACGCCGGCGCCCTTGGCAAAGGCGTGATCTATGGCAGCGTCAAGCAGCGCTGCCGCCAGCCCGCCGCCGCGCAGCGCCCTTGGCACATAGAAGCAGACGATCGACCAGATGCCGGTCTCGTCATCGTCCTGTTGCGACGTCAGCTTCCGATAGGTCTGGCGCGGCGCGACCGAGCACCAGCCGACGGTCTTGCCGTCAATCTGGGCCAAGATTCCCACCGGCGTACCGGCCTCGACAAGCGCCATCATGGCCCGTTTCAACTCGGCGTGCTGGACATGCTCGCGGCGGCCGGGCAGGGGCCGCCAGGCCATGCACCAGCAATACTTCGGACCGCCTTGCGCTTCGAAGAGGCCTTCGAAATCGGCGCGCGTCTGCCGCGTCACCTCGGTGAACCGGACGTTGGCTAGGTCAGCCTTTTCTGGCGGCGATCCGCTCGACGATCTTGGCATTGGTGAGTTCCCGTACGGCGTCCTTGCCAATCCAGCGCGCCGTCTTGTCGGCCGACTGGGCCAGTCGTTCGGCCACGGCAAGGGCAGCGCCGTGCATCTCCAACGATCGCTTGCCGATCGAACGAAGCGCCCAGTTTGCCGCCTTCTTCACGAAATTGCGGCTGTCGGCGGCATGCGCTTCGATGATCGGCAGGAAGCCGAGGAAAGTCGCCACCGGCTCCTGCTTCCGGTGCACGACGGACCACGCCATCATAGCAAAGGCCGTGCGTCGAACGAACTCGCGCTCGTCCGCCGCGAACTCTTCAATCAGCTCCTTCCAGGCGTCCGTGTCGACGAAGAGATCGGAGACGCCGTCGACGATATCCCAGGAATCGAAGGACGCGGCCCATTGTCGTGCATCCGCGGCTGAGAAGCGCTTCGGGTCGGCCGTGACGGAAGCGATGAACTGCGCCTCCATGATGCCGGTCTGCCAAAGTTCGAAAGCTCGCTCGTGGTTGCGCTTGATCTTTTTGGCGATCTGCCGCTGCATGCCATGCGAGATGCCGAGCGCGCGCTCGGTCTTGATACCGTAGCGCAACATGCCGCGGCGATTGTCCTCCGAGCCGATCGAGCGCAAATGGGCGACGATCTCATCGGCGCTCGATTGGGGCGAAAGCTCGGCCATTGCGAACGCTTATTTTTCCAGGCGCGCCAGCAAGGACGAGGTGTCCCAGCGCTTGCCGCCCATCGCCTGCACATCCTTGTAGAACTGGTCGACAAGGGCGGTCACCGGCAGTCGCGCGCCATTGCGGTCGGCTTCATCGAGGCAGATGCCGAGATCCTTGCGCATCCAGTCCACGGCAAAGCCGAAATCATATTTACCGGCATTCATCGTCTTGTGGCGGTTCTCCATCTGCCAGGACCCGGCAGCGCCCTTGGAGATGACTTCGATGACCTTCTCGATGTCGAGCCCGGCCTTCTTGCCGAAGTGGATGCCTTCGGCCAGTCCCTGCACCAGCCCGGCAATGGTGATCTGATTGATCATCTTGGTGAGCTGGCCGGCGCCCGACGGCCCCATCAGCCCGACCATCCGGGCAAAGGCGTCGATGACCGGCCTGGCCTTGTCGAAGGCAGCCTGCTCGCCGCCGACCATCACCGTCAGCACGCCGTTCTCGGCGCCCGCCTGGCCGCCGGAAACCGGCGCGTCGAGGAAGGAAAAGCCGGCCTTTTCAGCGGCGTCGGCCAGTTCGCGCGCGACTTCGGCCGAGGCGGTGGTGTTGTCGATGAAAACGGAGCCTTTTTTTATCGCGGCGAAGGCGCCATCGGCCCCGGTCGTCACCGAGCGCAGATCGTCGTCATTGCCGACGCAGGAGAAGACGAAATCCTGGCCCTCTGCGGCCTCTGCCGGCGTCAAAGCAAGCTTGCCGCCATGCTGGGCAACCCATTGCTCGGCTTTCGCTGCGGTGCGGTTGTAGACGGTGACCTCATGGCCACCTTTGTTCCTGAGGTGCCCGGCCATGGGATAGCCCATCACGCCAAGACCGAGAAATGCCACAGATGCCATGGGTTTGCCCTTCAGATGAAAGCGAAATTGTCAGCGCAAGCTCTAGGCACTGCACACAATTCGTCAAGACGCGCATGAGCCGATCGACTGGTACAGCCGAACGCTCAGCGGATCAGATGAATGGTGATCCGTCGCTCGATCCATTCGACGCCGTGGCGCAGGATCTCGACCATCACCAGATAGACGATGGCGACCCAGACATAGGCCTGGAAGTCGAAGGACTTGGCGTAGGCGAGCTTCGCGTTGCCCATCAAATCATAGACGGTGATGATGGCAACGATGGCAGAGGCCTTGATCATCAAGACGAGCTCGTTGCCGTAGGGTCGGAGCGCCACGATAAACGCTTGGGGCAGGATGACCTTGCGCAGCGTCTGCAGCTTGTGCAGGCCGAGCGAAGCAGCGCCCTCCCATTGGCCCCTCGGAACACTCTCTATGGCGCCGCGCAGGATTTCGGCCTGGTAGGCGGCGGTGTTGAGCGCGAAGGCGAACACACCGCAATTGAAGGCGTCGCGGAAGAACCACCACAGTCCGACGGATTCGAGCTGCACCCGGAACGAGCCCAGGCCGTAATAGACGAGATAGACCTGGACCAGCAGCGGCGTGCCGCGGAAGAAGTAGACGTAGCAATAGGCCAGGACGGACAGATAGCGGTTCTTCGACATGCGGGCATAGGTGACGGGCAGCGAAAAAAGCGCGCCGAGCACCATCGAGATGGCCACCAGCGCAAGCGTGGTTCCCAAGCCCTGCAGATAGGCCGGCGCGTATCTGGCGAAGAATTCGCCATTCCAAGCGTAAACCAGATAGACGGCGATGCCGATGCCGAACAGGATCCAGAAGCCGACCAGCGCGTAGCCGACGATACGGGCCCGCGGCCAGCCTCGCGCCCGTGGTGGTGGCTTCTCGATGTCGACGGCGGCGCGCGTCACGACGCTCATCGTGCCTCCCTCCTCCCGAGCGAACGCAGGATGAAGCCGGTGGCGATCGACGACAGGATGGCAAGGATAAGGAACACCATCGCCGCGACGCTGTAGAACAGGAAGGAATGTTTGGTGACACGGGCCGCCACGCCGGCGTTGCGCAAGGTTTCAGCCAGGTTGACGACCGACACCAGGGCCGTGTCCTTGAGCAGGCTCAGCCAGCAATTCTCAAGGCCGGGGAAGGCGATGCGCAGCAGCTGCGGCAGGATCACCTTGCGCATCGTCTGCCATTTCGACAGCCCGATCGCATAGCCGCCCTCATACTGGCCCTTCGGAATGGCGCGAAAGGCCGAAAGGAAGACTTCGCTGGAATAGGACGAAAAGATCAGCGACAGCACGATCATGCCGGCGAGGAAGCTGTCGACATCGACCGTCGCTTCCGGCCTGAACAGACGGATGACATACTGCAAGAGGATCGGCATGCCGAAGAAGAACAGGAAAAGCGTCACCAGTTCCGGCAGTCCGCGAAACACCGTGGTGTAGATGTTGGCAGCCACGCGAAGCGATGGCTCTTCGGATTGTTTCGCCCAGGCGACGAAAAAGCCGATCGTCAGGCCGATCGGCAGTGTCGCCAGCGCGAGCGCAATGGTGACCAGTGCGCCATAGGCAATATCGTCAATCCAGCCATCGGGTCCCCAAGTGAGAAGTATCCATATGTTCTGGCTTGGCATTGACGGGTCTTGTCTCCACTTCTGTCAGGCCAAAGGCGGCAGGAGGAAACTTCCCCTGCCGCCTTGTTCAGACGATCAGGACTCGGCGCCGAAGACGTCGAACTTGAAGTACTTGTCGTTGATTTCCTTGTACTTTCCGTTGGCGCGGATTGCGTCGATGGCGCTGTTCAACTTGTTGACCAGATCCGTCTCGCCCTTGCGCACGGCGATGCCGGCGCCCGGTCCAAAGATATCGACCGGCTGCGGCGAAGGCTGGCCGAGAATCTTGCAGCAGGCGCCATCAGGCGAATCCAGGAACTGTTGCAACACGACGATATCGTCCTCGATCGCGTCGAGACGGCCATTGGCGAGATCGGCCTGCTCTTCGGGGCTGCTCGGATAGCCCTTGACCGTGCTGTCCGTATAGGTTTTCGAGGCATAATTGAAATGCGTCGTGGTGGTTGCGACGCCGATGGTCTTGCCGGCCAGGTCTTCCTTGGTCACGCCCTTGAGGGTCGAATCCTTGGGTACCGCGATCGCCGACGGCGTGTTGTAGTATTTGTGGGTGAAGTCGACCTTCTCGGCGCGCTCCGGCGTGATCGACATCGAGGCGACGATGGCGTCGAACTTGCCGGCCTGCAGGGCCGGAATGATGCCGTCCCAATCCTGGGCGACGAAGGTGCACTTGACCTTCATCTCGTCGCAGAGCGCCTTGGCGATGTCGATGTCGAAGCCCACGAGCTGGCCGTCGGAGGTCAGGTTGTTGAATGGGGGGTAGGCGCCTTCGGTGCCGATTCTCAGGGTCGTTTCCTGAGCCTGGGCGACGCCGAGCGTCAGCAGCGCAGCCGATGCGGCGAGCGCGATACGCAGTGCAATACGCATGATAGTCCTCTCTTTATGGCTCCCGGCCGTCGTTCCGGAACGGCTCTGTGGGGCGGTGCTTTTGACCGCCCGCTGGCGCGATACTCCCACTGTTTTCGGGAGAAAAGCAACTGCAAAACCGTTGCTTGCGGGATTTGCGGGTCCAGCCAATGCCGACGCCGGGTTAATGCATGTCGCCCAAAAGTGCGCAGCGGTTTTGGGACGACGACATGCATAAATAAAACAACCTGAAGCGTCGCATGAGGCCGTTCAGGCGCGACGCGCTTAGACAATGCAACGGCTGAAGAGGGCGGCTGACCCGGGCGAGGGCATGGGCCTCAAGGTTTGAGGCCGGTCATGCGCTCGATGAAGTCGGCTATCCCTCCCGAGTCGTCGAGATCGAACACAGGCAGGCTTTCGCCGGTAACCGCGAAGTCGGCGGCAATCGCCACGATATGTCCGTCGTTGGCCGACAGCGGCGAGCGGTCCTTGGCCTCCCGCCGCCGGGTCTCGATCTTTTTGTGCGCCTCGCGCTTGTAGCCTTCGACCAGCACGATGTCGCACGGGGCCAACCGCGACAGGACCGTCTCCAGCGTCGGCTCGTCCTCACCGCGCAATTCATGCATCAGCGCCCAGCGTTTGCCCGACACCACCGCGACTTCGGTGGCGCCCGCCTGGCGGTGGCGAAAGCTGTCGGCGCCAGGCTTGTCGATGTCGAACTCATGATGGGCGTGTTTGACCGTCGACACCGTCCAGCCGCGCCGGACGAGCTCTGTGACCAGCTTCTCGGTCAGTGTGGTCTTGCCGGAATTCTTCCAGCCGGTGATGCCGAAGATGTTCATGGGCCGATGCTCTGCAACAGACGCTCGGCCACCGCAAGGTCGTGCGGTGTGTTGATGTTGAAGAACGGGTCGATCTCGTCACTGCCGTGGGCCAGCAACGGAAATTCCACTTCGACACAGTCGTGCCGCTCGATGAAGGCGGAGACGCGCCTGTTGTCCTCGTCGATCAGGAAATGACGCAAGGCCTCACGCAGCCCGAGCGGCCACAGCGCGAAGGTCGGATGCTGCCGGCCGCCGGAACTGGCAACCGCAATCGAGCCTGGTCGCTCGTCAACAGCCGCAGCCAGCCTCACGACCAGGTCCACCGGCAGGAACGGGGTGTCGCCGGCGGCCGTCGCCAATGCCTTGAAAGCGGTATTCGCTGCCGCCCATTCGAGGCCGGTGAGGATTCCGGCAAGCGGTCCGGCATAGCCTTCGACCATATCGGCGAGAACCGGAAGACCGGCCGCGGCGAAGCGCGCCGGGTCACCATTGGCGCTAAGCGCCAGCGATCCGACCTGCGGCGCCAGGCGGGCAACGACATGGTCGAGAAGCGGACGCCCGCCAAGCGCCAGCAAAGTCTTGTCGCCGCCGCCCATGCGCCGTGACAGGCCTCCGGCCAGGATAATTCCTGCAATGTCTTGGCTCATGGCCAAACTATATGCCGTCCGGCGCCATGTCGGGTCCAGCGCTTTCGGCTGCGGGTTTTTGCCGGCCGGCGACCCGCTCGCGATAGAGCGCGTAGAGGCCGGAGCCGATGATGATGGCGGAGCCGAAGATCATCGGCAGGTCGGGAACATCGCCGAAGATGGTGAGGCCAAGCAGCATCGACCAAAAGAGGGCGGTGTAGCGGAATGGCGCAATGAAGGAGATGTCGCCGGCCCGCATTGCCATGATGATGAACTGGTAGCCGATCAGCACCAGCACCGCCGCCAATGCCAACAGTGCCGTGCCTTTGCCGGACATCGGCGTCCAGCCACCCATCGGCGACAGCAGCACGGCGCCAACGATGGTCATGGCGATTGCCGTTGCCGTCGACACCAGCAAGGTCGGGATAGCCCTCGGGATGCGCTTGGTGGCGAGGTCACGTACTGCGCAACAGGCGACGCTGACGAGTGCGTACAGCGAATAGACGCTGAAGCCTTCGAAGCCTGGCCGCACGATGATCAGCACGCCGCCGAAGCCGACGGCGATCGCCAGCCAGCGCCGCCAGCCGACCGCTTCGCTGAATACGAGTGCCGCCCCCATCGTCACCGCCAGCGGCAGCGCCTGCAGCACCGCGGAGACATTGGCGATCGGCAGATGCGCCAATGCGACAAGGAAGGCGACGGTGGCGCCGGCCTCGGCGACCACGCGAAGCGCCACCAGCGGCTGCAGCATCGAGCCCGGCCGTGCGAGCGCACCTTGCTGCCAGGCGAGCAGGCCGACCAGCAGCGACGCAAAGGCGCCCCGCACCAGCATGACTTGCGCCATGTTCATCGATTCCGACGAGAACTTGGTAATGGCGTCGTTGAGGGTGAAGCCGATCATGGCCACCATCATGCACAGCGCGCCGCGAATGTTTGGGGAAAGAGGCAAGGGCGTTACCGGTTTTGCAAGAGCAATTCCAGGAAAAGTGTGAAACGGTTTTCCGTCCGGAATTGCGTGAAAACAAAGAATAAAGCGGTTCGACGTTTCGGCGAAACGGTGAACCGCTCAAGCCTGTAGCAGCCGGCGGCAAGACAGCAACGTCAAAGAAATAGGCCAAGGATTTTCACCCGTGGCCAATAGAAATCCCTGAGAGGGCTGGCTGGATGACCAGCAGGCTCATTTCGGCGTCAGCACCTCGGTGCCGCTGCCGTTCTTGCCGGCGATGGTCCACAGGCCGTGCAGCGAGCCGTCATCCTCTACCTTGTAGACGACAAGACCGATTTCCTTGCCCATGACATAGCCGGCGGAAAAGGCATCGTCGTTGCGCATGCAGATGCCGTCCGACGATGATCCGCCGGTCTCCCAATGGATGGTACAGGTGGTCTCGCTGGTCAGCGTGATGGTGGCTTCGCCGCCATATTTCGAGCCGTCGAAATTGGTGCCCGCGACGGTGTAGCTGCCACCGATGGACTGTGCTGCTGCCGGCGCGGCGGCAAACCCAAGCATTGCAAGAGAAAGTAAGAATGTGCGCATGTCGTATTCCCCCAAACCGAGCGACGAGCCGCTATGTCCAGGAATCTAGGCTCGAACGCGCTTGCGGTAAATCCGCCAGCTATATGCGCATGAGACTTTTTCTGGTGTGTGTCCGAAAAGCTCACGGTCCTTTGAGGCTGCCGGCAATGGCGCCGACCAGCGGATCGTATTTCGCTTTAACGGCCGGCGGATAGTCGATCCGCACGGTGCGGATGACGCCGTCCTTGCCGAACAGGCGCCGTTCGTAAAAAATCTTGCCATCCTTCAGTCCCGACAGCACCGCCCAGTTCTTGCCGGTCTTGCTGTAGCTGATCTGGTAGCCCGCTTCCTTGATTGCCTTCTCCTCGGCGACGAAGCTCTTTGGGGTGTCGTCACTGACGTTGAAAATACCGGAGCAGATCAGGCTGGCGCCGTCGGCGCTGAGCCACTGCTGTCCGTCGCCATTGTACGGCTCGGGCTGGCGATCGGTGAAGATGTCGTCGGGAAAGGTGCAGACCGTGCCGAAGCGCGCATTGGTGTAGGTGAACGGCGCTGCATTGGCGCTGCCTGCCGCGATCAGTGCAACTGCCAATCCAATGGAAAGACGCTTCATTCGATGTCTCCAGCCGACAATGGGAGACATTCCTTGCACCAATCGCGGAGAAAATCAGCCGCCGGTGACGCTCATATGTCTCGACACCGACGGGCGGCTGGTGCGGCGGTCGATGATGAAATCATGGCCTTTCGGCTTGCGGCCGATCGCTTCGTCGATGGCAGCAGCGACCAGTTCGTTGCCTTCGGACGCACGCAGCGGGGCGCGCAGGTCGGCGGCATCCTCCTGGCCCAGGCACATATAGAGCGTGCCGGTGCAGGTCAGCCGCACGCGGTTGCAGCTTTCGCAGAAATTATGCGTCATCGGCGTGATGAAGCCCAGCCTGCCGCCGGTCTCTGCGACATGGACGTAGCGGGCCGGACCGCCGGTCTTGTAGGGGATGTCGCTCAGCGTGAACTGGCGCTCGAGCGAAGCGCGCAGCAGCGACAGCGGCAGATACTGGTCGGTCCGGTCGGCGTCGATCTCGCCCATCGGCATGGTTTCGATGACGGTCAAGTCCATGCCGCGGCCATGCGCCCAGCGCATCATCTCCGGCAGCTCGACGTCGTTGAAGTCCTTCAGCGCAACGGCGTTGAGCTTCACCTTCAGCCCCGCCGCCTGCGCGGCATCGATGCCTTGCATGACCTTGCCGAGATGGCCCCAGCGGGTGATGGCGTGGAACTTGTCGGCATCGAGCGTGTCGAGCGAGACATTGATGCGCTCGACACCGCAATCGGCAAGCTCGGCGGCAAAGCGCGACAGCTGCGAGCCATTGGTGGTCAGCGTCAACTCTTCCAGCGCGCCGCTCTTCAAGTGCCGCGACAACTGGCGCACCAGATGCATGATGTTCTTGCGCACCAGCGGCTCGCCGCCGGTGAGGCGCAGTTTGCGCACGCCCTTTTCGATGAAGACGGTGCAGAGCCGGTCGAGTTCCTCGAGCGACAGCAGGTCCTTCTTGGGCAGGAACGCCATGTCCTCGGCCATGCAATAGGTGCAGCGGAAATCGCAGCGGTCGGTGACCGACACGCGCAAGTAGCTGATCGTGCGACCGAAGGGATCGATCATGTCCATGCGTTCAAGCGTTTCCAATGCTGCGAGTGGTGCCGTTATATACGGCTATGTGATACGATCCAACCCGCCATTCAAGATAGCCGGTCTCGATCTTTGGTGACATTCCCTGGCCGACATCCGATGTCGGCCGGGTCCAAATGGCCTTTTCCGCTCGCGCGAAGCAGCGTAGGGAAGGGCGGATTGATGCGGGATGCAGAACAATGACGGCGCCGAAGGAACTCAGGGTCTCGAAGGACAGAAAACTGCTGTCCGTCACCTTTCCCGATCATCGGCCGTTCGAACTGCCGGCCGAACTGCTGCGCGTCGCTTCACCCTCGGCCGAGGTGCAGGGCCATTCGCCGGACCAGCGGGTGACGGTTCCCGGCAAGCGTAACGTTGCTATCCTGAAGATCGAGCCGGTCGGCAACTACGCCGTGCGCATCACCTTCGACGATTTCCACGACACCGGCATCTTCACCTGGAATTACCTGCACACGCTTGGCCACGAAAAGGACGCGCGCTGGAATGCCTATCTCGCCGAGCTCCAGGAGAAGGGACTGAGCCGCGACCGCTAGTCGGCACTGTCCGCAAAACGTCATTGACTGGGGGTAACGCCGGCAAAGGTTCGGAGACGGGAAAATGTCTGACATCACCACGGTCGAACAGCTCGAAGCCCTCTACGGCCTGCCCGGCGAAGCGTCGACGATCAAGGAACTCGACCACGTCATTCCCGAATATGCCGCCTTCATCGAAGCCTCGCCTTTTGTCGCTCTGGCGACGAGCGGGCCGGAAGGGCTGGACTGTTCGCCGCGCGGCGATCTCGCCGGCTTTGTGCGCATGCATGACCCGAGAACGCTGATGATGCCGGACCGACGCGGCAACAACCGCGCCGATTCGCTTAAGAACATCATCCGCGATCCTCGCGTCGGGCTGCTGTTTCTTGTGCCGGGTTCGGGCACGACGCTGCGCGTCAACGGCCGCGCCCGCATCGCCACCGACGCCGCGCTTTGCGCCTCCTTCGCCGTCGAAGGCAAGCCGGCGCGCTCGGTCACCGTGGTCGATGTCGATTCGGTCTATTTCCAGTGCGCCCGCGCCATCGTTCGCTCGGAGCTGTGGAACCCGGCAAAGCACGTCGACCCGAAATCGCTGCCGACACCCGGAACAATCCTGGAAGTCACCAGCCGCAAGAATATCGATGCCGGTACTTACGACAAGGAATGGCCGGAGCGGGCGAAGAAGACGATGTGGTGAGGTGGGAGGCGCGTGGATCGAACGGCTCAGGTATCCTTCAGCACGTCATAGATCTTGCGCATCTGTTCGCCGATCATATCGCACTGTTCCGCTGTCGACTGGCTCATCGCCTTTTCGATCAGCGCCATATGCACCTTCAGCGCCTTCATCAAAAGCTCCGTGCCGGCCTCGGTAAGCGTCAGCCGCAGCACGCGTTTGTCCTTCTCATCGCCTTCGCGGCGCAGCAGGCCGCGCGCCTCGAGCTGCGGCAACAGCATGGTGATGTTGGAGCGGCCGACCAGCAGTTTGCGGGCGAGATCGTGCTGCGACATGCCGGGATGGCGATAGAGGTTCATCAGCACGTCGAGCTGCGCCGGCTTGAGATCCAGCGGCGCCAGCTTTACCGCCAGCGCACGCTCCAGCACATGGCAGGCGCGCGCCACCGCGACCCAGTTGCGAAAGCGCGGGTTGTCCCAGGGCAGCTCTTGTTTAATGTTCATGTTTGAACTATTATGTTCATGCTTGAACGGAATGGATGGATCGCCACTATGGCATCATTTGGACTGAAGGTCATCCGGGGCGTGTTCGGCGCGGCCGAGCTTGTGGCGCCGCGTCTTAGCGGGCGCGCGGCCTTCGAACTGTTCTGCCGCACGCCGAGCGTGAAGGCGCTCAGCGACGGCGAGCGGCGTGCGGTCGACCGCGCCGCCGGCTTCATGGCCGAGGCGCGCCATCATCGGCTGACGACCAAGGCCGGCTGCGTCATGGTGCACGAATTCCGGCCCGAGCCGGGCAGGGCGTCCGCCGGCACGGTGCTGGTCGTCCATGGCTGGCGTTCGCGCACGGAATATATGCGCGCTCTGATCGAAGGTTTTCGCGATGTGGGCTACCGGGTCGCCTCGCTCGACCTGCCGGGCCATGGCCAGTCGCTGGGCCGGCATCTCAACATGGTCAATGCGGTCGAGGCGGTCAGGGTCGCCGGCGAATGGTTCGGTCCGTTCAAGGCGATCGTCGGCCATTCCTTCGGTGGCGCCGTCGCCGCCAATGCCATTGCCGGTTCGATCAGGGGTATCCACCCAGTGGCGGCCGAGCGGCTGGTGCTGGTGGCCGCGCCAAGTTCCCTGCCGGCGATCTTCGCCGACTTCAGCCGCATGCTCAACGTCGGCCCGCGTTCGCAGGTTTCCATGGCCGATCAGGTGAAAAGGTTGTCGGGCCGGCCGCTGCACGAATTCACCGGCGACCGCCAATTGGCCGAAGCGCCGGTGCCGACGCTGGTCATCCATGCGCCGGACGATCGCGAAGTTCCGGCCGACCATGCCAGGCGCTACGCCGGCGCCGGCAGCCATGTGCGGCTGCACTGGGCCGATGGGCTCGGCCACCGTCGCATTCTCGCTGACAAAGGTGTCATCGAACGCGCCGTCACCTTTGTCAAAAACGAGCGCGAGCCGATACTGCATTGATTCCAATGGGTGTATTGTCGACTCCGACAACGCCGGAGCGGTGAGCTAACCGTTCTTCTTGCCGCCCGGCTCGACGGGCAATCCGGCCGACTTCCAGGCGGTATAGCCGCCAAGGATGTGCTTGACCGGCGACAGCCCCATATCCTGCGCCGTCTTGGTGGCCAGCGCCGAGCGCCAGCCGCCGGCGCAAAAGAAGACGAAGCTCTTGCCCGAGGCAAAGAACGGCTTGTGGTAGGGGCTTTCGGGATCGATCCAGAATTCCAGCATGCCGCGAGTGACATGTTTGGCGCCGGGGATCTGGCCGTCCCGCTCGATCTCGCGTGGATCGCGCAGGTCGACGAAGATGGTGTCCTCGTCGTCGAGCAGCCCGGCCGCTTCCTCGGGCGAGACCACCTCGATCTCGGCATTGGCCTCGTCGAGCAACTCGCGATACCCTTTTTTCACGGATGATCCCTCCCGGCGCATTTCGCCGCCGACTGGATTTCCAGCACAAGCTCCGCGCTTTGTCACGCTGTTCCGACCAGCCCCTGCCACGCCGCCATCGCTCCGGCCACTGTGGCCATCAGCGCTTCGCACGAGGCGCCGTCGCGGGCCTGGATCGACATGCCGTGCTGGACCGTCGCATAGAAGGTCGCCGCCGCGTTGCTGTCGAAGCCCGCCGGCAATTCGCCTTCCGCCACACCGCGTTCCAGCCGTCTCAGCAAGAGGGTGTGGTTTTCGGCGCGGCGGCGGCGCAAATCATCGCAGATCGCGCCGCTGCTTGAATCCTGGTGCAGTGCGCCCAGCGCGATGAGACAGCCCTGCGGGCGGTCGTCCTGAGAGTACGCTATTGCCGTCTGGCGCAGGAAATTCTCGATCGCCTGGCATGCCGTCGGCGCTTCGTCCAGCGCGCTCCAGATCTCGGTGCCTTCGTTGCGGGTGTAATACTCGGTCGCTTCCAGAAACAGCGCCTCCTTGCTGCCGAAGGCGGCATAGAGGCTGGGCGAGCTGATCCCCATCGCCGCGGTCAGGTCGGCGATCGAGGTGCCCTCATAGCCTTTGGCCCAGAACAGCTCCATCGCCTGCCGCAAGGCGGCGGTTCGATCGAAGGTGCGGGGACGGCCTCTTTCCGGCATGACGATCTTTTCTGTGTTGATCGACACATAATTCACTTGACGTCGCCAGGCAAGGTTGCCAGATATTTATGTATCGATCGTTACATAACGGAGAAATGACATGTCAGCGAACGGATTGAACGGCAAGGCAGCACTGGTCACCGGCGGCAGCCGCGGCATAGGTGCTGCGATAGCAAAACGGCTTGCGGCCGATGGCGCCGACGTCGCCATCACCTACGTCAACAGCTCGGCGCCGGCCCAAGCTGTCGTCGCCGAGATTATAGCGGCAGGTGGTCGCGCGATCGCCATCCAAGCCGACAATCGCGACGCTGCCGCCATCGAAAATTCGGTCACCGAGGCGGTGAATGCCTTCGGCCGGCTCGACATCCTGGTCAACAGCGCCGGCATCTGGCGCGCGGCGCCCATCGAACAGATGTCGCTGGCCGACTTTGACGAGACCATTGAGGTCAATCTGAGAGCGCCGTTCGTGGCCTCGAAGGCGGCAGCGGCTCACATGGGCGAGGGCGGCCGCATCATTTCGATCGGCAGCAATCTGGCCGAGCGCGTCACCGACACCAGCCTCAGCGCCTATTCGACCAGCAAGGCTGCGCTGGTCGGCCTGACCAAGGCGCTGGCGCGAGACCTCGGTCCGCGCGGCATCACCGCCAACGTCGTTCATCCCGGTTCGACCGACACCGACATGAACCCGGCCGAAGGCCCGCATGCCGAACACCAGCGGCGGAAGATGGCGACGCCCCGCTTCGGCAAGGCTGACGAGATCGCCGGCATGGTTGCCTGGCTCGCCGGTCCGGAAGGGCGCTTCGTCACCGGCGCCGCGCTCACCATCGACGGTGGCGCCAACGCCTGAAGCAGCAGCCGCTTTGACCGGTCTGGAGCGGCAACGCCGCTCCAGACGTCACGATGTTGTGAAACCGTTCTGCAACAGGCCTGCGGAAATTTATGGAAGCTTAACGAAATCGGTATGAATCGGTATAGTAGCGCCTTACATCCGCCATGCGGTTGGCAAGATCGTCTAGCGGCGCGGAACGGGAGCCGGCTTGCAGCCGGAGCGGGTGATTAATGAAATTCCTCGGAAATAAAGCCACCGTGATGCCGCTTGCAGTGGCGGCAGCACTGGCCTTCGGTGTGCCGCAGGCAAGCGCGCAAGGCCTGTTCGACATGCTGTTCGGCGGTGGCGTCAAGCACAGGCCGCAAGGCGAATTCCCGCCGCCGCCAAAGCGCAAGCCGAAGCCCGCCGTATCGGGCGGCGGCGGCACCAGGATCAGCAGCCCGTCCTACTACACCTACAAGGCCGACCGGCTGGTGCGCGTCGACTTTGCCGCGTTGGTGGCAGCACCTCCCCAGGTGGCAACAGCTGAAGACGCCGCCTTTGTGCCGTCGGCGACCAGCACTGCCTTCCGCGAAGCCGTTGCAGGCCTTAGTGACTATGAACTCTATGCCGAGCCCGATATCGCCAAGGCACTGATTGCCTATTACTCTGCCAATCCTGATTTCATCTGGGTGAACGAGGGCAATCCCAATGCCCGCGCCCAGGATGCGGTGCGGGTGCTTGGCGAAGCCGCAAGCTATGGTCTCACGTCGGCCGACTACACGGTCGAAGTGCCGGCAGCCAACGCATCGGCAGTCGATGCCAACGCCCATCTGAAGGAACTCGTCCGCTTCGAGATGGCGCTGTCGGCGCGCGTACTGCGCTATGCCCGTGACGCCCAGAGCGGGCGCGTCGATCCCAATCGCATCACCGGCTACTATGAATTTCCGCCGAAGCCGGTCGACATGGAAGGCGCGCTCAAGACGCTGGCCCACACCCAGGAAGTGCGCACCTACCTCGAATCGCGGCACCCGCAGAACGCAGAATATCAGGCGCTGCGCGTCGAACTTGAATCGCTGCAGGCGAGCGCCGAAAACGAAATCGTCGTCGATCCCAAGCTGTTGCTGAAGCCCGGCGAGACCAGCGCCGAACTGCCGAAGCTGCTGACGCTGATCGCGCGCAATCTCGACGACGAGATGGGCGGCGCCTATGGCGAGATCCTGTCTCGTCTCGGCACCAGCGATGTCTATGTTCCCGAACTGGTTCCGATCATCAAGGCCGTGCAGGTGAAGGCCGGCATGAAGGGCGATGGGGTCATCGGCCCGCGCACCGTCGCCTCGCTCGCCGGCACGTCCAAGGCCGACAGGCTGCAGAAGGTGCAGGTCGCGCTGGAAGAATTGCGCTGGATGCCGTCCGATCTCGGCAGCCCGCGGGTGTTCATCAACCAGCCCGCCTTCACCGCCAGCTATATCGACAATGGCGAGGAGAAGCTGAAGACCCGCGTCGTCATCGGCCGGACCACCAACCAGACCGCCTTCTTCTTCAAGGAGATCAAGCAGGTCGATTTCCATCCCTATTGGGGCGTGCCGCAGTCGATCATCGTCAACGAGATGCTGCCAAGGCTGCGTGGCGATCCGGGCTATCTCGACCGTGCCGGCTACGAGGTGACCGACTCGCGCGGCAGGCGGGTTCCCTCTTCCTCGGTCAATTGGGGCGCCTACGGCGCCAACATTCCCTACAGCGTGCGCCAGCAGCCGAGCGAAGCCAATGCGCTGGGCGAACTGAAGATCCTGTTCCCCAACAAGCACGCCATCTACATGCACGACACGCCGCAAAAATCCTTCTTCCAGCGCGATATGCGGGCGCTCAGCCATGGCTGTATTCGCCTTCAGGATCCACGTGGGATGGCGGCGGCGGTGCTCGGCGTCTCGGTCGACGACATCGCCGAAAAGCTCAAGCACGGCCATGCCAGCGAAGACGTGACACGCACGATTCCCGTCTATGTCTCCTACTTCACTGCCTGGCCGGACCTGTCCGGCAAAGTCGAATATTTCAACGATGTCTACGACCGCGACACACGGCTGATGCAGGCGCTGGAAGCGACTGAAGCGGTGCGCTCGCCGACGAGCTGAAACCAGCGGAGTTCCTCGTTCAACGAACGAGGAACTCACTTTGTCTCTCTGGTTTTATTAGATTTTTGGCCGATGGACGGTCGCCCGTTTCCTGCGATCAGCGCTGGATGAGCGGACGCCGGAAGCCGGCGTCGCGGCCCGCGATCAGCCAATAGACCAGACCGGCTACGAGGCCGGCGGCGGCGATGATGCCGATATCGGCCCAGCGTCCGGCATCCTCTTCCGCGGCCGGCCAGACCAGGAAAAAGCCGGCTGCAGCGGCAGCGGCGCCAAACAGCATGTGCACCAGGAAATTGCGCAGGGCAAAGAATTCGGCGAGCAGCGCGAAGATCAGCGTCTGCAGGCCGGTCAGCACGATCGTCAAGAAATAGACGACCATGCCGAGCGGCGGCCACAGCAGCACGACAATGGGCGAAAATTGCATGGCGCCGAAATAGTCCGGCGCGTTGGGCAATACGGCGAGTGCGCAATATATCGCCACGACCGCGAACAATCCGATCAGCACCGAAACGAAATAGCCGGCAAGCATCATCAGGATGCGCTTCAAAACATGCTTAACCATGGCCATGCACCCCCGTGCCCTGCAACTGTTACGCGCACTCAGCCATCAAAGGCGGACCGGCGCAAGAGTGCATCCAGCAGTGCTTTGCGGCAAATCTTCAGGCGCCGCCGCATAGATGTTGTGAATCCGGCAAAACCCATGTGCCTTTTATCGTGAGGTCGACGCCGTAATAGACCCGCCCGCGCTCGTCGCCCTGCGGACAATCCCTCGGGATCGAAATCAGGCACATGACGACAGGATCGCCGGCTTTCGAACTGGCAAGGCCAGGCTCCCGCTCGTAGGAAACCCCGGCGCCGCCATTGCTGAACCGCGCCAGGCTGCCGGCTTAAGGCCGGCGGTTTCCAGCGGGTCGTCGCCGAGCCGCGTCGTCAGCGCGGTGATGTGGGTCAATGCGCATTGGCCGATCGACGAGGGCAGGGGCTGGTCGGGGCTGCCCGGATGGCGGGCCGCGGTGTCGAGCGCCTTCTTGCCGATCAGGGCGATGTTGTAATCCTGCACCCAGGACGGCGCATTGCCGTAGGTCTGCAGCGCATTGTTCTGGGCGCTGACGATGCAGGCGGCATCCTGCCCACAGGCGTTCCTGTCGTCGATGAGCGCACGGGCGATCTTGCGCTTGTCGCCGCCAAAGGCTGGCTCGAAACCCGTAAAGGCCTCGGCCACCAAGGCATCAATTGCCGACAGTTGCGGGTCGGCACAGATCGCCTTTTCCACCGGCAGGCTGGCTTTGCGGCAGTCGAAGGATGGCCCGTCGGCACGCGCTGGACCAAGGCAGACCGCCGCGCCAGCCAGTGCAACGACAAGCGCAAGCGAGTTGGCAATTCGATTGGAAGAAAGCATGGTCGCCCCGTTGTCCGACAACTGCCACCATCGTAGGCAAAAAACGCGGCGGACGGAATTGCCGAAGCGGTGCGGTATCGGCGCTATTTCGGTTCGGCGGTCACGGGATCGAAGGTGATTTCGACTTTCGCCTTGTCGGCGGTGTAATAGGTCACGGTGTAGCCGTCCTTGTCCCAGTCGACCTCCTTCACATAGCGAAAGCCGTCGCGCTGCTCGACCTTGGCGATGATTGCCGACAGTTTCTGGGCATTCGTCGGCGGCAGTGGGCTGTCATCCGCGGCAAAGGCCGTTGAGCCGGCCAGAAGAACGACGACACCGGTCGCCAGAACAAGATTTCGCATGATTACCCTCATTTGGTATTGAACCGCACCGGAAACTCGCAGGCAGCACAGTTTGTTCCGAGATGTGACGTCGCGCAGGTTCCGTGAAGCCCTGGATCGCGGCGCTCAGAGCGACGGCACGCCCATATTTGCGCCAACCGCCGGCCAACCATGAGTGCTGCCACGGCCCGCGCTGGACAACCCGATGGTGGTAGAGCTTTGCCAAAGACCCTGCTAGACTTCTGGTCCTGGCGGGGTGGCATGGCGCGCCAACCCCGCCGGAATCTTCATCTCTCAGCGCGCGGCGAAGTGTTTCAGGAACGGGTCGTCGCCTGTGCTGGACCAGAACCAGAAAGGGAGCGGGGGCTCGAACATGGCTGTACGGAACTACACCCGTCAGCTGGCGACAATCATTTCTATCGATGCCGTCGGGTTCTCGCGGCTGATGGGCATCGACGACGAGTCTGCTGTCGCGGCATTCGAGGAACGGCGCGACATCATCGCCGACAGCTGTGGCACATTTGGCGGCCGCACGTTCGGCGACGCCGGCGACAGCATCATGGCCGAGTTCGGCAATCCGATCGAGGCGTTGCGCGCGGCCTTTGATTTCCAGGGCCGCATCGTCGCCCTCAACGCCGAGGTTGCCGACGATATGCGCATGCCGTTTCGCGCCGGCATCAACACCGGCGACGTCATCGTGCGTGGTGGCCGCCTCTACGGCGACGACGTCAACATCGCGGCGAGAATCCAGGAATTCGCGCCGGGCAACGGTCTCGCCGTTTCGGAGACGACCTGGCACCATGTGAAGGACAAGACGGCGGCCGAATTCACCGATCTCGGCGAATTCATGCTGAAGAACATCGCCTTGCCGGTGCGCGTTCTGATCGCCGGCCGCAGCGGCAACGGATCCTCGCCGGCGGCGTCGTTCGCGGCCATTCCCCAGGCCAATGCGCAGCAGAAGCTGTCGTCCAAGGGGCCGCCGGCGATCGCCGTCCTGCCCTTCCACGCCGATGGCGGCGAGCATGACATCGGCTACATGGCCGACGGCATCGCCGAGGACATCATCTATGGTCTATCCAACACCAGATGGCTCTCGGTCATCGCCAAGGGCTCCAGCTTCCAGTTCCGCGACGACACGCTGGGCACGCGCGTGATCGGCAACGCGCTCGGCGCGCGCTACATCGTCAGCGGCACGCTGATGCGCAATGGTGGCCAGATCCGCCTCAACACCTCGCTGGCCGACGCGTCCAACGGGCGGCTGGTGTGGTCGCAGCGCTTCGATCGCGATCTGGTCGACATCTTCAACCTGCGCGACCAGATCGGCGCTGAGATCGTTTCGATCCTCGACAAGGAGGTCGACCGGGCGGAACAGGCACGCACCTTCCAGGTTCCCTGGGAAAGCCTGGAGACCTGGCAACTGGTGCGACGGGGCCGCTGGCACATGAACCGGCGCACCCGCGGCGACACCGAAACCGCACTCGAGTTCTTCCAGAAGGCCTACCGCGAGGACGCCAACTCGAGCGCCGTGCTCAACGAACTGGCGTGGTGGTATTTCTGGCGGGCATGGCTGCGTTTCGGCGACAGCGACGATTTGAACAAGGTCGAGCAGTTTGCCCGCAAGGCATTGCTGGTGGACAGCCTGGATGCGCGCCCGCACGCCCATCTCGGCGCCGTCGACATCATGCGCGGCGAACCGCGGTCGGCCGTCGACCATCTCGAGGAAGCGATCCACATCAATCCGAGCTTTGCCTTCGCGCGCTCGGCCATGGGCAGCGCCCAGCTGCTGCTCGGCAATGCCGCGACCGCGATACCGTTCTTTCTCGATACCGAGCGATTGAGCCCGTTCGACCTCTACCGCTTCCACAATCTGGGGGAACTGACGGCGGCCTATTGTCTGGTCGAGAACTGGCCGGCGGCGATCGCTGCCGCTGACCGCTCGCTCAACCTGTCTCCCGGCTATTTCTATTCCAGGTTCCTGAAGATCGGCGCGCTGATGCGAAGCGGCCGGCCGGAACAGGCGCGGCGCGAGATGACCATTTTCACCACCCGGCATCCCGATTTTTCAGAACAGCGTGTGCGCTGGATACCGTTCACCGACAAGGCCGCGAACGAGATCCTCGTCGCCAATTTCCGACTGGCCAAATGAACATGGCGTCAATGCTGGCTGGAACATGGACCAACTGTGAAAAGATTCACATACGTGCAACCGATGCAAACCTAGGCGTTGAACGGCCGGCATCGCAATAACGTGGATAGCCGGGGGGCTTGAACGCGCATGACCGAACTGAAGTATTTCGACGCTATTCGCGTGGCCCAGAAAAACCAGCGCCCGCTGTCGGAAATGCCGCCGTTCGATCTCGGCCGGATCCGCAAGACAGGGCTGATTGCGCGCATCGTCGGGTCTCTGGCCGAAGACCCCCGCTGGGCGCTTTCCCTGTTGCGGCGTATCCGCCCGACCGGCAAGCTCTTCGGTGTTCTCGTGGTCACCAAGAACGCCGATGTCCGCGACATATTGGAGCGCGGCGACGAATTCCAGACCCCATACGGCCCGGAAATGACCGAGCTTGCCCGCGGATCGAACTTCATCCTCGGCATGCAGGACGGCGCCGACTACCGGCGCATGAAATCGTCGGTGCTGAGTGCATTCCCGCCGGCCGAGGTCGAAGCCGCCGTCAGGCCGATCGCGGCGCGTCATTCGCAAGAGATCATGACGCGCGCCAGCCCCGGCTTCGATGCGATCTCCAGGTTGATGAAGATCGTCCCGGTGCACATCTGCCGCGATTATTTCGGCGTCGAGATGGACGATGAATCCGAATTCGCCGACTGGGCGATCGCGCTGAGTGCGCTGTTCTTTTCGGACCCGACGGCGAGCCCCGTCATGCGCGAACTCGCAGTGGTGGCGGGCGACCGTCTTTTCAAAGTCATCGATCGCTCCATCCAGTCGGCTAGGGACCGGGGCTTGAAGGCCGAGCAACCGCTGGCGAGGCTGGTTGTCCAGATGGATCAGGGCCGCCTGTCGCGGGACGACCTCAATTCGATCATGCTGGGCATGATCGCCGGCTTCGTCCCGACCAATGTGCTGGCCGCCGGCAATTGCCTCGACGTGATCCTGTCGCGGCCCGACGCAAGGCAGGCTATCGATGCCGCATTGGCCGAAAACGATACCGCCAAGCTCGACAGGGCCGTCCTTGAAGCCATGCGCTTCAAGCCGATCTGGGTCGGCCCCTGGCGCTACACGGCCCGCGACGCGATCATCGGCAAGGGTACGCGCCGCGAGCGCCTGGTGAAGGCCGGCACGGTGGTGATGCCGGCGACGCTGTCGGCGATGTTCGATGCCGACGCCGTGCAGAACCCGGACCAGTTCGACACATCGCGCCCGCATCGCGACTACATGGTGTTCGGCCACGGCATTCATCAGTGCATCGGCGCCGAGATTGCCAGGATCCAGATCGGCGAAAGCCTGCGCGCCCTGTTCCAGAAGCAGGGCGTGCGCCGCATGCCCGGCAAGGCCGGGCGGATGACCCGCATCGGCGCCTATCCCGAAACCCTCAAGGTCGATTTCGAACGGGCAGAACTCTGCCGCACCGTAACGCAGTCTATGGTGACGGTGGTCTGCCCGGTCACCCGATCCGCGTCGCTGGATGCTGTCCGCGACAAGGTTGCCAGCCTCGGCAACCCGGCCGTCGAAGATATCCGCACCGCGCTCGACATTGCCGGCACCGTCCACTTCACCAGCCTGACCGTGGTCGGCACCGGCGAGATCGGCGCTGATTCCGGTCAGGAAAAAGGAGCTCTGGTTCTCGAGATTTCCGGTGACGGCAGCATCGACGATGTCATCGATGCGGTCACGCACGCCATCGGGCACCGGCTACGGCCGATCTTCAAGGATGTCTGCGATCTGCGCGATGGCGGCGCATTGAACGATTTCCTGCGCAAGCACAATGTCGACATATCGCCGTCCTTCGGCAGCAATGCCGGACTGGTGTTTTCGGGCACGCCGGGGCACTCGGTCCAGCGTATCAAGGCCGAGCAGCAGCTTTTCGAAGCCGTGCGCGACATCGTCGAGCGGCCACGCAAAGGCGCCGGCAACGCTCCTGCCGTGCTCGCTGAAGTTCGCCAGCATGTCCAGTCATTAGAGACGTTTGCCTGGGCGTTCGAGCCGGCCGAGAGCCTGCTGGAAAAGCCGCCGGGTCATTGGGGCCGTGCTCTGATGACGACGTTGCTGGTACCACCGGTCTTCGTCACGGTGGCGATCATCTGGGCTGCTTGCTGGTACATGACCTACAGTGTGGTGTTCGGCAGATCTATCGACATCAGTTCCCAGGAAATCTCCTTCACCGCTATAGCCGTGGCAATCACCTCACTTCTGTTGTCCGGACTTGGAGTGTTGGTGGCAGCGGCGCTGCTGGCGTTTTCGTGCTTGCTGGCGCTGCGACGCCGCGAGGACAGGGATCGGCCGGAAAGCACATCGATCGGCATATCTGAATTGAACGCGATACTCGTCAAGGAGGGCCACGCGGCACAGAACCATCTGACTGCGATTTCGACGATGAAGGCCGGCATCCTGCGGCGGCTGGCGCTCAGGTTTTCTTTCTACCTGATCTCGATAGCTGCCCAGAAGGTATTCAAGCCAGGCTTCCTCAACACCATCAACACCATCCATTTCGCCCGCTGGATACTGCTGCCCGGCTCCAACCGATTGATGTTCTTCTCCAACTACGGCGGCAGCTGGGAAAGCTATCTTGAGGACTTCATCGCCAAGGCGTCCGCTGGCCTGACCGGCGTGTGGAGCAACACCGTGGGCTATCCACGCACACGATGGCTGTTCCTGGACGGCGCCCGCGACGGCGATCGTTTCAAGCGCTGGGCGCGGCGCCAGCAGGTGCCGACCCTGTTCTGGTACTCCGCCTATCCCCAAATCAACACAGAGCGCATCCGGATCAATTCCCGGGTCAGGCGCGGCATTGCTTCCGCCGTCGGCAACGAGGCGCGCGACTGGCTGAGCTTGTTCGGTTCGCTACGGCGCCCGGCGAGCGAAACAACCACCGTTCAAAAGACCACTTCGCTGCTGGCCAATATCAGCTCTGCCTTTCCGGCGCCTCTCGAGCAGCAGCTGGAAACCGGCGAGATCCAGTCCATCTTCTTCGGCCCGCTCGGCCCGCTCGCTTATTCGCATATGCTTGCGATCCGGGTGCCGGACAAGTTGCCGGCGCCCAAGCGCAGAGCCTGGCTCGATTTCGTTGTCGAGCAGACGAGTTTCGGCGAAGGCAGGCCCGCCGGGCGCGCTATGATAGTCGCCTTTGGTCCCGGTGGCCTGCGGCAGTTTGGGCTCGACGAGGGTGTGGAGGGCGATCCACTGGAAACATTTCCGATCGCCTTTCGCCATGGCATGGGCAACCCCGAGCGTGGGCGCATACTGGACGACCGAGGCCGCGACGGCCCGGACGAATGGGAGTGGGGGTCGCTGGAGAACCCTGTTGACCTGGTCATCGTCTGCTATGCTGAAGACCCGGGACGGTTGAAGACCGAGATTGCCACCGTGAGACGAAAGACGACCGGTGCAGGCATGAAGGTCGTCGCCGAACTGCCGCTCGCCGTAAACCGGGGTCCGACCGACACGAAGACGAAATCGTCCGACGGGGCAAAGCGTGACGATCGGTCGGAACGTGGGCCAGCCTACGAGCATTTCGGTTTCGCGGACGGGATTTCGCAGCCGATTGTCCGGGGCACGACCCGCGCCAGCAGGGGCGCCGCGCCCATGCATCTGGTCGCGCCCGGCGAGTTCCTGTTCGGCTATCGTGATGAGCATGGGTTCTATCCAGCCTCGCCCTCGGTAAGCGCATCACGCGATCGGACCGGAATCCTTTCGCAGGTGCGCCGTAGCCGGCTGATTCCGGGCCTGCCGCCACCGCCGCGCGATTTCGGGCGCAACGGTTCATTCCTGGTTATTCGCCAGTTCGAGCAGCACGTCGACGTCTTCAACAACTACTGCAAAAAGGCTGCAGCCTTGGTCGCGAGCCAACTCGGCAACCAAGCCATCACGCAAGACTGGATTGCCGCCAAGATGCTCGGCCGCTGGCAGAACGGTAGCTCGCTGGTGCGCAACCCCGATCATCCGGGACGCGTCATCGACAACAACTTCGCCGCTGGCGCCGAGGATCCGCAAGGCCATCGCTGCCCGCTTGGTGCCCACATTCGCCGTTCCAACCCACGCGACTCGCTGGGTGAGGACCGCGATACGCAGATCAATATCGGCAAGCGCCATCGTATCCTGCGGGTCGGCCGTACCTACGAGAAGCAGGACGGCAAGAATGGCAAGGTCGAAAAAGGGCTGCTGTTCATGTGCCTCAACGCCGACATAGAGCGCCAGTACGAATTCATTCAGCAGACCTGGGTTTCATCGGCCACGTTCCAGGGCCTCGTCGCTGAAAAGGACCCGACGATTGGTTCGCGCGGCGGTGATGGCAGGTTCACCATTCCGTCATGGGAAAAGGTCACGACGCTCCGTGACATGCCGCAATTCGTCACCACCAAGGGTGGTGGATACTTCTTCATGCCCAGCCGCTCGGCGCTGCGCTACCTGATTTCGCGGCTCTGAGTCTTAGCCGGGGCTGATTCGGGATCGGCGTCAGTCGTCGTCCTGCGATTCGGCGATATGGCGCAGCGCCCCGGTGTCGGTGATGCGCAGGCCGCCGCGTTTGATGGCAATGAACGAGCGGTTGCGCCAGTCGTTGAGCGTCTTGTTGACGGACTCGCGCGTGGCGCCGAGGAACTCTCCGAGTTCCGATTGCGAGATCGGGATCCAGCCGGCGCTGTCGGCCATCACCTTGGCCAGGAAGACCAGGCGTTTGGCGAGCCTCGCCTCGATGCCGAAGAAGGCCTGGTCGCCGAGTTCGCCGCTGACCCAGCGCAGCCGGGCGCACAGAAGTTCGATCATCGCGCGTGCCAGCGGTGGATTTCTCTCAATGCGATCAAAGAGTTGTGTCCTGCTGAGCGAAACCAGCTCGCAAGCGGTCAGGCAGATGGCGGTGGCGGTGCGTGGCCGCCCGTCAAGCGCGCCGATCTCGCCGACGAGGCTGCGCGACAGCTCGATATTGGCCACCAGCTTCTGCCCGCCAGGCGAATAGATCGAGATTTCCACCGTGCCGCTCATCACCCCGTAGATCCGGTCGGCGGCGTCTTCCTGGACGAACAGATGCTGGCCGGCGGCGTAGCGCTCGACCTTGCAGCCGCTGAACAGGATATCGAACAGCTTTGGATCGATGCGTGCCAGGCGCGGCAGATCGTTTCTGTCGTTTGGGCCGCCAAAAGCCATGTTCCAAATTCCCAATTGCCGCAATCGGCGAAGTTTAAGGGCCGAAGTCTAAGGCAAGAGTGCACCGCGTCAAAGGCCGGCGTTCATCCCTTGCGATTACGCCTTGTAAAGGCTTGGCGCAGTGGTCGCGCCCAGTGCCTGGCTCGTGCCGGGCGGAAAGCCGCCTGCCCCCGCGGGGCGGGGGGGCCCGCGGGGTCCAGGCGCCAACTGATAAAAATGGATAGGTGATAAAATTTCTGTAAAACCGAGCGGCCGCAATGGCCTTTCCGCCTGTTGCGATAGCTGGGCGCAAACAGCGTGAGCGTATGTGACGGAGATCACATACAGCATCGCTGAAATAATGCGAGCGTCATACATCGCGCGAGCGACTGCGGGCAAAGAGACATGCCGACGTTGCGCCCCGGTCATATTCGACGCAAGTTGATTTGTTTCCTTGCCTGCCGGTCAGAATTGCACCAGTCTAAAATGGGGCAATACACTTCTTTACTTCGACAGAACCTTTGGGGGGGCGACTATGCCGGTCAGCAGAGAGCAGCGAATCCGTCAATATCTCGATCTCGTCACCGGGGGCGAGAGGACTGAATCGGTCCTCGGCAACATGGAGACGATGGCAGGCGGCGGCCTGGAATCCCTTGCGCCTGCGGAAGCCGGCAAGACGGAGGCGGCGTTTGAATCGGCGCGCGCTGGCATGGAGAGCCTCGCGCGGGGCGCCGAAGTCGCGCCCGAGCAGCTTTCCGATCTGGAAGCCATAATCATCCCGGAGTTGCGGCCGGTCTATGACATCAAGGATGGCACCTTTACGACGCTGACTTTCGACGGCGCTCCGACACCTGGCCATTCGCTGTGGACGAAGCTTACCAGCGAGGCCGCATTGAAGCAGCGCATCGAAGCCGCCCTGCCGGCGATCGGGCGCATCGAACTGTTGTGGAACACCAATATCCCTTACGGCGGCACGGGCTTCGTCGTCGGCCGCAACCTGCTGATGACTAACCGTCATGTGGCGCAGATATTTGCGGACGGCCTTGGCGACCGCAATCTGCAATTCATCAACGGCCGCGCCGCCGGCATCGACTTCAAGCGCGATTCGGCGGCAGGAAACGTCTTCAAGATCCGCAATGTCCGGATGATCCATCCCTATTGGGACATGGCGATCCTCGAAGTCGAAGGCCTGCCCGACAACATCACGCCGCTGTCGCTCGCGGTCGCCGACGCGCGCGATATGCTGCGCCAGGAAGTCGTCGCCATCGGCTATCCCGCGTTCGACAATCGCAACGCGGTCGATGTCCAGAACGAGCTCATGCGCAATCGTTTCCAGGTCAAGCGCCTGCAACCGGGCATGCTGCAGGGCGGCTTCGATACGGAGAGTTTCGGCAAGATCGTCAGCGCTGCGACACATGATTGCTCGACCACTGGCGGCAACTCCGGCACCGCCATGATCAACCTCGCCACCGGCGAGGTCGTGGCGCTGCATTTCGCCGGCCGCTATCTCGAGCGCAACTACGCCGTGCCCACCGGCGCGCTCGCCAACGACCAGCGTGTCGTCGATCTCGGCCTCAATTTCGCCGGCGCCGCCAGCGGCGGCCCCAACGATTGGGGCGCATGGTGGAACAAGGCGGACAGCGGGTCGCCGGCCGAGGGCGTAAACCTGGTTGAAGTCGGCGGCGTCCAGCAGATCCCGGGCGTCGCCACCCAGACGCCTCCATCCGGAGGCGTCGTCGTTTCGCCGGGCGGCAGCGTCACCTTCGAAGTGCCGTTGCGCATCACCGTCTCGCTCGGCGCAACGCCTGCCCATGAAGCGGTCACGGAATCGGTCGAGCTCGAAGCGGCCAAGCCGACCCCTCCAGGCGGCGCATTCGTTCCCAAAACGGTCGCGGACTATGCCGGCTATAAGGGCTACGACGAGAAATTTCTCTCTGGCGGCACTAAACTCGCGCCGGTCGTTGTGCCGATGCCTGAGGCCACCGACCTCTCCGTGCTGGCGCCACTTAGAGACGGGGGCACGCGGCTAGACTACCAGAATTTTTCGCTCAAGATGCACGCCAAGCGGCGGCTGGCGCTGTTCACCGCCTCCAACGTCACCGAGGAGAGCAACCTGCGCGAGCCGGAAAAGGGCCGCAACTATTCGCGCGGCGGCCTGTTCAGCGAGCGCTGGTTCCCGGATCTGCGGCTCGACGACAAGTACCAGATCCCCGACGTCTTCTACACCCAGGATCAGGGCGCCTTCGACAAGGGCCATATCGTCAGGCGCGATGACGTGGCCTGGGGCAGCACCTTCGAGCTGCTGCTCAGGGGCAATGTCTGCTCCTTCCATGTCACCAACTGCTCGCCCCAGGTCGAAGGCTACAACCGCTCCGACAGCGGCGAGAAGAACTGGGGGGATCTCGAGAATCACGTCCTGTCGGAGGCGGCGAGCGAGCGGCTTTGCGTCTTCGCCGGGCCGGTCCTCGCCGATGATGACCGGACCTTTGCCGGCAAGGGTTCCAAAGGCACCAGTCTTCGCGCGCCGGTGCCGCGCCGCTTCTGGAAGGTGGTGGTCGCCCGCGTCAGTGACGGCATCGCCAGTTATGGCTTCGTGCTCGAACAGGATCTGTCGGACACGGAGCTGGAGTTTACCGTCTCCGACGAGTTCATCGGCGCCATGTACCCGCTGACCGAAATCTCCGAAATGACCGGCGTCAGCTTCGACCAATCGTTGATCGATGCCGACCAGTACGAAACGGTTCGCGGCACCGAAATTGCGATGCGGGCGGGATCACGCAAGCGGAAGAAGAAGGCTTAGGGTCGGAGGGAATCCCATGACCGAATGGACGCAATCCGAACTGAACAGTCTCAACCGCATCCTCGCCAACCTCTACCCGATGATCGGCGACGGCGTGCGTGTTGCCAAAGGTGTCGGTCTTTCGACTGCCCAGATCGCCTTTGACAACAAGGCGATCAACAACTGGTTTGCGATTGTCCAGCGCGCAAAGCAGGAGACCAGGGCCGATGACCTCGTCGCCTTTGCACTCGATGAGAATCCCGGCGACCAAGCACTGCTGCAGGCAAAGCAGCACGCCCCGCCGCCGCCGGTCGAAGGCCCCGCGACCGCCAATTGGAGCGGCGCGACGGCGCCGGCCCAGCTCGAAAAAATCCTTGGCGACAAGAGCACGCTGGTGCCGATCAGCTATCTCGAACTCGGCCTTGTCAGGGCAAGATCGGTGGTGCGCATCAAGCGTGCGGATGGCAGCTCCGGCACCGGCTTCATGACCACCGGCGGGATACTGATCACCAACAACCATGTCTTGCCTGACGACGCTTCATTGGCGGGCACGGTGGTCCAGTTCAACTATCAGCGCACCGTTGCCGGGCTCGACGCGCCGCTCGACCAGTTCGACATCGACACCGCCGTGCCTCTTCGTACCTCCAACGACAATGATTGGTCAGCCGTCCGCATCAAGGGCGATGCTTCCAAGTGGGGCGAGCTGGACATGAAGCCCATGGCCGTGAAGGTCGGCGATCACGTCAATATCATCCAGCATCCCGGCGGTGCGCAGAAACAGATTTCGTTCGTCGCCAATGTCGTGGCCTTCGTCGGCGGCGGCCGCGTCCAGTATCTGACCGACACACTGCCGGGTTCGTCGGGCTCGCCGGTCTTCGACACCGACTGGAACCTGATTGCGCTGCATCACAGCGGAGGCTGGCTCACCGAGCCCAACGCGCCTACCAAAAGCACATATTATCGCAACGAAGGCATCGCGATCGACACCATCATCCAGGACCTCGCGGCCAAGCCTGTGTAGATGGTGAGCTATGCAGACCGATGGCGCAGCTCGATGCGCGGCGATTTGGGACTACGGCATGTAAAATTTTTCGGATGTGACGGTTTATAACGCCAGACACCAAACACCAGGGAGTTCACAGATCAGCGCCTATTTCGACCTCAGGCTTCAACTGGCTGATCTCTACCCATTGCCTCCCGATTGGTTGCAGGTAACCAAGGACGCTGGAATCGTCGCTGGCGCCATCAACCTCCAGGGGGCGGCGCTTACAGTCTGGTTCAACATCCTTGACTATGCGTTGACCAATAAACTGTCGCAGGCGCTTATGACTGCCGTCGTGGCGCAAAATCCGCAGTGCGCGGCCCGGTTCAAGGCCTATCTGGACGAACTCGCCGCGGGCCAGAAACCGACGGCCGAGTTGCCCGGCATGACGACCGACGATCGGGTCAACACCGCGCTCGCAGGCTTCAACGCCGTCAACCAGCAGTCCAAGGACATTCAGGCCACGCTTGCCGCCGACAACGGCCTCACCAATGTCACCAGCCAGATCGATGTCCTCAAGACCTACAAGGACCTGCATGACCATCTGCAGAGTTTTCAATACGGCATCGGCAGCTTCCAGAACCTGCTGGTCGCCGCCCGCGACATGGGGGCCGACCTGGAGCAGGTCCGCGTCATGCGCAATTTCCTCAAAATATTGAAGCTCTTCTGTGTCTCTATCGGAGAGTCGGTCATGGAGCTGCCGGCGGGGCCGGCGCTTCACGATATCGAGCAGGCCTGGCTCGACGACCTCAAGGGGGCTGCGATGAAGTTGCAGGCTGCCATCGATAACAAGTCTCCGGACGCCTACGACGCGCTGTTTGACGTGCGCACCGTGCTGCGCGTCGTGCCGTCGCGGCTCAACCAGCAGATTTTCGTCACGGCAAAGAACCTGCCCTTCGGACTTTTGGCCACCGGTCTAGATACGATAGCCGGCAAACTTCCTGCAGAAGAGCCGTCCGTGCCCTTGATCAAGGCCGCGCATGACGCGATCATGGTGCTGTCCTCGACCATCTACGCGCGCGTCGTCGAGCACAAGCTATGGCAGGACATCGACAACAAGCTGGCCAGCCTTACCGACATGATCGAGCCGATAGAAGGGGGCGCTGCGGCGGACAAGTCGCTGCCGTTCCAGTTTTCGCCGCTGTGGCGAAACCTGGAAGTGAAGGTCAAGGTTCTTGCCGACCTCGACCCCACTGGAGCGTGGCGGGCGACGCTCGTCGACTACTCCACCGACGTCAACGACCAGCTATCGCGCGAGACCGTCGATGCCGCCTTCATCCTTGCCTTCGAAGCCTATCGGGACGAGGCCCAGCAACGCTTCGTCCAGGTCGATCTGGCGCTGAAAACGGAATGCGCCTCGATCGTCCGCGTCAGCACGCCTTTGCACAAGATCATTGAGGACCTGGGGCCATGAGCGATGAACTTGCGACAGGCACGGAGACCGAAACTCCGGCCGATTTTATTTCGCTGAGCGACATCCGGATCGCACATCTCGAGCTGATGCGCATCGCCAGCAGCAATGAAGCCGTCGACCCATCGATGAGCCGCAGCGACAAGGCCGGCGCCGAGACGACGGAAGCCAGCATCGACAACACGGCCCCCGATGCGCAGGCCATCCGCGACTTCCTGGCCAAGGCACGGCGCGCCGGCAGCTCCATCGCGCGGGAATCCGACCGGCGCGCGGCGCAGCGCATACTCGATTATTGGTCCGCCGAACTGGTCACGCGGCCGGGCATCACCTCAGCCGACGTCAGCCCGGCGCGGCTCGCGTCTTTCGCAGGTGGCGGCGGCCTTGAAACGGTCGCTGTCGCGGCGGACGATCCGGGGTCGGTTGCAACGGATGCCATTGTCGGGCCGGCCAAAGCCGGCCCCACGGCCTCTGGGTCCAACGAGCAATCCGCATCCGACGACGAACTGAGTTCGGACGAACTGACCGAGCGCTTTCGCATCCGTGTGGCCGCTCAGGCCAGGCAATGGAAGAACACCGGCTATGCCGGTTATCTCCTGCGCGGCGAAGCGCTGAAGGAGGCGGCGGAGCTGCCGCAAGGTGCCGACATTGCCGAGTTCGTTGAGGCGAGCGCCAAGGCGGAGACGGACAGCCAGAAGCAGCGCGATCGCAGCAAGAACCTGCTGATCGCCGTGTTCGGCCTGGCAGCCCTGATCCTGGCCGCAACAACCTATTTTGCCTTCCTTCAAAGAGATGATGCTTTTGCGGAAGGCGAGAGGGCCGGGAGGAAGGCAGTCCAGATCGAGAAGCTCAACGACAAGCTTAACGCCGCCCTGAAAGACGCAGAAAATGCGCGTGCGCAAGCTGAGGCAGCACGTGATGTTGCCTTGAAGAATGCCGACGACGCGGCCAAGAGGCTCGCCGAGCAACAAGCTACGCAGGCCACGTTACGGTCCGCGATCGTGCTGGTGGTCCAACAGCTCAAACTCGGCAAAATGGCCATAGACGAACTGACACCCGATTTACGGCAGGCCGTGCTTGTCGAACTGGCCGGTCAGGTCAAGAACGGCGAGGTCTCAATCAGCCAATTGCCGGTGCCGTTGCAGAGTGCGCTTGAACCGCTGCTCGGCCAAGCTATCGACAAGCAGCCCAGCAGTTCAACAGGCTACAAGGTCGATTTCATCCAGGCCAAGATCGGCTTGCCCCGGCTGACCGGCGATTTGGCTCGCGACGCATCGGCCACACCGCTGGACTACATCAACTATTCGCTGGTCATGGGCCGTAGTCACCGCATAGCCATCTATTCAGCGGTCAATCTGGATCGGTCGCAAAGGATGACACTGCAGGTCACCGGAGGTGGATTGAGGTATGATAGTCGGCTGCTGCACGATTTGCAGCCGGACCGTGCCTGGTACCTCAGGCCGGACCGGCGGTGGCTGCCGGCGCGATTGGCGAATGCCAGCGACATCGCCTGGGGCCCCGAATTCACGGGAGATCCTGCAACGGCGGCGCTCAGACTGGCGCAGTATACCTATGTCCTGCCCAACACGATGCCGCAGTCCAGCGCTTTTTACGAAACAAGGTGGGCGCCGCTCGAAAACTGGGTGCGCACGCTGCACAACCCGCTGGCCAACAAGGTGACCATCTTCAGCGGCACCATCTTCAAGCCCACCAGCCACCCGATCGATGGCGTGCCGGTCCCCTATGCCTATTGGAAACTCGCCGTCTCGTCCGTGTCTGCTGCTGTGAAGGGTGAGGTGAGGGAGCCGCAATTCGTCGTTGATGCGTTCCTCATTCCGGGCGATGCTACAGATGAGTTCGACCCTGATCGGTACCGTGTCCCGGTCGCTGAGCTCGAAAACCGCACTGGCCTCAATTTTGGCTATCTTATCGAATGGTCGGACACGCATCCCGGCCCGAACGGAACCGCAGCCGACAATCTGGCCGCACGCCTCAAGTTGCTCGACAGCGCCAACGATGCCCAGGCAGTGCGTGACGAACTGACCTCCGTGCTTGGCAATCCGGATCTCCCTGTGTCCGAAAAACGCAAGGTTGTGGCGGCCCTTGTCGGGATGGCCGGTCTCCAGAGCATGACCGGGCTGACACAAGCGGGGCGCAGCAATGTGCTTGATGCCCTGCTCGGGGTTCCGACTGAATTCTGGGCACGCCCGGACTGGCTGCCTGCGTTCGCCGGGGCGCGTCGGGCGGTTGCCGATCTCATCGTGTCGGCAGCGGGGCCCCAGACGATCGTCGGCGACCAGGATCGCAACGCGCTCAACACTCTGAAGGAGCGGCTCCATATCCAGCCGAGCACGCAGACGGTTTACGTCCAGTTCGCCGGAATGGCGCGCGAGGACGCCGAGGCGCTTTCCGCAAAAATGCGCGCTTTGGGCTGGGGCATACCGAAGCCCGGCGAAGAACGGGTCGCCGCCGCCGCCGGCAAGAACGAGGTGCGCTACAATCCGGATGTCGACGCCGACCGCCGCGCCGCCGAACTGCTGGCCGCCGACCTCACTGCTGCCGGCCAGAAAGTGACCGCCCAGGCGGTACCGGTTATCGGCGCCAACACGCTGGAGATCTGGATCAGCATCTGAGCAATTCCAGGAAAAGTGTGAAACGGTTTCCCGGGAAAAGCGCGAAGCGCTTTCCCTTGGGAATTGCGTCAAACAGGGAGTTAGCCGGCTGCGAGCCGAGCACCGGAAGAAGTCGTTCGTCAAAAAGCCGTGATGCAGCGTTTCAAATTAGCGGCGACAATACGGGCCGGTTTCACTCAAGGGGTTTTTCATGCGCACACGCCACGCCGTCATGCTTGCACTTGCAGCACTTTCCATTCCTGCCGTCTCCATGCCGCTGCAGAAAGCCAGCGCGCTGGAGCCAGAAAAATACACGGTCTATTGCGCCAACGATCACATCGAGGTCTCGTTCTGGGATCTCGAGCAGATGAAGGTGCGCAACGGCTCCGATGTCTGCCAGTTCCAGAGCTATACCAGCTACTCAAGCGCCCTGAATTTCGCGCAGAAGAATTTTGGTGGGGAAGGGGCGAGTTGTAGCTGCTGAATAGAAGCCTGAAATGTACTTCAGGAATGGCAGATGGTGGCGATGGAGGCCGCCATCATTTTCAGGGGGTCAATATCCTCACAGGCGACAGCTTATGTCTTTCACCTCCCCCACTGCCATCTCGCCTTCCCAAAGGCAGTCTTTACGATCCTTTCGAGTTATCGTAACACTTACAGTGCCCTCATTCACGACATATTCGCTTAGCTCGGTAGAATCTACGAGTTGGCCATCGATAGTAATTATATAATCGCGCGGCGGAGTCGGCTTTACTATAATCCTAATTCTTGGCCTCTTATAAAGAATGTCAGTTACGTTCGTATATTTGGAGGCGGAAACGAACACTTCAAACTCGTTGAGGCTGCTGATTGCAAATTTGTTAGTGCCATTGCTCCAAAATCCATAGTCGCCGCCAGGCACCACCGTAACATATCCGGCGTTTGCCATCAGGGCGGCAATGGCCTGCGCCCTTTCGGTATCCAGCCCTGCGTTCTTCGCTTGAGATTCAATGCCAACCGATATCGCCTTCCAAACGACCCCTTTCGCTTGGGGCGTGACAACAATCCCGGTCGAGCTGACCCATTCTGCGATGAAATCGTCGGCAGATAGGCGATATTTGAAAACTTGGGCCTCCACATCTGCGGAAGTTATCGAAAGTACGAGCAGTGATATCAGACCAAAATATCTATTGAGCATTTTCGCCGTCCGAAGAGCTATTTGCACGTTCAAATGCCACTACGACGACCGTAACGGCAAAGAAAAAAATCCCCAAGCCCATAGCTAGAAAATGGGCCTTGTAAGATGTCTGTTGTGGATCCTTGGCAATGCAACTAACAGCATCGTTGAACCACAGATTAGCCAAACCCAGCCTCCATATGATGGCATAGAGAATGGATTGAACGAGGAGAATAATAGAGATCGAAAGGAGCGTGAGGGACGCTTTTTTCAGCTTTATATCGCCCTGAATGCCGAGGAGAAGCGCGGCAGAAAGGCCCACGACTCCAGTGCATATTGTAATGTCAAGATCTAGAATACCGTTCAGGAGTTCGACGACCTGCTTTAAAGGGTCGCTCACTTGATTTTGCGCCGGGCAGGGGGCGTCGGGTGCAGCTACAACAAAAGCCATGATCGAAAATAAAACGACTGTCACCAATATTATTGTAAACGTCGGCCATTGCTTTGCCATAATTCGGCAGATCAAATTGAGTTCGCTGGACGCATAAGTATAAGATAGCACCCAACGATATCCATTAGCAACAAAAGGATTCGCGTGTTGGCCTCGACAGTACCGACGGCGAATGGCGTCCGAATTCAGACGTGAGTCAGTCGCTCACGATGTAACGCCATTAGGCCTGCATTACTGCGCCGAAACGTGTCATTGGTAGGCGAAGCCTTTTCCGTCAGGACCTACGGGAGACGGGCCCGCAATTGAGCGCCATGCAGTTTCCTTGACCCCACAACGCTCACGCCCAATTCTGAGGCGATCAGGAGCAGCCTGCGAGCTGCTTTTTCGCCCACTAATCGTCCACATTCCACTTTGCCCGCCAGGATTCATCGCGTGGAGGAAGTTCCGGTGGTTCAGATTTATCGCCGTTCCTGAAGCACGCTTCCACCTTCAGGAATGCCTTGGCCTCCGGGGCGCAGGAACACGTCCAATGTGTAGATGTTTGCCTCCCCGCCGCCGACCTCTGCGTTTCGGATTTTACGGAGGTGCTCCAGATCCGCGAATTGCTCCTTCGAAAGGAGCCCGCGCGCGTAGGCGCCCTTCCCATCTCCGCCAGCACGAAAGATTGGGCGGTGACCTGCCGTGCGAACGGGCCGCACGTAAAACAAGCCCGACCATCCTTTAACGGAGACTCCCATGATTCTGGAGTTTTATTGCGAGGGAGAGAACACCCAAGATCTTCGACTACTACCTTGACCGCTACGGCTATCCCCGGTCGGCAATGTCCAAACCGCGGGGTATCGAGGGCGTAAAGCAGTTCGTCCTCCGGGGCGACCGGCCAAGCGCAAGGCAGCTCGAATGCATTAACAACGTGTTTCGGCAGCGCCCTTATTGGACGCCGATCTTCTTCCTCGGAGAGTGCCCCTTCTAGCGGAGGGGCATTTCTTGTGCGTCACAGCCCTACAGTAGCCGAGCTGTCATATCATGGGATGGTGCCGCTTTCAGAAGCAAAGCCACGTTCTGACGGGTTTGCGGAGTGTCGGCGACCGTAATCACAACCGAGACGTTATCGCCGGCAATATCGAACCCCACGAGAAATTGTGCGGCAAGCCTCTCGATATCCTCGCGAAAAGACCCAATTGCTTGCACTTCACGCGGCTTGACCTCAATCTGCATCAAATCGAGCCGCACTCGCATGCTCTTCGTAAGAGCGGGATTGAGCCGGTATTTCCCGTTAGTGGGCTCCAAGCTCGGCATATTACGCAAAAGTACCGAGAAAGCTGATGGAGCATTCTCAATTGTGCCGAGGCGCCTGAGGATGTCTGAAAGCTGGTCCTGCATGATTTTCTCAGAGGGCGTAGCCGTTTTGGCGAACTCCACTTTGCCGCGTGAAAAGGTGACCGGATTGTCCACCACATACTCGTCGGCGACCGCTGTTTTGACGAACTCCGTTAGCGTTTTCCGGGCAGCTTCCAGATCCTTCGGCCACTTTCGAGAGAATTCGATCGAGCGAAAAGAGCTGATGTCGAAGGGAATTTTTTGTCCTTCAAGATGCATGTGGATTGTCGGCTTTTGGATCGCGTGCCTGATGCCTATTTCATAAAAAGCATTCGGGTTCAGGTTAGTGAGGTCAGCAATGACCAACTCCGCCGACAGCAGAGCTGTGATAATCTGCTCATCGATGCGGCCAGGATTGGAAATCTTGTCGGCGCGTTCAACCCGAAAATTCGGGAAATGCTCCTCAAAGACGGGCTTGATAATTTCCTCCAGCAGCCAGTCTGCGTGAACCCGATCGTCGCTATCGTTGCCGCCTATTGGCCCGACGACGAAACAGAGCTTCTGTATTGCGGGAAACTTTGCCATCGACGCTCCCCCGAGTGAGAGCTCCCATTGCAGTCAACGCAGCGAGGAAGTCAACGGGATCGCAGCAAGGCCTCCATGGACACCACCTTTTTAGAGATGGGCCGGTCATCATGTACCAGAATGCACCGTGGTGCTGCACGGCTTCCATGGTTAGGCGAGGAAGTCGTCTCGCAGCATGCCTTCAGCAGGTTACGCGCTATGCCGATTTTCATAGGATTCGTCAGGATCAATTCATCCTACGTTTTGAAAGTGTTAGATGGTGGGCGATGCAGGGATTGAACCTGCGACCCCACCCGTGTGAAGGGTGTGCTCTCCCGCTGAGCTAATCGCCCGCTCGTTGCCCGAAGGCCAAGCGAGCCGCGATATAAGGGAGGCAGGGTCGTGAAGTCAAGGAGATGCGCCGGCCTTCTGTGCCTGAAATAGCCGAGGACAGGCGCTGCCGCGGAATCCCCGTTTCGCTCAGCCGGCCGCCGCTGCAATCAGCCGTTCCGCCAGGTCGAGCGTCAGCGCGTCGAAATGCGAAATCACCGCCGATGGCTCGAATTCCCTGACATGGCGGTCGGTGTAGCCGAAATCGACGGCGACCACCGGAATGCCGGCGGCCTTGGCCGTGTCGATGTCGGTCTGCGAATCGCCGACCATCAGTGCTCGATCCGGGTCGCCGCCGGCGAGCCGGATGGTCTCGGTCAGATGGCGCGCATCGGGCTTGCGGAAGGCGAACGTGTCCTGGCCGGCGATCGCGGCGAAATGCTTGGTCAGGCCGAGCGCCTCGATCAGCGCTTTCGAATTCGCCTCATATTTGTTGGTGCAGATGGCAAGCAGGTAGCCGGCCTTCTCGAAGCGGGCGATCGCCTCGACCACGCCGGGGTAGGGGCGGGACTTGCCGGGGATGTTGAGCGTGTAGTGGTCGAGGAACAGCTTGAGCAGCCGGTCGTGCTCCTCCACCGCCAGCGACTTCTGCTGCGCGGTATGCGCGCGCTCGATCATCACCCGTCCGCCCTGGCCGACAAAACGCCGGAAGCCGGCCTCGTCGACAGCGGCAAGCTCGCTGGCGGCAAGGCTGTGGTTGAGGCTGTCGAGCAGGTCCGGCGCCGTGTCGATCAGCGTCCCGTCGAGGTCGAACACGATGATCGGTTGGGTCATGGCCTGTCCTGTGGCTGATGCATTGCAGGCAGGCGATAGCGGCTGCGCTTCTTTCAGGCAAGCCGGTGCGAGCCAAAGTCTTTGACCCTGCGGGCAAAAGTGCTAGGAGCGCGCATCCAGAAAAATCAGAACCAAGCCAAATCCCCGGGGCGAGCATGGATGCGAGGCAGTTGAAGGTCGAGGCCGCGCGGGCTGCCCTTGCCCATGTCAGCGACGGCATGCGCATCGGCATCGGCACCGGGACGACGGCCGACGAATTCGTGCGGCTGCTGGCCGAAAAGATCGCCGCGGGCTTGACCGTCATCGGCGTGCCGACGTCGGAGCGCACTGCAGCCCTTTGCCGCGAACTCGGCGTGCCGCTGTCGACGCTTGAGGAAACGCCCGAGCTCGACCTCACCGTCGACGGCGCCGACGAGATCGACGCGGCGCTGACCCTGATCAAGGGTGGCGGCGGCGCGCTGCTGCGCGAGAAGATCGTCGCGGCGGCATCTCAGCGCATGATCGTCATTGCCGATCGCTCGAAGATGGTCGACACCCTTGGCCGGTTTCCCTTGCCGATCGAAGTCAACCGGTTCGGCCTGCGCGCGACCGAAATCGCGGTCGCGGCAGCGGCCAAAAGTCTCGGCCTTTCCGGCCCGGTTACATTGAGGATGACGGGGGGCCAGCCTTTTGTTACAGACGGCGGCCATTTTATCCTCGATGCATCTTTTGGCCGCATTCCGGATACAAGAGCGCTTTCGAATGCTCTCCATGCCATTCCTGGTGTGGTCGAGCATGGTCTTTTCATCGGGCTGGCGTCAGCGGCCATCATCGCCGGCGGCGACGGCATCCAAACCGTCCATGCCGCCCGAAAACCAGGGAGTTCTACCGATCATGATGTTGCATAACCGGGTTCGCAATCTTTGCGCCGTTCTGACGGCTTCGGCCGTTTTCGCCTTCTCCTCCCCGGCGTTCTCGCAGGAGATCACGGAATCGCATCTGAAGGCGGCGCGGGCGGCGGTCACGGCAATCCACGCGACCGACTCGTTCGACAACATCCTGCCGCAAGCGGCGGCCTCGCTCGAGCAGCAGCTTATCCAGAAGAACCCTGATATGCAGGAGCTGATCGGCAAGACCGTCAGCGAAAAGGCACTGGCGCTGGCCTCGCGCCGTGCCGATCTGGAGAAGGAAGCAGCGCTCGCCTATGCCAAGGTGTTCTCCGAGAAGGATCTCACCGACATCGCCGCCTTCTACAATTCCGATGCCGGCAAGAAGCTGCTCGACAACGGCCCCAACGTGACGCGCGAACTGGTCAAGGCCGCCGACATCTGGCAGAACGGCCTGGCGCGCGATCTCGCCCAGCAGGTCGGCGAAACGCTGGCAGCCGCCGCGAAGGCCGCTGCCCCGGCCGCGCCTGCGCCGGATAACGCAACTGCCCCCGCCGATGGCGCTGCACCTGCCGATGGCGCTGCACCTGCCGACGGCGATGCGCCCGCAGACGGTGACCAGCCGGAAGCGCCGAAGAACTAAGACGTCTGATTTCGCCACCGGCATCCTTGCCGCTGGACCAGAAAGCCCGGTGGAAACCGGGCTTTTCTTTTGGCTTCATGCGGCCTACCTGTCTCAAACATTTCTTGAGGCAAGGAACAGCAGCATGGCCGGTTACGACTACGATCTCTTCGTCATCGGCGGCGGCTCCGGCGGGGTGAGGGCGGCGCGCGTGGCGGCAGCGCTCGGCAAGCGTGTCGGCATCGCCGAGGAATACCGCTATGGCGGCACCTGCGTCATCCGTGGCTGCGTGCCGAAAAAACTCTATGTCTATGCCTCGCAATTTTCCGAGCATTTTGCCGACGCCGCCGGCTATGGCTGGACGGTGCCGGAGGCGAGCTTCGACTGGCCGACGCTGGTCGCCAACAAGGACCGCGAGATTGCCCGTCTGGAAGCGATCTACGAAAAGAACGTGAAAGGCGCCGGCGGCGAGACGTTCCACTCGCGCGCCATGCTGGTCGACCCGCATGTCGTGCATCTCCTGGGCGATGACCGCACCGTCACCGCCGACCAGATCCTGATCGCCACCGGCGGCCGGCCGGCGCCGCACCCGGCGCTGCCCGGTCACGAGCATTGCATCTTTTCCAATGAGGTTTTCGACCTCAAGCAACTGCCGAAGGCGATCATGATCGAGGGCGGAGGCTACATCGCCGTCGAATTCGCCAATATCTTCCATGGCTTGGGCGTCGACACCACGCTGGTCTATCGCGGCAAGGAGATACTGTCGCGCTTCGACATGGACCTGCGGCACATGCTGCACGAAACCATGGAAAAGAAGGGGATCAAGATCCTCTGCCACGCCGTGTCGGAATGGGTCCGCAAACGGCCGGACGGCAGGCTGGATGCGTTGGTCACCGGCGGCAAGGTGCTGACGATCGACCAGGTCATGCTCGCCATCGGCCGCCTCCCAAACACCGAGAATATGGGCCTGGAAGGCGTCGGTATCGAGCTCGGCATAACCGGCGCCATCGTTGTCGACCAGTATTCCCGCACCAACATCGACAACATCTGGGCGATCGGCGACGTCACCAACCGCGTGCAGTTGACGCCTGTGGCGATCCACGAAGCCATGTGCTTCATCGAGACCGCATTCAAGGGCAATCCGACCGCGCCCGACCACGACACCATTCCGACCGCCGTCTTCTCACAGCCGGAGATCGGCACCGTCGGGCTGTCCGAGGACGATGCCGTCAAGCGCTACTCCGATATCGAAATCTACCGCGCCACATTCCGGCCGATGCGGCACACGCTGTCGGGCCGCGACGAAAAGATGCTGACGAAGCTGGTGGTCGATGGCGCCACGCGAAAAGTGCTCGGCGCGCACATCCTCGGGCCGGACGCCGGCGAGATGGCGCAGTTGCTCGGCATTCCGCTGAAGGCCGGCGTCACCAAGGATGATTTCGACCGCACCATGGCCGTCCACCCGACGGCAGCGGAGGAACTGGTCACCATGTACAAGCCCACCTACCGCGTGAAGAACGGCGTGCGGGTCGATTGACGCCCGCGCGCTCGATCTTGAAGAACCCCCCATGGCAGCCGCTGTTGCCACCGCGATGGGAGGCCTGAAGCTTATTACAACAAAGTGCCGCGCAGGATGACCAGCGCCACCGAGAAATAGATCACCAGGCCGGTGACATCGACCAGCGTGGCGACGAACGGCGCCGAGGCGCCCGCCGGATCGAAGCCGATCCGTTTCAGCGCGAACGGCAGCATCGACCCCGACAGCGAGCCGAAGGTGACGATGCCGACGAGTGCTGCCCCCACGGTCGCCGCGATCAGCGGCCAATGCGGCCCATAATCGTAGAAGCCCATATATTGCCAGAGCGCGATGCGGCAGATGCCGACCACGCCAAGCATGGCGCCGAGCACGAAGCCGGTGGGCAATTCGCGCAACGCCACCCGCCACCAGTCGCGAAGGCCGATCTCGCGCAGCGCCAGCGCGCGAATGACGAGCGAGGTCGCCTGCGAACCGGAATTGCCGCCCGAGCTCATGATCAGCGGGATGAACAGAGTGAGCACGATCGCTTTTTGCAGTTCGCCTTCATAGCTTTGCATGGCATTGGCGGTCAGCATCTCCGAGATGAACAGCGCGCACAGCCAGCCGCCGCGCTTCTTGATCATCGCGAGAAAGCTCATCTTCATGTAGGGCTCGTCGAGCGCCTCCATGCCGCCGAAACGATGCGCGTCCTCGGTCGTCTCCTCGATCATGGTGTCGAATGATGTCGTCGATGGTGACGATGCCGAGGATCTTGCCGTGGTCGACGACGGGAACCGCGAGCAGGTCATATTTGGAGATCGTCTGCGCCAGTGTCTCGCGATCGGTCAGCGGCGTCACCGTCACCGGGGCGCGATCCGGCGCCACCGACAGGATCGGATCGTCCGGCTCGCCGGTGATCAGCCGGCGCAGGCCGGTCGAGCGCACCAGCACATGCGTGTCTGGATCGACGATGTAGATGGCGTAGACGGTCTCCCGCGTCCGCTCCACCTTGCGGATGTAGTCGAGCGTGCGCCCGACGGACCAGTCCGACGGCACGCTGACGAATTCGGTCGTCATGATTGAGGCGGCGCTGCCTTCGGGATAGCCGAGAATGGAAAGCAGCGTTGCCCGCAGCGGCGGGACCAACCCGCCGAGCAGCTCGGAGCGCGTCGGCTCATCCAGCTCTCGCAGAATATCGGCGGCGCGGTCGACCGACATGGCGGTCAGCAGCTTGCACGCCTTGGCGCGCGGCAGCGCCTCGGCCAGATCGGAGGCGCCGTCGAGTTCAGGCTGGTCGAAGATCTCGACCAGCCGCTCGAACGGCATTTCGCAAAGCAGTTCTATCGCGGTATCGCGAGCTTCCCGGTTCAGGGCCTCGACGACATCGGCGACGTGATCATTGGCAAGGATACGCGCGATAGCGACGGCATCGTCGCCCGCTACGACGGGGGGTAAATTCGTTCATGGCTCACTCCTTGCCGTCCGGCGGGACGTGAGCCGTTAGAGGTCACATCGAGGCGGACGGCGGTTGCGTTCGACTACTGTCGCCAGGCATGGCGCGGTGACCTTTCTGCTCGCGGGTTCGAGTTGGAATTCAGCGAGCGGGCGCAACATAGGAGCGCATCTTGGCGAGTCAATCGCGGGGGTGGCGGAAAACAGCCGGGAGCCGGCCCAATCGCGAGACTGTGATGATTATTGAAGGGGGAGGGAGCGAGTGCCCCGCCGCCAGTGGCGGAACGCGCTTCGGCGTGGCTGCTATTTCTGCTTCAGCCGGCGTGAAAAACGCATCCATTTGTCCTCGACCGGCCGCGGCTGCGTAAGGATGGTGGTGAGCTCGCGCGGAAGGTTCGGAACAAGCGGCCTCTTGGTGGCGACGCCGTCGGCGATCGCGACCACGCTATGGTAGAATTCCTCGCCCGAGGCCGAACGTGGCGGCACCGCCTCATGCATGATGCTGATCACCGTGACATCGGGACAGTTGTCCTTGATGGCCTGGTGGAAGGCGATCTTGCCATCCGGATCGAGCGCGCCGGTCGCTTCGTCGAGGAACAACAGTCCCGGTTGCTGCAGCACGATGCGGGCCACGACCAGCTTCTGCTTCTGGCCGCCGGACAGCAGCTGGTCCCAGATCTTTCCCTCGCGGCTTTCATCGGCCATGTGTTCGATGAAATCGCCAAGGCCGGCCTTGTGCAGGGCTGCCGCGACCTGCGCATCGCCATAGTCGTCCTCGGAGCCGGGCAGGCACACCAGCTGCTTCAGCGACACCAGCTGCAGCTTGACCTCCTGTGCGGCATAGAAGCTCCTCACACCGTCAGGGAAGACGATGGTGCCGCGGCCATAAGGCCACAAGCCGTTGATCGCCTTGATCAGCGAAGTCTTGCCGCAGCCGGATTCGCCCTTGAGGAATGCCCACTCGCCGCGCCGAAAGCGCAGATTGGCTGCGCTCAGGAACGGCGTGGCGTCTTCACCCTGATGCGCCAGTTCAAGCTTCTGGATGGTCAGGCCGAAGACCGGGTTCTGGCTGGCATAGTGGAAATCGGAACGGCCGGTCTGGCTGTAGAATTCCTGCGGCTGTTGGACGTTTTCAATGGCGTGCGCCAACTCGATGACGCGCTGGCTGTTGGCCCGCAAGGTGGCGAGACTCGGCATGACATGGATGAACCAGGAACATTTGCTGATCAGCGCGTTGACCTGCTCGGAACCGGTTATGTAGCCCTTGAGGTCGACGCCGTTGTGGATGAACGGCACCAGACCAGGTCCGTAGGCGACAACTTTGGCCCCGACGAAATTATAGACCGATTCGAATCCCGCATAGAGGGTGTTGACGATGTTGAGCTTCGACCAGGTGGTATCGATATCGAGATAGAGCCGTCCATGTATCGTCTTTTGCACGTCTTCGCCTTGCGACGCCGACACATGGAAACTGCGGCGCAACAAGGTGATCAGCTCGCTGCGATAGGTGCCTTCGGCCTTCTGCATCCTGACATTGAGCCACTCCAGCATTCCGCCGAGTTTGATCGCGATCCAGGTATTGACGGGCACATAGATGGCAACCGCCAGCAGAGCGAGGACGGCGCTGCCATAGCTGCCGAGGGCATCCAGGCCTTTTACCTCCACGGAATTCGCCAGCAAAGCGCCGCCGACAAAATAAAGTGAGGTGAAGACGCCGAAGACACCTTGGGCAAGCCCGATGGCGCCGCCCGCCATGTCTTTGATGGATTCCTGCACGCGCTGATCGATGTTGTCGGGCGCTGGCGCATCTGGCGAGCCATTCTGAGCGTGGTAGTGAGTATGGTTGGTATCAAGCAGCGCCGCATTGAAACGCGCGTTCAACCAGGCGCGCCATTTGCGATGCAATGTCGCCGATACAAATTTGCAGGCGCCTATGATTCCCATGTCCTTGAACACGACCAGCAGCACAAGCAGGCCGGCATTGGTAAGCACTGATTCAAGGGGCGTGGTATTCGCGGCGTCGTGGAAAAAAGCGATTGAGGCTGCCAGTTCGCCCGCCAACACGGTAAACCAGACGTCGGCCTTGCTCGACAGGGCTATGATGAGTGCGAGGACGACGGTGAGAGCCCAGGCCTCTCTCCACCGGTCCGAGAACCAGTAGGCCCGCATCAGTCCCCAGAAGGTCCGCATCGACGATACTGGCGTCAGGGGCGACGGCCCGGCGGGGGCGTCGCGGTTCCAAAGTGCCGATATTGAACGTCGCGGTCTGTCGACCCGAATCACAATCCCGCCCAAACCTTTTTAGTTTTGTTACGGATAGTAACACCAATTGATCATTTTCTATGAATTTTATCCCGGCGAATGTGAAGCAGCCCACCCGCCGTTGCCATGAGGCAACAGTTGGTGCTGCGAGACCGCCGTCTTTGGGCCGAATTTGTCCTTTGTTTCAAGGTGTTGCGAGAACGCTCAGATGTGCGAATATATTCCCTGAGGGAAGGCTCATACACGGCTTTGTGACCAAAAGGCCTGCCCGTCGGCCGGTTTTCCCACCGCGCGCTAACCGGATCGCCCGAAAAATTGCCGTCCGTGATCGCCCCAGGCCGCCCGAATCATTTCACCGGCCATCATGGTTGGGCACGCAAGATCGTCGCTCCTGCACGGCGACTGCTCATGAGTTGGCCCACGCTTTTTAGCTGCAGCTCAACACCGTTTGACAATCAAGCGCACTGGAATGAACCTTGCCGGGCACTGTCGGCACCGATGCATGTCCGGTCCCCAACAAGGAAGCTCCCCAATGCTTGCACGCGCAGCCGTTCCCGCAATGGTGACGCTCTTTGCCTGGCTGCCTCTTGCGCATGCCGTCAGCCAGACCATTCCGGCAAGCGCCGAAGGGCAAATCGAGTTCAATGCTCCGTCCGGCAACATCGGCTGCATCTACACGCCGAAGGGCGGCACCAGCACCTACGAACCACAGGATGGCGGTCCGGAACTGAGCTGTTCGCGCGTCGAGCCCAGCTACGTCACCGTGATCCTTGGGCCGAACGGCCCGGCGACCTTGATCAAGAATCCGGGAGAGCAGGGCTGCTGCAGCGATGTCGCGAAGCTGGCCTATGGCAACAGCTGGAGCAAAGGGCCGTTTACCTGCCAGTCGTCAACCAAGGGACTGACCTGCACGGGCAGCAACGGGCATGGCTTCTTCCTCAGCAAAGCCAAGGTGACGGTGAAATAACTTCGGTCAGCCGGCCTTTTCCAGCTCGCCCTTGGCCTTTGCAGCCGCGACCTGGCGGATGGCATCCGTCAGCGTGTCGGGGTCCTGCGCGCCCATGACGGCGTATTTGCCTTCGAGCAGGAAACACGGCACGCCGGTGATCCCCATCCGCGATGCCGTGGCGATTTCTGTGCGCACCTCCTCGACGTCGGCATCGGTCGGCAACAGCGTTTCGACCACGGCAGCGTCCATGCCTGCCTCGCGGGCGGCATCGACCAGCACGGCGTGGTCGCCAATATTGCCGCCTTCCTCGAAATACAGCTGGAACAGCCGGCGCACGAGCCGGTTCTGCACGGCTTCACCGGCGGCACCGGCCCAGCGGATGACACGATGCGCGTCCAGCGTGTTGGCGGCCACCTTGATGGCGTCGAAAGCGAAATCGATGCCTTCGGCTTCGCCGAGCGGCTCTATGCGGGCATGCATCTGACGGATGCGCTCGTCGCTGCCGAATTTGGCCAGCATGTATTCGCGCCGGTCCTTGCCCTCGGGCGGGATGGTCGGGTCGAGCTGGAACGGCCGCCAGCGCACATGAACCTCAACGTCGCCGGCAGCGGCAATCGCTTTATCCAGCCGCTTCTGGCCGACGAAGCACCAGGGGCAGACGACGTCGGAAACCACGTCGACGGTAATGGAATTGTCATCGCTCATCTTGATCTCCTGCAGCCGAACGTTTCAGCGAGACCGATCTCGGCCACGCTCAGTTCGGCTTGCGCCACCAGGTCGGCCATTGATAACCGAATATGGGCGTCTTTTTGGGATGGTCCAGGTAATTCCAATAAGCGAGCCATTGCTGCGCGTTGTACTGCATCGGCACCATGTAATTGCCGGAGATCAGCAATCGGTCGAGCACGCGCACGGCGGCGACATAGTCTTCCTTGGTCCGTGCTCTCAGCATCGCGTCGATCGCCGCGTCGACCGCCGGATCGGCGACGCCGGCCAGATTGAATGAACCTTCTCTTTTGGCCTCTGAAGAACCCCAGCGAAGGTTCTGCTCCATACCGGGAGACAGCGAGTTGCTGAACCCGCTCGACCCGACAAGAACCTCAAAGTCGAAACGCTGCTTGCGCGACTGGATCTGGTCGGCCTCGAGGCTGCGGATGGTCACCGCGATGCCGATCTTTTCCAGCGAGCGCTGATAGATGGCGGCAAAGCGTTCCTCGTCCTGCGAGGCCGTCAGGATCTCGAAACCGAACGGGTTTCCCTTTGGGTCCAGCAGGACCCCGTCCTTGACGGTGTAGCCCTGGCTCTTCAGCAGGTCGAACGCCACCTTCAGCACCTTACGGTCCTGGCCGGTGCCGTCATTCACCGGCGGGCGCCAGCTGCCGTCCATGACATCGGCCGGCACGCGGCCGGGGTAGGGCGCCAGCAGCGCCTTTTCCCTGTCGCTGGCGGGATGGCCGAGCGCAGAAAGTTCGGAATTCTGCCAGTAGCTCATCGTGCGCGTGTACTTACCGCCGAACAGGTTCTTGTTGGCCCATTCGAAGTCGTAGAGCATGCCGAGCGCGCGCCGCACCTCCGGATTGGAAAACTTCTCCAGCCGCGTGTTGAACAGGAACCCGGTCACCACGGGCGGTATGCCGGTGTCGAAGGTCTCGGCGATCACCTCGCCGCGATGAAAGGCGGGAAAATCGATATCGCGCTCGCGCTTGACCGGATCGCCCTCATCGTAAATGGCGCAGATGCCTTTCTTGAACGCTTCCGTCTTGGCATTGGCGTTGAGGAAGTACTCGATGGTGATCTGGTCGTAATTGTCGAAGCCGCGCTTGGAAGGGATGTCCTTGCCCCAGTAATTCGGATTGCGCTTGAAGACGATGCGCTGTCCCGGCTGCACCTTGTCGATGGTGTAGGGACCGCTGCCGATCACCGGCTTCAGCGTCGTCTTGTCGAAGGTATCCTTGTTGAAGGCGTGCTTTGGGATGATCGGCGTCAGCGCGATGATCAAGGGGGTCTCGCGATTGGCCTTGTCGTTGAAGGTGAAGCGCACGCTGTGATCGCCGGTCTTTTCGAGCTTGGCGATCAGGCTCATGCGATCCCTGTAGGGCGGGCGGCCCTTGTCGGTGAAGACATCGTAGGTGAACAGCACGTCATCCGGCGTCACCGGCTCACCGTCCGACCACTTCGCATTTGGATTAAGGTGGAATTCGATCGATTTGCGCTCCAGGTCCATATCGGCGCTGTCTGCGAGCAGGCCATAGAGGGTGAAGGCCTCGTCGTAGTTGCGCATCATCAACGGCTCGAAGACGAGATTGCCGAAAATGAGGTCCTGCATGCCGCGCGCCGTGGTGCGCAGGCTCTTCAGGATGAACGGGTTCAGATTGTCGAAGCTGCCGACGACGCAGTAAGTGATGTTGCCGCCCTTGGGCGCATCGGGATTGACGTAGTCGAAATGCTGGTAGTCGGCTGGCAGCGCCGGCTCGCCCTGCATGGCGATGGCATGTTTCGGTTCCGACATCGCCACGCCGGGTGCAAAGGCGAAGAACGAGATTGCGGCGATCAGCCAAACAAGAATGCGGCCCATGACCGTCTCCTTACTGGGCGGCTTGATGATTCGGAGTGCACCCTAACATGGCGCCGCGGCGCTCCGGCCAGATACATTAATCCAAATCGCACGACCCAAATTGCGAGGCCAAGAATTGCAGGCGGCGGGCTGGATTCGGCTGCTCATGCAGTGTAACACGCGCTCCGAAGTCATTCTGTTGCCTCAATTCGGCAACAGGTAGCAGGACCACACGGCGCGAAGAAGCCGGTCCCGGGATCATTTGAGAGGAAATGCACGACATGACGAGCCTGAACAGCAACGCATACCGCCTTTCGGTCCTGGCCGCGGGCGTGGTCGGCTTTCTGGGCGCCGGACTTCCCACCGCTTCGGCACAGCAACAGATTCCGCAGGGTTGGTTCAAGGCCTGCACCAAGCAGGAAGATGTCGACATCTGCAATGTCCAGAACATCATCACTGCCGGCAACGGCCAGTTCGTCACCGGCGTCAGCCTGATCGAGTTGAAGGGCAAGGTAAACCGCAAGGTCTTCCAGGTCACGGTTCCCCCAGGTCGCCTGGTGCCCCCCGGCATCGCCCTGCAAATAGACGCCGGCAAGGCGACGAAGCTGGATTATGTCATTTGCTTCGCCGACCGTTGCGTTGCCGAAGTGCCGCTGACCGACGCGCTCGTCGCTTCCTTCAAGAAGGGACAGGCGATCACGCTGACCTCGATCAACTTCCAGAGTCAGCCAAATCCAATCAAGGTTGCCTTGACCGGCTTCAGCGGCGCCTTTGACGGCGCGCCGCTGCAGCAGTCGGACATCGAGGACCGGCAGAAAAAACTTCAGGATTTCGTCGTCAAGAACAACCAGGACTTCGCCAAGAAGCTCAAGGACGAGCAGGCCAAGGCCAAAGCCGCCAACTAATCGCCGGGACAGATACCGGAGCGACAAAAAGCGGGGTCATGCCCCGCTTTTTTGTTGTCGTCACGTCGATGCAAGGTGATGTCAGTGTCTCGACTGGCGTTTTGGCTCATAGCGTCCGTCGGGCCGCTTGTCGAACATCTCGCCGATCTGTGGATGCCGGACCGGTTCGCCCGATTGATCCTCGAGCAGGTTCTGCTCGGAGACATAGGCGATGTATTCGGTTTCCGAATTCTCGGCGAGCAGATGGTAGAACGGCTGGTCCTTGCGCGGCCGCACGTCGGCCGGGATGGCTTCGTACCATTCGTCGGTGTTGGCGAATTGCGGATCGACATCGAAAATGATGCCGCGGAACGGAAACAGCCGATGACGAACCACCTGTCCGATCGAAAATTTGGCCGTTTTCATCATACTCACCACTAAGCCTCTAGAGCGCCCGGCGTCCCCTCGAATGTGCGAAGAGCGCTCTAAGACTTTGAATTTACACACACCGTGGCCAAAAATCGAGCCCGACTTAGGTCTGGGATCAGGCTTTATTTGGCGCAGATAGCGTGTCAGTTCAATGCCGAAGCGCTTGACGCCTGATGAAGCTACGGGCTAGCCCAGTCCCGGGGTTTCGGGCCAGGGCAAAAATGTCTGACATTGTCGGTCTTGTTCTTCCGTTCTTCGGGCTGATTTTCATCGGCTTTCTGGTCGCGCGCATGACCAGGCAGCCGCTGGAAGCGCTTGGCTGGATGAACACCTTCATCGTCTATGTCGCGCTTCCTGCCCTGTTCTTCCAATTGCTGGCCCGCACGCCGTTCGAACAGTTGACCGAATGGCGCTTCATCTTCGGCTCGGTATTTTCCACCTACACGATCTTCTCGATCATGTTCGTATGGTCGGTGACGGCGTCGCGCGGCGAGATCGCCCAGTCGACGATCAAGGCGCTGGCCGCGGCCTACGGCAATATCGGCTATATGGGGCCGGGGCTGGCGCTGCTCGCCTTCGGCGAACAAGCGGCGGTCCCCGTTGCGCTGATCTTCTGCTTCGAAAATATCATGCATTTCGCCATCGCGCCGATGATGATGGCGCTGTCGGGCGACGACAAGACATCGCCGTGGCGGCTCATCCTCGGCGTAGTCAGGAAAATCGTCCTGCACCCGTTCATCATCGCGACCGCGCTTGGCGTCGGCGCCGCCTATCTCGGCTTTCACCCACCGCAGCCGGTCGATCGCCTGCTCGAATATCTGTCTCGGGCGGCCGCCCCTTGCGCCCTGTTTGCCATGGGCGTGACGCTTGCGCTCCGGCCCCTCAACCGCGTGCCGCATGAGTTGGCGTCGATCGCGGCGCTGAAGCTGATCCTGCATCCATCGCTCTGCTACGTCGTGCTGAGCTGGATCGGGAACTTTTCCGAAATCTGGGTTTTTTCAGCCGTGCTTTTGGCGGCATTACCGACCGCAACTAACGTCTTCGTTATCGCCCAGCAATATGGCGTCTGGGTGCAACGCGCCTCGGCCAGCGTGCTGATCACCACCTGTCTCTCGGTGCTGACGGTGACCGGGCTGCTCTACATGATCCGCCACGGCATCTTACCGCCGGACCTGTTTCCCTGAACCGCCGGCAAGCGCCGCAAAGCCGCTGCCCGGCCTCAAGCCTTCGCGCATGAAAAAGGCGCGCAGCGGCGCGAAACTGCCGAGCACATTGAGGCCGGCGCTGCGTGCCATCTGCGCCGGCAACATGTCCGACAGCAACGACATGTTAAGCAGATTGACCGCGCCCGAACGCGCCAGAACGTCGGGACGGCGCCTGGAATCATAGGCGGCCAGGGCCTTCGCGGCGCCGGGGTCGCCGCGATTTTCACCAGCGATTCCAATCAGATCCTCGATGTCCCTGATGCCGAGGTTGAGACCTTGGGCTCCGATCGGCGGGAATACATGTGCAGCCTCGCCGACCAGCGCCACCCGGTTTTGCGCGAAGCGCCCCGGTGATGCCGCTGATAGCGGGTAAATTTGTCGGCCGGGCTCGACCGACACCCGGCCCAGCATCGACTGCATCTGCTGCTCGACACGCTCGGAAAGCGTCGCGTCATCGAGTGCGGCGAGGTCCTTCGCCGTCTCCGGTTTCACCACCCAGACGAGGCTGGAGCGGTTGCCGGGCAACGGCACCTGGGTGAACGGCCCGGTCTCTGTGTGGAACTCGGTCGAGGTGAAGCCGTGTTCGCTGCGATGGCCAAAATTCAGCACCAGCGCCGCTTGGCGGTAGGATCGCACCGAGGCCACTATGCCTGCCGCCTCGCGCGCCGGCGACAGGCGCCCATCGGCAGCGACCGCAAGCGCGGCCGAGACTTCGCGACCATCAGTCAAGACGGCATGCGCCTGATCGGCGTCCAGACGCCAACTCTCGACCATCGACGTCAGCCATTCGATGCCGGGATGCGCCGCGACGGACTTGGCCAGCGTCGGGTTCAGCGCACTGTTGGGCAGGTTGAGCCCGAACTGCTCCTCGCCGATCTCTATGGCGCGAAAAGTCACCACCGGGCTGCGGATCAGCCGGCTGGTCGCATCAACGATGCGCATGACCTTCAGCGGCGCGGCCTTCGGCGCAAGTTCGGCCAGCACGCCCAGCCGATCGAGAACCTTGAGAGCAGGGTTCATCAGCGCCGTGGTCCGGCCATCGGGCCCGCCTGCTTCGGGTCCGACCAGGGTTACCGGAAAGCCCGCCTCGGCGAAACCGAGCGCCGCGATCAGTCCGGCAGGGCCGCTGCCGGCTACCAGTATCCGTGCTGTCTCGCGATGATCCAAATTGGACTTCCAGTTTGCGATGCAGGTGTCTACCCATGGATATAGGTCAGACCATGCGGCTTGATCAACGCGGCGATTAGGCTCATTCGGTTGTCATGACCGGCCAGCAGGACGATTTCAGCCATCTCGACCGCGCCGGCCGCGCCACGGCAAGCCTGGCCCGCAGCCCCCGCCTGACGGTCAACATCGCCATCGTCGGCGGCATTCTGCTCGCCTGGTTCATTCTCGGCGCCATGGCGATCCGCGGCGCCGAAGGCCGGCTCCCCGGCGTACCAGGCGATGTGGTCCTGCGATATCTGCCGCAACTGCCGCTGCCGGATGTCCTCGACCGCTTCTTCGGCATGTGCCTGACGCCCGCACCACTTGATGCCGGCGGCGCACAGCTTCTGGCGTTGATCGTGATGTGGTTTTCGATGGCTGTGGCGACGATGCTGCCGTCGGCGGCGCCGATGATCCGTACCTATTGTGAAATCGCCGACACCGCCCGCATCAAGGGCGAGCCGGTGGCCCACCCGCTGGTCCTGGTTGCCGGCTACCTCTCGACATGGCTTGTCGCCTCTATCGGCTTCGCGGTGCTGACGTTGCTCGTCCACGCATTTGCGTCCTCCGCTCGATTGCTCGATCCGGTGAGCGGCCTTGCCGCGGCGGCCGCGCTGCTGGTTGCCGGCCTCTACCAGTTCAGCAGCCTCAAGCAGGCCTGCCTGACAAAATGCCGGAACCCGTTCTCGACACTGTTTTCCAACTGGAGCGCGGAGCCGGGTGGCATCTTCCGGCTAGGGCTGAAGCAGGGCCTGTGGTGCCTCGGCTGCTGCTGGGCGCTGATGCTGGTGATGTTTGCCGTCGGCGCGATGAACGTGTTCTGGATGGCGCTGATCGGCCTGTTCACCTTGATCGAAAAACAGACCACCGGCAGCCTTCCAACCCGAGTGGCCGGTGCGATACTGCTTGTCTGGGCAATCGCCCTGCTAGTAGTCTCGGCATGACGGGGGATAATTCCATGGCAGAGCAAGGCTGGGCAATGAAAGGAGAGCTCGTGCTCTCCTGCAATTGCACGGTTTTTTGTCCTTGCGTGCTGTCGCTTGGCAGCCATCCGCCGACGGAGGGTTATTGTCAGACCTGGGCGGGCTTCCGCATCGACGCAGGCCATTTCGGCGAGGTCGACCTGTCCGGCCTCAATCTCGGTCTGGTCATGGAAATCCCCGGCTATATGAGCCGCGGCAACTGGACCGCAGGCCTGTTCATCGACAAGCGAGCCTCCGTCTATGCGGTGAAAGCGCTGACCAGGATCTTCACCGGGAAGGCCGGCGGAACCACCGCGCTGTTGTCGATCCTTGTCGGCAAGTTCCTCGGCGTCGAGCAGGTGCCGATCACCTACGAGACGCGTGACAAGACCCGTATTTTCCAGATACCGAAGATCATCGACGGGGCGGTCACACCGATTCCCGGCAAGGATCGCGAGAAGGATACCGTGATCGGCAACTCGGAATACTGGATCGCGCCGGAGATCATCGTGGCCAGGTCCGACAAGAGCAAGATGCGGGCTTTCGGCCGCAACTGGAACTTTGCCGGCCGCTCGGCCGAAATCTGCAAACTGGATTGGCGGGGCCCGTGAGCAAGAACACAACCGCCAGAAACGCCGCCAAAAAGATCACCGACCGGATTCCGAGGCCGAAGAAGAAGGTCACCTGGCCGCAGGCGCGGGCATTCTCGGTGCATCTGTTGACCGCGTCTGGCTCGTTCCTGGCCTTCCTGTCTCTGGTGGCGGCAAGCGAGCAACGCTGGACGGCGATGTTCTGGTGGCTGGGTCTGGCGCTGTTCGTCGACGGCATAGACGGGCCGATCGCGCGCAAGCTCGAGGTCAAGGAGATTTTGCCGACCTGGTCGGGCGAACTCCTCGACAACATCATCGACTATGTCACCTACGTGCTGATCCCGGCCTTCGCACTCTACCAGCGCGGCTTCATGGGCGAAGGGCTGTCTTTCCTGTCGGCGGCCATCATCGTGGTGTCCAGCGCCATCTATTATGCCGACACCGGAATGAAGACGAAGGAGAACTTCTTCAAAGGCTTTCCGGTGGTCTGGAACATGGTCGTGTTCACGCTGTTCGTCATCGAGCCGGGACAGTGGGTGTCCTTCGGCGTCGTCGTGGCGGCCGGCATCCTCACCTTCGTGCCGATCAACTTCATTCACCCCGTGCGGGTGGTGCGGCTGCGGCCAATCAATCTTGGCATGACGCTGCTCTGGTGCGCTTTCGGTGCGCTGGCGCTGGCGCAGGCGGCCCTTGCCGCCTTCTACGACCAGATCGGCGTTTTGGGCGAACAGGTCAGCGTCTTTACCAAGGTCGGCATCACCATCACCGGACTTTACCTCGCCTGCATCGGCGGTATCATGCAGTTCTTCCCCAAACTCGGCGCCAAGCCGGACACTAAGAAAGCCTGACCGCAGGAAAGCCCACAAATGTCCAAAGCAATCCGTATCCACGCCCATGGCGGTCCGGAAGTCCTGACCTATGAAGACGCCGATCCGGGACAACCCGGCGCCGGGCAGATCCTGGTCAGGCACACCGCGATCGGCCTCAATTTCATCGATGTCTATCACCGCATCGGCCTCTATCCGCCGCCCGGCGGCTTCCCGCTGATCCCGGGCGGCGAGGCGGCAGGTGTGGTTCTCGAGGTCGGCGCAGGCATCGACTGGCTGAAGCCGGGCGACCGCATCGCCTATGCCGTCAATGTCGGTGCCTATGCCGAACAGCGCATTGTCGCCGCCGACCGCGTGGTCAAGGTACCGGACCGCATCAGCGACGAACAGGCCGCCGGCATGATGCTTAAAGGCATGACGGCGGAGTATCTGTTGCGCCGGACCTTCAAGGTGAAGGCAGGCGACACCATCCTGTTTCATGCCGCCGCCGGCGGCGTCGGGCTGATCCTGGGACAATGGGCAAAACATCTCGGCGCCACCGTGATCGGCACGGCAAGCTCAACCGACAAGATCGAGCTCGCCAAGGCGCATGGCTTCGACCATGTCATCAACTACAAGGAGCAGGATTTCGTCGCCGGCGTCGCCGCCATCACCGGCGGCAAGAAATGTGACGTCGTCTACGATTCGGTCGGCAACGACACATTCCCGGCCTCGCTCGACTGTCTGAAGCCGCTCGGCATGTTCGTCTCTTTCGGTCAGTCCTCTGGACCGATCCCGCCATTTTCGATGTCGCTGCTGGCGCAGAAGGGCTCGCTGTTCGCTACCAGGCCGACTTTGTTCGTCTACAACGCCAAGCGTGAAGACCTCGAAGTCTCCGCCGCGGCATTGTTCGACGTGGTGTTGAGCGGTGCGGTCGAGATCAAGATCAACCAGCGTTATGCTCTGAAGGACGCCGGCAAGGCGCAAGCCGATCTCGAAGGGCGCAAGACCACGGGCACGACCATACTGATCCCCTGATCTGCCTTGCTTTCAGCGTTTTGCCGCGACGCCAGGCACTGTTTGCACGAAAAACCGGGCGATCGGTCTGTTGTACGAAGCAGGTCGGTCTTTACCCCTTGAGTTTCCGCTGAAATTCTTGAAGCTCTTTCAAGGTGGGTGCTGCTTTCGCACGAGAGCGGCCAGCGCATACCATGCTGGCGGGAACACAGAACATGTCCGGGAACCGGATGGGAGGCACTGTGAGTGCAGATCACGATGGAGCGAACCTGCTTGAGGTTCGTGGCCTGACCAAGATATTCGGCACGCTGACGGCGTGCGATCATATCGACCTCAACATCGCCAAGGGCGAGATCCACGCGCTGCTTGGCGAAAACGGCGCCGGCAAGTCGACGCTGGTCAAGATGCTGTTCGGCTCGCTGGAGCCCAATTCCGGCGAGATATTCTGGAACGGCGAAGCGGTGCGGATCACCAGTCCGGGCATGGCGAAGAAGCTCGGCATCGGCATGGTGTTTCAGCACTTTTCGCTGTTCGAGGCGCTGACCGCGGCCGAGAATATCGCTCTGTCTCTGGATGACGGCTCACCGATCAGCTCGATCGCGGCCAAGGCGAGGGCGCTTTCCTTCAGCTATGGCCTGCCGCTCGATCCGGACTCGCTGGTCGGCGATCTCTCGGTCGGCGAACGCCAGCGCATCGAGATCATCCGCTGCCTGTTGCAGACGCCGCAGCTCATCATCCTCGACGAGCCGACCTCGGTGCTGACGCCGCAGGAAGCCGACAAGCTGTTCGAAACGCTTGAGCGCCTGCGCTCGGAGGGCAAATCTATCCTCTACATTTCGCACCGGCTGGAAGAGGTCAAACGCATCTGCGACCGCGCCACCGTGCTGCGTCACGGCAAGGTCGTCGGCCATTGCAATCCGCGCGAGGAAACGGCTTCGTCGCTGGCTCGCATGATGGTCGGCAACGAGGTGAAGGCCGTGGTGCGTGCGCCGGCCGAAGGCATCGAGACCGCGCAGCCGCTGCTCGAAACCCGCGCCCTCAGCCGCAAGCCGGCAACGCCGTTTTCGATTCCGCTGAAGAATATCAACCTCACTGTGCGCGCCGGCGAGGTGATCGGCATTGCCGGTGTCGCCGGCAACGGCCAGGGCGAGTTCTTCGAATCCGTGTCCGGCGAGGTGCTGCAGCAGGACGCCGCATCCGTGCGCATCCGCGGCAAGGATGCCGGCTCGCTCTCGATCACAGGCCGGCGGCTGATGGGCGCTGCCTTCGTACCGGAAGAACGCCTCGGCCATGGCGCCGCGCCGCGCATGAAGCTTTCGGAGAACCTGCTCCTGTCGCGCCACGCCACCGACGGCAAGGTTTTTGTCGGCACCGGCGGCACGGTCAAAAGCGGTGCGGTCTATGCCGCCGCCCAGCGCATCATCGTGGCGATGGATGTGCGCAAGAGCGCGCCCGATCCGGAAGCCGCGGCCCTTTCGGGCGGCAATCTGCAGAAATTCATCGTCGGTCGCGAACTCGACCGCAGCCCTGCCGTCATGGTCGTCAACCAGCCGACCTGGGGCGTCGACGCCGGTGCCGCCGCCCACATCCGCCAGGCGCTGATCGAACTGGCGCGCAGCGGCTCGGCAGTTCTGGTCATCAGCCAGGACCTCGATGAGCTGTTCGAGATTTCGGATGCGATCGCGGTCATGCACAATGGCGAATTGTCGAAACCGCTGCCGATCGCCGAGGCAACTTTCGAAAAGATCGGCCTGTTGATGGGCGGCGCCGAGCCCGGCCACGCCGAACATGGTCTGGAGACGGCATGATGCGCCTCGAACTCGTCAAACGCCCGCAGCGCTCTATGCTCTTTTCGGCGCTGTCGCCTTTCATCGCCTTCGCCCTAACGATCATCGCCGGCGCGGTTCTGTTCGCGCTGCTCGGCGTCAACCCGCTGAGCGCATTTGAGATCTATTTCATCGAGCCGATCAGCCAGGTCTGGCAGCTGCATGAGCTGGCGATCAAGGCCGCGCCGTTGATCCTGATCGCGGTCGGCCTGTCGGTCTGTTACAAGGCCAACATCTGGAACATCGGCGCTGAGGGACAGTTCATCCTCGGCGGCATTTTCGGCTCGGCCATTCCGGTGCTGTTTCCCGGGTTCGAAGGCCCACTGGTGCTGCCGCTGATGCTGTTGTTCGGTATGGTCGGCGGTGCCGCCTATGCAGCAATCCCGGCTCTCTTGAAGACGCGCTTCGGCACCAACGAAATCCTGACCAGCCTGATGCTGGTCTATGTCGCCCAGCTTTTCCTCGACTGGTTGGTGCGCGGCCCCTGGCGCGATCCACAGGGCCACGGTTTCCCGCAGACGATCCAGTTCAATGACTCGGCGGTCCTGCCGGAACTGATGCCGGATGCCGGCCGCGCCAATTGGGGTTTTGTCTTCGCGCTTGTTGCAGCCGTGCTGATCTGGGTGCTGATGAGCCGCCTGCTCAAGGGTTTTGAGGTCCGCGTGCTCGGCTCCAGCCCGAGGGCAGGGCGCTTCGCCGGTTTCGGCCTCAACCGCATGGTGTTCTTCGCCTTCCTGCTGTCAGGCGCGCTGGCTGGGCTTGCCGGCATTTCGGAAGTCTCCGGCGCCATCGGCCAGCTACAGCCGGTGATCTCGCCCGGCTACGGCTTCACCGCCATTATTGTCGCGTTCCTCGGCCGGCTCAATCCGCTCGGCATCGTCGCCGCCGGCCTGGTGCTGGCGTTGACCTATCTCGGCGGCGAGGCGGTGCAGAGCGCGCTCGGCATTTCCGACAAGGTGGCACGCGTGTTCCAGGGCATGCTTTTGTTCTTCGTGCTCGGCTGCGACACGCTCATCCACTATCGCATCCGTCTGGTCGGCATGGCGCTGACGAAAAGCGCGGCGAAGCTTGAAGCCGCGCCGAAGTTGAAGGAAGCCCGCTGATGGACATCGCCGTCAACATCCTTTTGACCATCGCCACGGCGGCGACGCCGCTTTTAATAGCGGCCATCGGCGAACTGGTGGTCGAGCGCTCCGGCGTGCTCAACCTCGGCGTCGAAGGCATGATGATCATGGGCGCCGTCGGCGGCTTCGGAGCCGGCTATCTCACGGGATCGCCCTGGATCGGCCTGTTGGCGGCAATTGCCATGGGCGCGGTGTTCTCGCTGCTGTTTGCGGTGATGACGCTGTCGCTCGCCACCAACCAGGTGGCGACCGGCCTGTCGTTGACGCTGCTTGGCCTCGGCCTGTCCGGCATGATGGGGACCAGCTTCGTCGGCCAGCCGGGCGAGCGGCTGCCAAACCTCTACGTTCCGGTGCTCACCGACATTCCCGTCGTCGGCAGGCTGTTGTTCGGCCAGGACCCGATCTTCTACATCTCGATCGCGCTGACGGCGGCCGTCATGTGGTTCCTGTTCAAGACCCGCACCGGCCTCACCCTGCGCTCGATCGGAGACAGCCACACATCGGCACATGCGCTCGGCATCAAAGTCATCCGCTACCGCTATCTCGCGGTCATCTTCGGCGGCGCCTGCGCCGGCCTTGCCGGCGGCCACCTGTCGCTGGTCTACACGCCGCAATGGGTAGAGAACATGAGCGCGGGCCGCGGCTGGATCGCGCTGGCGCTGGTCGTCTTCGCCTCCTGGCGTCCGTGGCGCGTGCTGGCCGGCGCCTACATCTTCGGCGCGGTGTGGATCGGCCAGCTTCATGCACAGGCATTTGGCATTCCGGTGCCTTCGCAGCTGCTTTCTTCTCTGCCCTATCTGGCAACCGTCGTGGTTCTCGTTCTAATCTCGCGCAACAAGCGTCTGACGATGATGAACACGCCGGCTTCCTTGGGGCAGCCATTCGTTCCGGATCGTTGACAACAAAAACAAACGGGAAGCTCCAAGGCTAAACTCAGAGAGGTAACACAATGAAAAAACTGCTTATCGCGTTGATGACCACGACCGCCGCCATGTCACTGGCGGCGTCGGCGCAGGCCGCCGACAAGTTGAAGGCATGCTGGGTCTACACCGGCCCGATCGGCGATTTCGGCTATTCCTACCAGCACGACCAAGGCCGCCTCGAGGTGGAGAAGGCGCTCGGCGCCAAGGTCGAAACCGCCTATCTCGAGAACGTCTCGGAAGGTCCCGATGCCGACCGCGCTTTCGAGCGTCTGGCGCGCGAAGGCTGCAAGATCATCTTCGGCACCTCTTTCGGCTTCATGGACCCGGAAGTGAAGGTCGCCAAGAAGTTCCCCAAAGTGATGTTCGAGCACGCCACCGGCTACAAGACCGCTGACAATCTCGGCATCTACAATGCGCGCTTCTATGAAGGCCGCTACGTGCTCGGCCAGATCGCCGCCAAGGAATCGAAGGCAGGGGTCGCCGGCTATATCGTTTCTTTCCCGATCCCCGAAGTGGTGATGGGCATCAACTCCTTCATGCTCGGCGCGCAGTCGGTCAACCCGAACTTCAAGGCCAAGATCGTCTGGGTGAACTCCTGGTTCGATCCGGGCAAGGAAGCCGACGCGGCCAAGGCGCTGTTCGACCAGGGCGCCGACATCATCGTCCAGCACACCGATTCCACTGCGGCACTGCAGGTGGCGGAAGAGCGCAAGATGCACGGCTTCGGCCAGTCCTCCGACATGATCAAGTTCGCGCCGAACGCGCAGCTGACCTCGCTGACAGACGAATGGGGGCCGTATTACATCAGCCGCGTTCAGGCGGCGCTCGACGGCACCTGGAAGCCTGACAATGTCTGGCTCGGCATCAAGGACGGCGCCGTCAAGCTGGCGCCCTTCACCAACATGCCGGACGATGTGAAGGCGATGGCCGAGGCAACCGCGAAGAAAATCGCAGATGGCTGGAACCCCTTCACCGGACCGGTCGCCAAGCAGGACGGCACGCCGTGGCTCAAGGACGGCGAAGTAGCCGACGACGGCACGCTGCTCGGCATGAACTTCTATGTGAAGGGCGTCGACGACAAGTTGCCGCAGTAAGTATCGGAAACGCAAAAGAGAAGGGGCGCCGCCCGGCGCCCTTTTTCATTCGCGGGCTGCACGCTTCGACTGCGAAACCGCGCCGAGGGCTGTGCCAAAAATCCGAGGGCGCCGGGAGGCGCCCTTTTTGGTAATTTTCTAAACCGCCGAGCCGTAAAGGTCGTAGGCGTCGGCGCGGTCGATCTTGACCGTGACGATGTCGCCTTGGCGCAGCGGGCGGCGCGACTGGATATGCACCGAACCGTCGATCTCGGGCGCGTCGTATTTTGTCCGGCCCTTGGCAGACGTGCCATGCGCCTCGTCGATCAGCACCGGCAGGCGCTTGCCGAGCTTCTTGGCCAACTGCGTCGCCGAGATCTTCTGCTGGCGCTGCATGAAGCGATGCCAGCGCGCTTCCTTGATCTCCTGCGGCACCTGTTCGAGGCCGAGATCGTTGGAGCGGGCGCCGCGGACCGGCTCGTATTTAAAGCAGCCGGCGCGATCGATCCTGGCCTCGTCCAGCCAGTCGAGCAGCATCTCGAAATCCTCGTCGGTCTCGCCGGGGAAACCGACGATGAAGGTCGAGCGTATCGCCAGATCCGGGCACACCTCGCGCCAGCCGCGAATGCGCTCCAGCGTCTTTTCGCCATGCGCGGGCCGACGCATGTTCTTCAGCACCTGCGGCGAGGCGTGCTGGAAGGGGATGTCCAGATAGGGAAGGATTTTTCCGTCCGCCATTAGCGGGATGACATCGGCGACATGCGGGTAGGGGTAGACATAGTGCATGCGTACCCAGATGCCGAGCTTGCCCAGCTCCTCCGACAGGTCGAGGAATTTCGCCCGCACTTCGCGGTCGCCGAACATCGACGTCTGGTACTTGATGTCGATGCCGTAGGCGCTGGTGTCCTGCGAGATGACCAGCAGTTCCTTGACGCCGGCCTTGGCCAGCTTCTCGGCCTCGCGCAGCACATCGGCCGCCGGGCGCGAGACGAGGTCGCCGCGCAGCGCCGGAATGATGCAGAAGGTGCAGCGGTTGTTGCAGCCTTCGGAAATCTTGAGATAGGCGTAGTGGCGCGGCGTCAGCTTGACGCCTTGCGGCGGCAGAAGGTCGATATACGGATCGTGGCTGGGCGGCGCCGCCTCATGCACCGCGGCCATCACGCTCTCATAGGCCTGCGGGCCGGTGATGGCGAGGACGTTGGGGTGCTTCTCTCGTATGACGTCCGGCTCGGCGCCGAGGCAGCCGGTGACGATCACCCGGCCGTTTTCCGAAAGCGCCGAACCAATGGCGTTGAGCGATTCGTCGCGGGCCGAATCGAGAAAGCCGCAGGTGTTGACGACGACAAGGTCGGCGCCGTCATGCTTGCGCGCGATCTCATAGCCTTCGGCGCGCAGGCGCGTGATGATGCGCTCGGAATCCACAAGGGCCTTCGGGCATCCAAGGCTGACGAAACTGACGCGAGGCGCAGACATGAGAAAACATTCCGGGTTTTTTCAGGATCGGCGGCCAGTACCACACTTATTGCGGCATTGGTATGGGCAGCGGCTGCGGCGAACGCGACCACTGCCTCCGGCAGATACCCATGCTGCTACAGAAGCTGTGGGACCGGCTGCGTCAGCTCACCACAGGACTGACATGCGGCCAGACCTCGACAACGCCGCGATAGACCATATCGATCGCGACGTAGAGAATGATCAGCAAGCCGACATAGGCGATCCAGCGGTGGCGATGCAGCAGCTTGGCAATGAAGCTCGCGGCCAAGCCCATTAAGGCGATTGACAGCACCAGGCCTATGACAAGCACCGGAAAATGATCGCGCGCCGCACCGGCGACCGCCAGCACATTGTCCAGCGACATCGAAACATCGGCGACGACGATCTGCAGGGCCGCCTGGCCGAGCGTCTTGCGCGGCGCCTTGCCACCCACCGTTCTGTCGCTGTTGAGGTCGGAATCGGACAGCGCCTCGGTCGCCTCGAACTCGTCGGCATGCGACGTCCGCAGCTCGCGCCACATCTTCCAGCACACCCACAACAAAAGGATGCCGCCGGCCAGCAGCAGGCCGACAATGGCAAGAAGCTTGACGGTGACGGCGGCAAACAGGATGCGCAGCACAGTCGCCGCCAACACGCCGATCAGGATGGCTTTCTTGCGCTGCTCGACCGGCAGGCCGGCGGCGGCAAGGCCGATGACGATGGCATTGTCGCCGGCAAGCACCAGATCGATGGCGATGACCTGGAGGAGGGCCGTCATGCTTGCAGCGCTGAAAATGTCCATCGACCGGAGCCCCTTGCTGTATCGGCGTGTTCGTCGTCGGATATGCCGACGCCCTAACGTGTATGGTTCCCGCGCGTCAAGAGACTGCCGGCGCGATTCCAGGAAAAGTTCCCAGCGGCTTTCCGTCCGGAATTATGCAAAAACAAAGAGTTAGTGCATGTCGCTCAAAAGTGGCCCCGGTTTTGAGACAACGACATGCATAAAAACAAAGCCCTAAAGCGCGTCGCCTGAGTCCGTTCAAACGCGACGCGCTTTAGGTGGGTCAGCTGCTCCATAAAAAGCTGAACCGCTCTAACGGCCGACGCTGAAAGCCACGGGAATAGGGAAGGTCGTTCTGCCAGAGAGAATTCTGGTCGCAGCGAATTCAGTCGTAGAGATTGTACTTCGCCCAGTCGGCTTCCGGAATCTCGTCGCCGATGCGGTAACGGAACTGCAGGACCTCCATATGGTCCGGCGCCGTCTCGCATTTGAACTTCAGCCGGTACCACTGTCCCTTGCTGCGGAAGGCAGCACCCGGGCTGCGGATGACATCGGCTTTCATTTCCGGCGTCGCGAAGGCGTAGGCGACGACGCGGTCTGCCTTGTACTTGTGGTCGTCATGGCTGATGCGGTCGAGCACTTCGGCGTCGCATCTCTGCTCCAGCCGGGTCTCCGGGTCGAGTTTCAGCAGGCCGGCGCGCAGGGCGGCGTCCATCGCGTGGGCGGGCCAGGCCAGCGTCACCGAGGCCAGCGCCGCAAGGAATAGTTTTTTCATGGGCGGGAGAACGACCATAACTCGCGTGAAAAATCAACCGGAGTGCCATTTTGGGGCAGCCGGATATGCGCGGAAATCGTCGTTGGCCGGGCAGGGTGTCTTGACGCAGCCGCTTTGACACGTCGCCGGCGCCATTCTTAATTGTCCGGGCTGCCATGCACCGATTGCCTGTTTCGCCGTCTTTCCGCTTCTCGCGATCGCGGCAGCCACCGCCACGGCCGCAAGGCGATATAGGCAGCGAGGAAGGCTCTTTGTGCAAGGCCGGCCTCGCTGTGCCAGACCTCCCTTATCCCCGCCGCCCTCAATGCCCTTCGTTGGGTGCTGTTGCGTTCCCAGCGCCGGCTGATGCTGCCCGCCCGATAGTATTTGTGGCAGAGCACTTGCGGCACGCGGACAAAGCCGCCGAGCAGCGACAGATGCAGAAGCCAGGTCCAGTCGGCGCTGAATTCGCCTTGGCTGTTGGGCTTGATCCCGCCGCTGCGGTGGAACGCCCAGGCCCTGAATACCCCACGGTTGGGGACCCACCATCCATGCGGCTGGCGCGCCATCACCCGGCCACGCGCAAAACCGTCCTGCAAGCCCTCCAGCAGGTCGAACTTCCACGTGGCACTTTCGCCTCTGACTTCGATCACTTCGACATCGCTGAACGACAGTACGGCCTCGGGATTGGCATCGAGCGCCCGCACCAGCGCCTCGATATAGTTTGGATCGATGACGTCGTCATGGAAGGCAAAGAACATCAATTCGCCGCTGGCATTGACCATCAGATCGTTGGAATTCTTCAGCCATCCCAGGTTTTTGTCCCGACGCAGGATGCGGACATCGTCGCGGCCGCCGGCGAAGGCCGAAACGATCTCGAATGTCGCGTCGGTCGAATTGTCCTCGCCGACCAGGATCTCGATATTGTCCCAGGTCTGCGCGGCGAGGCTGTCCAGCGTACGCGAAATGAATGCCGCCGAATTGTAGCATGGCACCAGCGCCGTGACCTTCGGCCGCCAGCCGGATCGAAGCTCGACTTGTTTCTGCGCTACCTGCTTCGCGCCGCCCTGTTCTGTCTCACCCATTCAGTCGATCCCGCAGATTTGCCGCGCCAGCCTGTCGGCAAGCCACGGCGCCGTCGAATATTTACCTGTGTCGACCGAGATGTAGTTGCCCAGGCGGTTGACCCCGAATTGGTCGCGGCGATGGATCGTGGCTTTCGGGTCGCTGAGCGAACCACGCCCTTGCGCAAACACGAAGCCGCCGCGTACCTCAAGCTCCTCGGCATCGTCGAACATGCTGGAAACAACGGGCACCAACCGAGTGAGCGTGGCGCGAACGTCGCCGATGAACCGCTGTCGTGCGTCGGCATCGAGCGCTTGTGGCGTTTCGATCGACAATTCGCCACTCTCCGCAAGCAACCCGCTCGGGTACCAGGAGAGATAGAAGTTGCGCCCGTCATAGTTTTTTATGTCGCCGAAGGGGCCAAGGGCGACGACCGCGCACGGCACATCGACAGGCTGGCTGGTGCGGCCGAACAGGCAAAGCCTGTAGCGGTGCGACCATCCGGGAACCGGCTCGATGCCGGCCGTGCGGTCGACAGCCAGCCGCCCCTCCCAAAGGCAATTGACGACGATGTCGAACGCCTCACTTTTTTCGCCTGCGACCGCCACGCGCCATTTCCCGTCAATTCCGTCCACCGGCTGTGCCGACAGGACTTTGGCCGCCATTCGCAAGCTGGTGTTGGGTTCACTCCGAAGCACGGCGCAAAGCCGGTCGGCAACCCATCGCGTGTTGACGGATCGCTCCGGCACCTGGAAGCCGCCGACGATCTGGTCCGAGTTGGTGACATCGGCCAATTCAGTTTTGGAAAGCCGATTCGATCGCGCCGCCGATACGTCGGCAAGGTAGCTGGTGGCGTCAGCGTGGCTGCGCACCAATACATCTACACGTTCAAAGATCGCCCCCAGCGCCTCGACAGCGACGACCGAGTTGCGATGGACCAGATAAAGGTCTTCCGAAAAGGTCGTGTGCGCTTCCAGATTGCTTCCGATCAGCTCGGAAACAAGCCTGCCGAAACACAGTCCTCCCGAAAGCAGATGCCGGGCGGTCAGCAGCGAGGGATCGTTCCCGTAGAGATAGCCGAGATGAATCTTGCCCTCGTTCCAACGGCTGGCGCAGGCCATCGGCTCGCTCTCCTTGTCGAAGAGGGACACCGCGTAGCCTCTGCGGGCCATCATGAGAGCGAGGCTGGCGCCCATGATGCCGGCGCCGAGAATAGCCATTCTGCCGCGAGGCGCTGTCATGTCCTGGCGCGCATCGCGGCCTCTCCTTTCCTGACGATTGTCATCAGGGATACGAGACGTAGTTTTCAGGGTCGTATTCGGTATCGCAGAAAACCAGCAAAGACGGGTTCTCGCCTTCATAGGTCTGCAGCGCCCAGACCGCGGCATCGACCAGCACCGCGCGGTTCGATGCGGTGAGCGTCAGCCGTTCGATCTGTTCCTGGTAGCGAAATTCGATGCCGATCTCGCCCGACAGCTGCATCATCAATTGCCGGCCCGAGCCGTGTGCATGTCCCCCCCGCGACGTGCCGCGCGGCGCGGTGACGACGAACGCCCGCACGGCTTGGAAATTGTAACCGTTGAACTCGATAGCTGTCAGCATTCCCCTGGGATCGCTATGTAACGAAGTGGGGATCTCGGTGACCTTGCCGCCAAAGAACGTTCGATGCTGCATAACGTAAGCCCGCCAGATGCCGGTCGAAATTTTACCTCAGACTAGCGCTTATATCAAAAGACAGGGAATACAACCACTTAGGCGGTGTTTGGGAACACTGCAGCGGATCGATGTCGAGCTCGGCCTCAGGCCGATAGGTGCCGACTACCGAAGGTCGCCGCGCCGTCACGACTTCTGAGTCGCGGCCGAAACCACGGCTTAAGACCTTGGTCTGAGCGGTCTAGGACCTTTGAGTTCGGAAGGCCGGCCGGTTCCAAGGAGGGTGATCTACTTCAGCAATTTCAAAGAGTTATGCTGGTTGGCGTTTCGCCGGCCGGCCGCTTCGTTCTCGCAATGAAAGCACATCTATATCTAAGTTTACCCTTTGTGTTAGCGATTCCTCATGTTGCCCGCTATAGCGGTTCGTGGCGGTGGCAATCTCGGAGGTAGTTATGACATCCCGAAAGACCCTTTTTGCTGCATTTGCGGTGTTCTCGCTTCTGGTGTCGCCGGCCCTGGCTGCTGCTGGTGGCAACGGCCATGGTAACGGCCATGGCAATGGTAACGGCAATGGCAATGGCAATAGCGGAGGAAACGGTAATGCTGGCGGCAATGGCGGAGGCGGCGGTTCGGTCGGCAAGTCGGCATCCGCCAAGGGCCAGGCCCCTAAGGGCCAGGTCGCCAAGGCCGCTACCCCTTCTGTGTCCAAGGAAAAGAATATCCATGCCAAGCTCGGCCGGTTGAACTCGCTGCAGCGCAACGCCAACGCCTTTATGCACTCCAAGAGCAAGAACTTCGCTGGCGTGCAGGCTTTTGTGACACAGTCGGCAATAGCCAAGAACGCTCAATCGGCGCTCGATGCCGCTAATCAGGCGGTTACCGACGCCAAAGCGGCGCTCGACGCGCTGAATGCGAAAGCGGCTGACCCGAATACCCTGCCCGAAGATGTCCCGACGCAGGCCGACCTCGATGCAGCACAGGCAGCGCTCGATGACGCCACCCAGGATGCGGCCGCTGCTCAGACCGCCGCCACAGCTGCCGCTGCCAACGTCCCATCGATCGATGCAGCCCTTGCCCAAATGGCCAACAAGCCCGTTGACCCTGAGGTGACAGATTGGGCCAATAGCGTACTTGCCGACAAGATCGACCAAGTAGCCGCCAAGCTGGCGCCGGCCGCGCCTTAAGGCCCCATGCGGCGGCAGCGATCCAATCGACGATAAGCCGTCGGGTCCGCCCGGCGGCTGCACCTTTCTCGCCTATCTGCAGCGTTGGTCCCAATGCAGGTCCGAGATTCTGGTCATGGCTATTTTGCGAAATCTCCAGCCGGGCCGCCGTCCTCAAGGCTGAATTCATGCGTGCTTCGCGCATCTTCATCGACCACACGAAACCAATGCTCCTGAAGCGCTCTAGGCGACACCCTTTGGCCCGTGACCTTCTCTACCGCAGATAACGGATCATCGGCGCTCGTGGCCTGAGTTGAGACACACTCCTCTCCATGCCACTCTTCCACCTGGTACTCTGGCATGCCGGCCTACCTACCGCTCCCCAGAGCCTTCGCTTCCCGCTCCAGCGTCTCGCGTCGGTTGCCGTGCTTCGCGATCAATTCCTTGACCTGCTGCGGGGTGATGCCGGCCTTGGTGGCGAAATACTCGACTTCATAATCCTCATCGGCAGAGACGCGGTCCCGATCGCGGAAGTCCGTCTTCGTTTTGTCGTCGGCCATTTGCTTTGCTCCTGGTTGAATGATCAACCGCAACGTGCAGCCGCAGCCTTTTGTTGCAGCGGAGCCCGGATTTCCGAAACGGTCACATGGGAAAACGGCCCTCAGTCGCAGGAGGTGCTGGTGTTGCTGTAACTTTGAACGGAACGGTTCTTCTCCTTGACGGTTGTGACGTGAAGGAGATGCCTCATGTTTGAAAGTGTGATGTGGTTGATCGTCGTTGCTGGTGGGCCACTGTTGCTGGCCCTATTGATGGCATACGTTCTTATGACCCGACGCCACCGTGGTCCTGCAGAACGCATGGAAAGCGACCGCGCGACCAAACGGCTCTATCGCCAGGACGAACGTTGATCCTGAGGCTGGCGCAACGTTTGCGCTCACGCTGGCCCGCTGCCTCACGGTGGCAGGCTTCTTCGTTTTAGGAAGTTAGGAATAACTTAGCAAAGATTTGGACCTCTTTGAAAATACAGAGGCAATTCAGCACGATAGCCAAATATCTGGCGGAGGGAGTGGGATTCGAACCCACGGTGGGCTTGCACCCACGCCGGTTTTCAAGACCGGTGCCTTAAACCGCTCGGCCATCCCTCCAACGTGACTTTTCAATCATCTAGGAACATCAACCGACCCAGTGAACGACAGTTGGTATCGAATGATACCTATCCTTCCGGACCAGCTTGCGGTTCATTTCTCTAGAGCGTTGCCCATCGCCAAGTCAACCATCGGCGCTGCCATGGATAATAGGGGGTGGCGTTCGTTACCCGAACGGAGCTGCGAACCCGTTTTCGAAGGAGCCGGGATCTAATTGCGATCCTTGCTGCCGACCTGCACAAGTTGCAGAAGACCCAGCACGACAAGTGCGAGCAAGGTAGCCAAAGCCGCGATCTGCCAGAACCCGAGCCCAACCGCCAGGCCTATGGCGCCTGCCAGCCACATGCCCGCCCCAGTGGTAAGCCCTTGAACCTCGCCCTTGGAGAAGAAGATCAAGCCCGCGGCCAGAAATGCCACGCCGGCAGTCGTGGCTTCGATCAAGCGGATAGGATCAATGGCGATTTCCTGACCATCGAAGACGTGAAGATGAGTAATCTCGATCGTGAGGATGGCAATTAGAGCCGTCGCAACACAGACCAGGATGTGTGTCCTCAATCCGGCCGGTCGGTTACGCCATTCGCGTTCGATCCCAACGATGGAGCCAAGGACGGCCGCGAGCAAAAGCCTGGCTGAAATTACGGAAAAGGGCAGCCACGTGTGTTGCCCGAAACGTTCAATGAATTCATCCATGAGGCGCAGAACGTATCTCGGGTCGGTCGGTTCCAGGCAGCCGCGCTTCATGCCACAGGTTCACTTCCAGACTCCAAAGGACAGAGGTCTCGGATGCCTCCTCACAGGCGCCCGGCCAGCCCGGGACCTGGCCGCCACATTCCTGCCCGGTTCCGGACACAATGGATTAATACGCTGATAAACAATTCCTGCGCACAAGGGATGGGGATTGGCGCGTCGCAGGCATTGCTCATCTGGCTCCGCCGAAATTCTAGAAGCGGCGCCTGTGTCGAGACGGTAGGGGACATCGGAAAACATGCAGACCACGACGCATCGGCGTCTTCGTCGCGCTCCTGCTTTGGTGTTGTGCGCTCTTTCGGCTGCGTTGCTGGCCGCGTGCGCGTCGCCGCAGTCCGAGCCGAAAGCCATGGTCTACAAGAAGCCTCGCTCGAAGGAATATTTTGCCGAGACCGAATACGGTGTGAAGGCCAGCCCGCGCGTTCAGTACATGCGGCGCGGCGGCGGCCGCGACCAGTTGGGCAAGCCCTATCAGGTGCGCGGCAAGTGGTATTACCCCAAGGAAGACAAGCGCTACGCCAAGGTCGGTCTCGCCTCCTGGTATGGCGATGCCTTCCACGGTCGTCTCACAGCCAATGGCGAAGTCTACGACATGACCCATCTGACGGCGGCGCATCCGACCATGCCGCTGCCAAGCTACGCCCGTGTCACCAACACCGAGACCGGAAGCTCGGTCATCGTGCGCGTCAACGACCGCGGCCCCTATCACGAGGGACGCATCATCGATGTCTCGGAACGCGCCGCGCAAATGCTCGACTATGCCAAGGTCGGCACGGCCAGGGTCAAAGTGGAATATATTGGCCGCGCACCGCTCGACGGCGACGACGACCAATATCTGGTCGCCTCCTACCGCCCGGGCAACAACCGCCCGGACCCGTCCGATGGCTTGCCGACCGGCGTCATGGTGGCGATGAACGGACCTTCGCCGAGCCTATCTGTTGGCGCACCCCCTGCCGTAGTGCCGTTTCCTGGTCAGTTGACGAATTCCGACACACAGCCAGGGATGTCGATGCAGGCACCGGCCTCAAGCGATGTGACGCTGCCTGAATTCGGGCCGATCGTGCCTCAGCGCCCGGAATCGCCCTTTGCCGTGGCTTCGCTCTCCTACGCGGATGAGCGCGTACAGCGCGCCGACGTCTTTGCAGCGCTTGACGACCAGGGCATGTCGCCAGCCGACATCCTGCAATCGTGGAAGAAACCCAACCCGCAGGCATCGCCTGCCGTTTCCGACTATGTCGCCGCCGGATCCTTCGACGATGCTGCCGAGGCAAAGCGGGTGGCTGCGGCTCTCGAACCGTTCGGCAGGACCGAAATCCAGAGCACCGAACTCGACGGCAATGACTGGTACGCGGTCAATCTCTATCCGGATGGCCATGGCAATGTCGACGACCTCTTGCGCGCGGCATGGTCGCATGGCGCGCCGGACGCGCTGGCTGTGCGCAACTGACCAACAAAGGCACGCCGGTTTTGTCATTGCGCGGTTGATCGGCCGGGAAGAAGCCTGATAGCGTTGCGGCAAGTTTCTGCCGGCTAACAGTCGAGCCTCTTCATGCGATTTCGCCTTTTCCACCCTTTTGCCGGGCTTTTTGGCCTTGGCTTCTTGCTTGCCGCGCTGGTTCCGGCCAACGCGCAGCTTTTTGAGACCAAGGCCACGCAGGCTTTCATGATCGATGCCGAAACCGGCACGGTGCTGTTTTCCAAGGACGCCGACCAACCGATCCCGCCGGCCTCGATGGCCAAGCTGATGACCATGGAGATGGTCTTCAACGCCATCAAGTCGAAGCGCATGAGCCTCGACGACACCTTCGTGGTCTCGGAGAATGCCTGGCGCAAGGGCGGTGCGCCTTCGGGAACGTCGACCATGTTCGCCAAGCTCAAATCGGCGGTCCGGGTCGAGGACCTGATCCAGGGGGTCACCATACAGGCCGCCAATGACGGCTGCATGGTGCTGGCCGAAGGCATGGCCGGCTCCGAACAGAATTTCGCGGCGCAGATGAACGATCGCGCCCGCCAGATCGGGCTGGCGAAATCGACATTCGTCAATTCCACCGGCCTGCCGGCCGACGGCCAGCAGACGACAGTGCGCGAACTGGCGCAGCTTGGCCTGCATATATGGCGCGAATATCCGGATCTCTATCTCTATTACGGCCGGGCCGATTTCACCTGGAACAAGATCTCGCAAAAGAACCGCAACCCGTTGCTGGCCATGGGCATCGGCGCCGATGGGCTGGCGGTCGGGTCGAGCGAGGCGGGCGGTTTCGGCATTGTCGGCTCGGTCAGCCATGACGGAACCAGGGTGTTCGCGGGGATGAGCGGATTGGCCAATGATCGCGAGCGCGCCGAGGAAGCGCGCAAGCTGCTCGAATGGGGCGTCCGCTCCTTCGAGAAGACCGAGATTTTCGCTGGCAACGAAGTGGTCGGCGAGGCCCAGGTGTTCGGCGGCGCCAAATCCAGCGTAGCGCTGAAGGCAAAGGCGCCGATCGACGTCCTGCTGCCGATCGCCAACCGCGACAAGCTGACCGCCAGGATCGTCTATCAGGGGCCGGTATCGGCGCCGGTGGAGGAGGGGCAACCCGTCGGCGCGCTGCGCGTCTGGATCGGCGACACGCTGAGCCAGGAAACGCCGCTTTTCGCCGCCGAATCGGTCGGCGTCGGCACGTTGCCGCAACGCGCGTTTGATGCCGCCAGGGAACTGGCCGTAGGCTGGCTGCGTTGAGTTCCTGCGGCGTGGACCTTTTCTCGGGCGCGGACTAAGACACCAGCGCAAAGCAGGACAAAGGCCTTTCGATTGGCAAGCGGATTTTTCATGACCTTCGAAGGCGGCGAGGGCGCCGGCAAGTCGACGCAGATCGAACGGCTGGCCCAGAAGATGCGCGCCAAGAAATACGATGTCCTCCTCACCCGCGAACCCGGGGGGTCACCCGGCGCCGAGGCGGTCAGGCACGTGCTCCTGTCCGGCGCCGCCGAGCCGTTCGGGCCGAAGATGGAGGCGCTGCTGTTTGCCGCCGCACGCTCCGACCATGTCGAGCAGGTCATTCGGCCGGCGGTGGAGCGCGGCTCCATCGTGCTTTGCGACCGTTTCCTGGATTCGTCGCGCGTCTATCAGGGCGTCACCGGCGGCCTCGATCCGGCTTTCATGGAAGCTCTGGAGGAGGTCGCCATCAACGGCATGATGCCGGACATGACGCTGATCCTTGACATTGACCCCGCCGAGGGCTTGCGGCGCGCCGCCGTGCGGCGTGGCGCCGAGGACGGTCCGGACCGCTTCGAAAAGGAGACGCTGGACATCCACCAGCGCCGCCGTGACGCCTTCCTGGCGATCGCAGCCGCCGAGCCGGACCGCTGCATCGTGATCGACGCGTCGGCGCCTCCCGCTGCGGTGGAGGATGTCATCACCGCGGTGGTGTTCGCCGCACTTGAGGCGAGGGCGCCCGCGCGCAACCGACAGGCGGCGCCCGCATGATCTTCGAACGCATCGCTCCCGAGCAGCACGACACACTGGACGGTGTACCGGAGCCGTCCGAGACGCTGCGCCTGGTCGGCCATGAGCAGGCGGCCGCGATGCTCGCTGCCGCCTATCGCTCGGGAAAACTGCCGCATGCGTTGATCTTTGCCGGGCCGGTCGGCATCGGCAAGGCGACGCTTGCCTTTCACCTGGCGCACCATCTGTTGAAGCATCCGGCCTTCGACCAGGCGCCGGACACGTTTGCCGTTCCCGATCCGGCCTCACCGCTGTTTCGCCAGATCGCCACAGGGGCGCATCCCGGCGTGCTGCATCTGACCAGGCCGCTGAACGACAAGACCAAGAGCTTCAAGACGGTCGTCACCGTCGACGAGATCCGCAAGGTCAACCGCTTCCTGTCGCTGACCTCGCATGACGGCAGCTACCGGGTGGTGATCGTCGATCCGGCCGACGACATGAACACCAACGCCGCCAATGCCTTGCTGAAGAACCTCGAGGAGCCGCCGAGCCGCACGCTGTTCATCCTCATCGTGCATGCGCCGGGCAGCCTTTTGCCGACCATCCGCTCGCGCTGCCAGATGGTGCGGCTGACGCCGCTCGATGCCGGCAGCCTGATGAGCGTTCTGGAAACCGTCGAGCCGCCGCCACCTTCCGATCCTGCCGCGAGCGCGGCACTGGCGGAACGGGCAGGGGGCAGCGCCCGCAATGCGATCCTTCTGACCCAATATGGCGGGCTGGAGATTGCCGGCACGCTCGACGCCCTGGTCACGTCGGGCAAGAGCGACATCGCCGGCGCCTATCGCCTTGCCGAGGCCGTCGCCGGCCGCGACCAGGCGATCCAGTTCGACATCTTCAACCGCCGCGCGCTCGATCTGCTCTCCACCGGCGCCAGTGAAGCCGCGCTGGCTGGGGATCTCGCGCGGGCGAAAACGCTGTCCGACACTTGGCACGAGGCGCTGAACGCCATATCTGAGACCGATACCTACAATCTTGACAAGAAGCAGCACGCCTTGACCATGATCGACCGCCTGAATTCCGCAATGCGAATGTGACCGGTTTCGGCATTGGGGCGGGATGGCAATCGCCGTCTCGATGCGATATCCACCGCTCACATTCATTCGGCCATTCATGACGGTTAATTCATGTCACGCGACACATTCTACATCACGACACCAATTTTCTATCCGAACGGCAAGCCGCATATCGGCCACGCCTATACGGTCATTGCGACCGACGCGCTGGCCCGCTTCCAGCGCCTGGACGGCAAGGACGTGCTCTTCCTCACCGGCACTGACGAACACGGCCTCAAGATGCAGCAGACGGCCGAGAAGGAAGGCATAACGCCACTCGCGCTTGCCGACCGCAACTCGGCGATCTTCCGTTCGATGACAGAGGTCCTGGGCGGCTCGAATGATGATTACATCCGCACGACGGAACCACGCCACTACGAGTCGTGCCAGGCGATCTGGAAGGCGATGGCGGCCAATGGCGACATCTATCTCGACCGCTACAGTGGCTGGTATTCGGTCCGCCAGGAAGCCTATTTCGAAGAGAGCGAAACCACGCTCGGCGACGACGGCGTGCGCCGCGAGCCGCTTGGCTCGCCGGTCGAATGGAATGAGGAGGAAAGCTACTTCTTCAGGCTTTCCGCCTATCAGGACAAATTGCTTGCGCTGTACGAAAGCCGGCCCGATTTCGTCGGTCCGGCCGAGCGCCGAAATGAGGTGATGAGCTTCGTCAGGTCCGGCCTCAAGGACATCTCGGTCTCGCGCACGACCTTCAATTGGGGCGTGCCGGTGCCGGGCGACGACAAGCATGTGATGTATGTCTGGGTCGATGCCTTGACCAACTACATCACCGCTGCCGGCTATCCCGACACCAAGGCCGAGCAATGGCGCTACTGGCCGGCCACGCACATTATCGGCAAGGACATCGTCCGCTTCCATGCCGTCTACTGGCCGGCTTTCCTGATGTCGGCCGGCATCGAACTGCCGAAGCGCGTCTTCGCGCATGGCTTCCTGTTCAACCGCGGCGAGAAAATGTCGAAGTCGGTCGGCAATGTCGTAGACCCCTTCACCATGGTCGAGCATTACGGCCTCGACCAGGTGCGCTATTTCTTCTTGCGTGAGGTGCCATTCGGCCAGGACGGCAGCTACAGCCATGACGCGATCGTCAACCGCACAAATGCCGATCTCGCCAACGGTCTCGGCAATCTGGCGCAGCGCTCGCTGTCGATGATCGCCAAGAACTGCGGCGGCGTGGTGCCGCATCGCGGCGAGCTGACCGAAGCCGACAGCGCGATCCTCGACCAGGCGGTGGAAGCGCTGGGTACCGCGCGCCAGGCGATGGCGGAACAGGGCATCCATCTCGCGTTGGCGGCGATCTTCGGCGTTGTGGCGGAAGCGGATCGCTACTTCGCCTCGCAGGCGCCCTGGGCGCTGAAGAAGACCGATCCGGCGCGCATGGAAACAGTGCTGTGGACGACCGCCGAACTGGTGCGGCGCGTGGCATTGCTGTGCCAGCCCTACATTCCGGGGTCGGCCGGCAAGCTGCTGGACCTGCTGGCGGTGCCGGCGGACAAGCGTGACTTCGCGCATGTCCATGCCGACTATGCGCTGGTGCCCGGCACGGCGCTGCCCGTGCCGGAGGGCGTGTTTCCGCGTTATGTCGAAAACCCTGAGGCGAGCGCCTGATGCTCGTCGACAGCCATTGCCATCTCGACTTTCCGGATTTCACCGAGGAGCGGGCGGCCATCGTCGCCCGCGCCAAGGCTGCTGGTATAGGTCACATGGTGACCATCTCGACACGCGTGAAGCGGTTTGCGCAAGTGCTTGAGATTGCCGAGAGTTTCGACGAAATCTATTGCTCGGTCGGCACTCATCCTCACAATGCCGGCGAAGAGCTGGATGTGACGGCTGAGGACCTTGTGCGCCTGTCCGCGCACCCGAAGGTGGTGGCGATCGGCGAGGCCGGGCTCGACTATTTTTACGACAAGGCGCCACGCGATGCGCAGGCGCAGGGCTTTCGCACTCACATAGCGGCCGCGCGCGAGACCGGCTTGCCGCTGGTGATCCATTCGCGCGATGCCGATGACGACATGGCTGCCATCCTCGAAGACGAAACAGGGAAGGGCGCCTTCCCCTTCATCCTGCATTGTTTTTCGTCGGGGCGACGGCTGGCAGAGGTCGGCGTGGCGCTTGGTGGCTATGTGTCCTTCTCGGGCATACTGACCTTCAAGAACTCCGCCGATTTACGCGCCATCGCAGCCGATGTGCCGCATGACCGGCTGCTGGTCGAGACCGACGCACCGTATCTGGCGCCGGTGCCGTTCCGCGGCAAACGCAACGAGCCGGCCTATATCGCGCATACAGCCAAGGTGCTGGCGGAGACGGTCGGCGTTGGCGAAGCCGAGATCGCGACGCTGACGACGGCGAACTTCTTCCGGCTGTTCGGCAAGATGCCGCGGCCCGCCGGGCTCTGACGCATGAGCGACCGGCTGCGCCTCACCATCCTCGGCTGCGGCTCGTCACCTGGCACGCCGCGCATCACCGGCGATTGGGGCAATTGCGACCCGGCCAATCCGAAAAACCGGCGTACACGCTCAGCCGCGCTCGTCGAGCGGATAGCAGCCAACGGCGCCAGAACCACGGTCGTCATCGACACCGGGCCTGATTTCCGTGAGCAGATGCTGATGGCGGCGGTCCGGCGCATCGACGCCGTGGTCTATACGCATCCGCACGCCGACCACATCCACGGCATCGACGATCTGCGCGGCTACGTGCTGGAGCAGCGCCATTTGATCGATGTCCATGCCGACCAGCCGACCATGCTCAGGCTGCGCGAAGCGTTCGGCTATTGCTTCGAGACGCCGTTTGGCAGTTCCTATCCGCCGATCGTCAGGCCGCACATCATCGATCACGCAAGGGCGGTGACGATCGAAGGCGAGGGCGGTGCCCTCACCCTCGAGCCGCTGCCGCAGATCCATGGCGACATCATTTCGCTCGGCTTCCGCATCGGCGGGCTGGCCTACTGCCCCGATATAAGCGACTTCCCGGATGCCACCGCCGAGCGGCTGCGCGGCCTGGAAATGCTGGTCATCGATGCCTTGCAGTACCATACCCATCCCAGTCATCTGTCGCTCGGTCAGGCGCTTGGCTGGATTGAAAAACTGACGCCGAAACAGGCCGTGCTGACGCATATGCATGTGCCGCTCGACTATGCCACGGTGAAGGCCGAGGTGCCGGCCAACGTCACTCCGGCCTATGACGGCATGGTGATCGAAATTCCTTTATGAGACAGCATGATACGAGCAGATGTTTGTAAGGACGTTCGGTTCTTCGGCGCGAAGATCAGCAGCGTTCCTATCCGCTCATAGCCCATGCGGGGATAAAGCAGCGCTCCGGCACGCGTCGCCAACAGCATCGAGCACCGCGACCCATGCGCTTTGTCGTCATGCAGCATTTTGGCCATCAGCGCCTGGCCGATGCCTCGACGCCGGTGCGAAGGCTCGACAAACATTGCCGAGCACCATGTGGCGCCGACGGCGTCTATGCTGCGCACACGCCCGACGATGGCGTCGCCATCGAGCGCCACATACTGGCGAAACGGCGCATCGTCGCCGAGTTGATCGTCTGGAAGTGGCCGCCTGCGTATGACCTTTCCCAGTTGTGCAGCGCGTTCAGCCGTCCTCACGCGTTCGATAGAGACGATCGCTGGCGGGTCTGGAATTTGGCGCAGCGACTGGATGAAAAAGCCTTCCGTCCGCAGCAGCCGGTAGCCGAGCGCCTTGTAGGCCGTTCGCGTTGGTTCGTCCGGGCCGTCATTCGCGATCACGACCGAAACGGCAAAGCCCGGCCGCGCATGCTGCCGCACGATGGCATCGGCTTCCTCGGCGGCGACGTCATGGACGATCCATTCTTCGCCACGGTAGTCGCGTGCATTCTTGCGCTCGGCATCGCGCATCAGCCACAAGGGTCCGACGCGGCTGGCTTCGTATGGAAAGGTGCGGCTCTTGTCGGTGCTGAAGCCGTGCACGAACACTTCGACCGCCGCTTCGATGTCACGCTTTCCTGTCGTCATCGACACAGCGTAGCGTTGGCCATCGGCTCAAGGCAACACGCGTCGATCATGCCAAGCCCTATGAAAGTCCGCGTCCTTTCCCAGCTGCAGCCTGATGCATAAGTTCCATAATATATCTTATGCGACTTTCATATGTGGCTGCTGCTTCCATTAGGGGCGTGCCAATATACGCCCTGCTGACTGAGATGCAGGCCGGCGGCTCTGATTGCTTGGCGGGAGGAACGTTGACGAAGCAGTGGCGAAATGAGTTGGCGTGGTCTTCATTTCTCAAGGGATGGCGCCTTTCGCAAAGGCCTCGACTTCCTGCTCGACCGGCCCGCGCCGGGATAACGAACAGGAGCGTCATCCCGAAAAGCTTTCCAGGAGGCCGCTGAAGGCTGCTGCGATTGCAACAAGATGGAAGACGCCAAGGGCCAGCCATCTGGAGCCGCCGGCGCCCGCAACAAATGCCCCATAGGCAGGAAACTGCAGCGCAGCCAATCCGATGGAAAGGCCGGTGATCGTTGTGTTGGTCAACAGCGTTGCCAGCATGGGGACCGGATAGAGAAGTCGCGCCAGCCCATAGTCGCCATGCCCGGCTCCGGCCGAATAGAGCGCCAGGAAAAAGGTGACGGGCGTGATGCCGAGGCCGACAAGGAACCCTGCCCGCGAGGAGAATTTTGGCGACGTCATCTCGCCATGGCCATGGCGGCGGACGGGTCGCGGTCGTCAGGCGCGAGCTTGGACGAAGTGACAAGCAGCTTCTCCTGATCCGCCCGCGACTTCGGCTCGATCGCCATTTGCAGCAGAGGCCAGGGCGCGGCAGACTTTTCCATCATGACGCCATGGTTGCAGATTGATCGGATGGCCGCAACGAAGGGGTCTACGCCCGGCCGGCCGTCCCTTTCGCTTCCTGACTGTGGACGCGCGCCAGAAAATCGCGCACCAGCGGAAGCGCCTCATCGAAATGGGTTTCGAGCAACCAGTGGCCGGCGCCGCCGATGAGATGAAGTTCTGCTTCCGGCAAATCGCGCTGGTAGGCATGCGCCGATTGCGCCGGCATGTAACCATCCTCGGGACCCCAAACGATGAGCGTCGGAGGTTGGTGCTCGCGCAGAAAGCTCTGATAGCGGGGGAACCAGCCGAGGTTCGCCTCCAACTTCTCCATCAGGTTGACCGCGAGCCGCCGGCGGATCGGCGTGTCCATCAAAGGCCAGTGGAGTTTCCAAAGATCGGGAGGCACGCGCTCGGCTACAGCGTCATCCACCTCTCCGACAAACTCGTGCCGGAAGCCCTCCTCGCTTACCGCCTCTTCCAACGGCCGGTGCTTTTCGGGCGTCTTCTCATTCCAATAGGCTTTTATGGCGGCGTATTTCGGCCCGAGAACGTCCTCGTAGATGTCACCGTTCTGGATAATGAGTGCGGCGATGCGCTCGGGATGTGCGATGGCGTGGCGCAGTCCGATCTGAGAGCCATAATCGTGCAGCCAGAGAGCATAGCGCGACATGCCGAGCGCATCGGCGAAAGCTGTCAGAAACCCGGCATAGGCATCGAAATCATAGCCAAAAACCGACATTTCGGGCGTGGCGCTGTAGCCAAAGCCGGGAAAGTCCGGCGCGAATGTATGCCAGCGATCGGCAAGTGCCGGCATCAACCTTCGGAATTGATAAGACGAGCACGGATAGCCGTGCGGCAGCAGGAGGACGGGAGCATCAGGCGGGCCGTCTTCGCGATAGAAGATGCTGTTTCCGTCAACGTCGATCCGGCGATGTTGCAATTCTACCTCCTTGCTCAAAGCTTGCCCGCCACTTTGTTTACGGCGCTCCGGCAAGAAGGTTCCCTTGAAGTCAGGGCGTGACGGCTTCCGGCTCTCCATTGCCCGACAGGATCTGCAGCGTTCCGCGCGTGGCGTTGCGGAACGCATCGTCGAAACTGACGCCACGTACCTGCCAGCGATACTCCTTATCCTTGAAGCTGAGCCGCCAGTCGCCGACCCAGCCCAGCGCTTCCTGGCGCCATACCAAAGTGCCGGCAAGCAGGGCGTCCCCATCCAGCGTGTTGGCCACGTCGGCGAGCGCGACGTCGGACGGCCGAGGCAACTCCAGCGGCAAACCGGTCCGGTGCGCCGCGTCCGCCAGCGCAACGCGCATATCCGCCGCAAGCTCGCCGCCGCCATCGCGCACCAGCGTGAAGCCGTCGCCTTTCATCGGCCTTACATCCAGCAGTGCGACGATTGTTGGCCGCGGCACCGCCCACGGTTTGCGCCCGAGCGACGCCAGCAAGGCATCGATCTTGTCCGGGTCGAAATCGGCGGTGATGTAATGCGGCCGGTCATGGGTGCCCTGCTCGTCATGCGGCGGACGGTTGTTGAGCAGGTCGCGGTAGCCGACACCAGTGACATAGTCGCTTGCGTGCCGACTCATGTCCGCAACACGCGGGTCGCCGATCAGCCGCGGGTCGCCGGAAACCTTGACCAGCACCTCTTCAAGGCACGGCGCCAGGCCCCACGCCCGGTTCTCCTCGCCAGTGCCGCTGGTCACCGATTGCGCGCGGTAGAGGCTGGCGCGGTCGATGTCGGCGGCAGCGACCGGAAAGACAATCAGCACAGCCAGCGCCGCTGCCACAAAGCCCAATTTCAAGCATCCAGGCACCCGCCGACCCTCCCGAAACGGTCCGGAACATCCGTTGGAGCCATACTCCTGATCATCAGGGAATTTCAAGGATGCGCCGGTGTACGCCGTCCAGGCTCTCGGTGAGCGCATCGAACACGTTTCGCGCCGTGAGTTCGCGAAGAACCTGTTCGTTGATGCCGCCGCGCGTCGCATAGTCCTGCGCCAGATGCATGAAGTCGGCATCCGGCGACATATCAGGAGCGCTTCCCAAGGCTTTGAAAAGCGAGGCGATGTAATCGCGCCCCTTTCCTTCCTCCACGCCATTCTTCTTGAGCCAGCTGTTGATCGTATCGAGATATCTGAAGTAGCTGGCATAGGTCGCGGTGACCACGCTCAGCGCATTGAATTCGGCTGAGTTCTCGACCTCGATCGCTTTCCCCAGATTGCCGAACAAGGCAGCGACAGTGGCATCGGGCGGGCAGATGATCGTTGCCCCCAGCCGGTGGGCAATCATCGGCATGGGCAGCGCTTTCGTCACCTGGTGCGCGGGTGCGGTCAAGCGGGCAATCTCCTCGCGCGGCAGCGTGGCGATCAAGCTGATGAGGTGATGCTCGCGCCGAAACCGCAAACCCGGCAGGACGTCATGCGCAATTTGCGGCCGGACAGCCAGCATGACCAGGTCGCATTGATCGAGAACCGCCTGATTGTCATCAGCAATACGCACATCCGGATAACGGGCTGCCAGCTCTGCGGCGATCTCTTCATTGCGCGGCGACAGCAGCACGGAGACGGAGTTATCCGCGACGGATTTGAGCCCGCTGACGATGGCCGCTGTAAGGGCACCCGTGCCGATGAAGCCTAGTTTCATCGCGCCTATCTCTGGTTCATCGGTCACAGTGGCGCATGCTCGAGCCGTACCTGATAGCTCAGCACGCGCTTTTCACCGGGCGCGATCAGCATCACGCCCGGCTTGTCCGCGAACTCGCCATCGAAATCCACGGGGCTGGCAAGCCCGTGCCAGGGTTCGATACACAGGAACGGAGCGCCGCCCGGCTTCGACCAGATGCCCAATTCCTTAAAACCCTGCCACGACATCTCGATCGCCGCACCGTTCGCGGCGGCATAGCGCACGCTGGTGCTGGCCGGCCGGTCGAGGATCACGGCGTCTGCCTCGAACAGCTGTTCGGAAAGCGCCAGCGTTTTGCCTTCGATGGGCGTCGGCCGCGGTGCAGCCAGCACCAGGCCATCCTTCAGCCGGCGGATCGGCGCCGGCTCGTCCTGGGCAAAGGTCAGGTGGTAGTCGGTCTTGGCGAGCCCCGGCTGCAATGGCCAATTGAAAGCCGGATGTGCACCGATGGAGGCTGGCAGCGTCTCGTCGCCGGTGTTGGCAATCTCGAAGCTCACACCAAGTTCGCGACGCTCGAGCGTGTAGGTGATGGCAAGGCGAAAGGCGAACGGATAGCGCGTGCGTGTATCGGCATCGTCGGTCAACACCAGCGTGCAGGATCGGGGACTCGTCTCAGCAGCCCACACAAACGGCTTGTCGCGGGCAAATCCGTGCTGCGTCAGGGGATAGACCTGGCCCCCATGGCGGAGCTGGTCGCCCTTCAGCCGGCCGACGATCGGAAACAGCACCGGCGAATGCCGCCGCCATTCCGGCCCGGCCTGCCACAAAAACTCCAGACCCTCGGCATTGCGCAAGGAGATGAGCTCGGCCCCCTGCCCGACAATGGTTGCCGAGATGCCGTCGCCGTGAAGCGTCACTTGTTCCATGCGTTCTCGCGGAAAGCTGCGTGCGAGCGGCAGGTTAGCAAAAGCCCGCGTGGACTCAAGGGCGCGACATCGCGCTGATAGAGGAGCGATGTCTCCACGCCAAAACGACAGTGGCCGGAGATTCACCTCCGGCCACTGCGAGATCGAGATTGTTGCCTTGCTACGGTTCGACTATTCGCGCTCGCCGGTGAAATTCAGCAACAGCTGGAAGATGTTGACGAAGTTCAGGTACAGCGACAGCGCGCCGAAAACGGCAAGCTTCTGCTGCGATTCCGCGTCGAAATTCTCCGCATACTGTTCCTTGATCGTCTGCGTGTCCCAGGCGGTCAGGCCGACAAAGACGGCAATGCCGATCACCGAGATGGCGAACTGTAGCGCGGTCGAGCCAAGGAAGATGTTGACGACGCTGGCGATCACCACACCGATCAGGCCCATGATCAGGAAGGACGAGAACTGGGTCAGGTCGCGCTTGGTCGTGTAGCCGTAGAGGCTGGTGGCGCCGAACATGGTGGCGGTGATGAAGAAGGTGCGCGCGATGCTGGTGCCTGTGAAGACCAGGAACACCGAAGCCAGCGACAGGCCCATCACCGCGCAGAAGGCCCAGAACATCAACTGGGCGCTCGCCGCCGACATCGTCTGCATCTTGAACGAGAACAGCAGCACGAAGGCGAGCGGCGCCAGCATCACCACCCATTTCAGCGGGCTGGAAAAGATCGGCACGTAGAGGGCCGGCGTCGAAGCGACCACCATGGCGACGATGCCGGTGACGACGAGGCCGATGCCCATGTAGTTATAGACACGCAGCATGTGGCTGCGCAGGCCCTCGTCATAGATGGCGCCGCCGCGTGCGCCAGTGCCCATGCGGTATCCGAGGTCAGGGGTATTCATTGCGGGTTCTCCTTAAGTGGTCTCAGTAAAGTGTCCTGATCAGTAAAGTGTCTTGGCAAGCGTCTCGGCGGCGCGGTCGAGGTCGTGGACATCGCTGCGCGCGACGACCGCGTACGCGACCTCGCCGATCTGGAAATAGGCAGAGGAGATGTCGCCGGAGGGCGCGATGGCAGGCTTGACCACGTCGAAGGTTCCGGGGCGGATCGCAAACAGCGAGACCAGCCCCATATCCTTCGTCTCCAGCGCCACCTCGACGCTCGGCCCGAAGCGCGACGGATAGATCTGCACGTCGCGGACCTTCCAGTCCTTGGGCAGCGATGGCATGACGATTGCGGTGGCGGCGCGGATTTCGTCGCCATTGTAGTTGGGCGCCTCCAGCTGCGAGGGCATCGCCTCGCGCATGAGCGTCGTCTTGTGCGCCCGGATCGCTTCTTCGACATAGGCGGGCGGCGGCGGCGAAGCCACGACCTTGGTCACCAGCAGCGGCCCGAAGAGGCCGTTCGCCAGCCAGCCGGCAGCGACAAAGACGGCGACCGCGGCCGCCCGCTGCAGCACGGCGAAGACGCGGCGACTGGCCAGCCCCCTGCCCAGCCGGCGCGCGACTTCAGTCGTCGCCGGCCGCGCCATGCCTGTGGAAGCAGCCAGCGCCAGGCGCAGTTCGTCGCGCGTCCTCAAGTCGGACATCACCCGCGCCGCAGCCTCCGGACGAGCCGACAGGAACGCCTCGACCTCGATGCGGCGCGCGACATCCAGCTGGTCATCGACATAGGCGTCGAGATCGGTATCGGTCACCGGGTCCCGCAACAGGTCGGTCATGACGGGTCTCCCACGATCCTCAGATGGCTTTTGGCCGGCGAAGGTGCAGCGTTTTCCATCTCGCGCAGTGCTGCGCGCGCCCTGCCGATACGCGACATCAGCGTGCCCAGCGGCACCCCGCTGGCGTCGGCGGCCTGCTGGTAGGAAAGGCCCTCGATGGCGACCAGATGCAGCGCCGAACGCTGCTCCTCCGGCAGACTGAAAAAGGCCTCGCGCACCTGCGCCAGTCGCACGGAATGTTCCTGCGGCGCCGGCGTGCTGGCATCGGTGAGATAGCCGGCCTGCTCGACACGCGCTGATTCCGACCGGCGCGAGCGCATCTTGTCGATGAAAGCGTTGTGGACGATCGACAGCAACCATGCCCGCAGATTGCCGCCCGAGCGGAATGTGTCGCGCCGCTCGTAGGCGCGCACCAGCGCATCGTGCACCAGATCCTCGGCGTCAGTGCCGTCGCGCGTCAGCGAGCGTGCGTAGCGCCTGAGCGAACCCAGCTGTCCGACAATATCGAAGCGTGGCATCGACCGTTTCATGCCCCGTTTACGAAACAGGCGGGGATCTTAATCCATCGCCACCAAAACTTTTTTGCGTCGCCACAATAGGCATCATGCAATCAGAAGTCCGCTGCGCACTTACCCATCTCCCGTGCGGCAGATGTTTGCTTTATGGATGAAGTCTAGCCTTATCCGTCTGTCCCAGGAGCAAAAGATGGCCAATGGTAGTCGTGTAACGGGTTTTGCAGCGTTGCCGATCGTCGGCAGGGTGTTCATCATCTTTGGCATTGTCGGACTGATCGCTTCCGGCGTGCTGGCCATCGTCGAGATGTACGGCCCTCGTACCGCTTCGGCGACAGGCAGGATTGTCGCCGCCGAATACAATCCCCGCATCGAGTTCTCGACCGCCGACGGCACCGTCATCCGCTTCAACAATGCCGTCCACAGCTCGTTCTGGGGTGATGGCGACAGCATCCCTGTCGCTTACGACCCAACCAATCCGCAAAATGCCTCCGTCGACAGCTTCGCCGGACGCTGGTTCCTTGCCGGGCTGGCCGGCATGCTCGGCGGTTTCTCCCTGCTGACCGGCATCGGTCTCGCCGTGATTGGACGGGTGCTTATCCGGCGGATTGGAATGAACCCGTCGCCATAGCCGCCGACCCCTGCCGTACAGACAAAGCTTGGCGTAACGGTCCAGTACGCTAGCGGACTGGCGCAGATGGAAGCACTGGCGAAACGCGGCCGCTTTGCGTATTACTCCGCCGCCATTGGAGCCGTATTGATGTTCGAGACCCTGCAACCTGCCCCGGCCGACAAGATCATCGCCTTGATCGGCCTCTATCGCGCCGATCCGCGCCCCGGCAAGATCGATCTCGGCGTCGGCGTCTACAAGGACCGCGACGGCAGGACGCCGGTCATGCGCGCCCTGCGCGAGGCCGAGAAGCGGTTGCTGCAGGACCAGGACACCAAGACCTATCTCGGCCTTGCCGGCGACACCGGCTTCAACACGGCGATGGTCAAGCTGGCCTTCGGCCCCGCTGCCGACATGACGCGCATCCGCGCCGCGCAAGCGCCTGGCGGTTCCGGCGCGCTGCGGCTGGTGGCGGAGCTGTTGAAGCGGACCCGCCCCGACGCAACCGTCTGGCTGTCGGACCCGACATGGCCGAACCACCCGCCGGTGATGCGCGGGGCCGGCCTCAAGGTGCGCGATTATCCCTATTTCGATGCCGTTTCCGGCGCGGTGCGCTTCCACGAGATGCTGGCAACGCTTGGCGCAGCCGAGCCCGGCGATATCGTGCTGCTGCATGGCTGCTGCCATAACCCGACCGGCGCCAATCTCGATATCGCGCAATGGGCCAGCGTCACCGATCTTGTCGTCGAGCGCGGGCTGTTGCCCTTTGTCGACATTGCCTATCAGGGCTTTGGCGAAGGCCTGGACGCCGATGCGGCCGGCTTGCGCCTTCTCGCGGGCAAGGTGCCTGAAATGGTCGTTGCCTCGAGCTGCTCGAAGAACTTTGCCGTCTACCGCGACCGCGTCGGCGCGGCGATGATCCTGGCGAAGAATAGCGCGCAAGCCGATGTCGCGATGAGCCAGATGCTGGCGGCGGCGCGCGCCATGTATTCGATGCCGCCGGACCACGGCGCCGCCGCCGTGCGCATGGTGCTGGAAGATGATGGCCTTCGCGCCGACTGGGAGGCGGAGCTGGAGGAGATGCGGCTGCGCATGCTGAGGCTGCGGGTCCAGTTCGCCGACGCGCTGCGCCGGCAGTCCAACTCCGACCGCTTCGACTTCATCGCCAGCCATCGCGGCATGTTTTCCAGGCTTGGCCTGACCGAGGCGCAAGTCGAGCGGCTGCGTGCCGAGTATGGCGTCTACATGGTCGGCGACAGCCGCATCAACGTCGCCGGCCTGCCCGAGGACGGCATGGATGACCTCGCCAAGGCGGTTGTGTCGGTACTCGGCTGATACGGCTGAGCTGTGGACAAGGTCAGGCCGCCAGCTGACAGCGTTGGCCGCACGACAGGCAGCGGGATAGCATTCGCCGCATGAAACCTTCGCGCGACATTTCCCGGCTGATCGAGATCATGGCGGCGCTCAGGGCGCCGAAGACCGGCTGTCCCTGGGACATCGAGCAGGATTTCTCGACCATCGCGCCCTATACGATCGAGGAAGCCTATGAGGTGGCGGACGCCATTGCGCGCGGCGATCTCGACGATCTGCGCGACGAACTCGGCGATCTCCTGCTGCAGGTCGTCTACCACGCGCAGATGGCTGAGGAAGCCGGCGATTTTGCCTTCGGTGATGTGGTCGAGGCCATCACCACCAAGATGATCCGGCGCCATCCGCATGTCTTCGGCGACGAGAAGGCGCGCAGCGCCGGCATGGCAAAGGGCATGTGGGAAAAGATCAAGGCTGAGGAAAAAGCCGAAAAGCGAAGTGCGCGCCTCGCCCGCGGCCTCGACCCCGAAGACCATGGCAAGGGTTTCCTGGACAGCGTGCCCGTCGCCCTGCCCGCTTTGACTCGTGCGCTGAAGCTGCAGGAAAAGGCAGCGCGTGTCGGTTTCGACTGGAGCGAGGCAGCACCCATCCTCGACAAGATCGAGGAAGAGATCGGCGAGCTGCGCGAGGCACTGGCTAAGGGCGAAACGGCTGAGATCAAGGACGAATTCGGCGACATGCTGTTTGCCGTCGTCAATCTGGGGCGTCACCTCAAGCTCGATTCGGAAGCGGCGCTTAGCGGCACCAACGAAAAGTTCCGCTCGCGCTTCCACTATGTCGAGCGCGCGATCGATGCATCGGGAAGCACGCTCGAAAAAGCCACGCTGGACGAGATGGAAGTGCTCTGGCAGCAGGCCAAGGGCGTGAAATAATCAGGCTTACTGCCTGTTTTTGCGGTGCAATCGGCTTTCGATCTCTTGCCGGGCGGTGTGCGTGGCCTTGAGTGCGATGGTCGCGCTGCCATCCTCATTGTCTACCCGCGAAACGACGTCGCCATTACGGTATAGCCAGTCGACAAGGCCGAACTGCGGCGGTTCGATCGTCACCGTCAATTCCTCGAGTTCGCCCGACATCCTGGTCTCGATCAGCGCCTTCAGCGCATCGATGCCTTGGCCGGTGACGGCCGAGATGGCGATCGGCGGCGCCTTGTTGGCGTCAGTGCCGTCGGCAAGCAGACGCTCGCGGTTGCCGTCGTCGAGCAGGTCGACCTTGTTCCACACTTCGACGACGCGCTTGGCATCGCCGGCATCGACGCCGAGATCGGCGAGAATGCGCTCGACGTCCTCGGCTTGCGCTGCGGTATCCGGATCCGAAATATCGCGCAGGTGGATGACCAGATCGGCCTCGACGACCTCTTCCAGCGTGGCGCGGAAGGCGGCGACCAGATGCGTCGGCAGGTCCGAAATGAAGCCGACTGTGTCCGACAGGATGATCGGCGTGCCGTGCGGCAGGCGCACGCGGCGCAGCGTCGGGTCGAGCGTGGCAAACAGCATGTCTTCGGCCAGCACGTCGGCCCCGGTCAGCCGGTTGAACAGCGTCGACTTGCCGGCATTGGTGTAGCCGACGATCGCCACCACCGGGAACGGCACCTTCTTGCGCTTGGCGCGGTGCAGGTCGCGTGTGCGGCGCACCGTTTCCAGCTCATGCTTGAGCTTGATGATTTTTTCCTGCAGCTGCCGCCGGTCCGATTCGATCTGGGTTTCGCCGGGGCCGCCGAGGAAGCCGGCTCCGCCGCGCTGGCGTTCAAGGTGGGTCCAGCTCCGCACCAGGCGGCCCTTCTGGTAGTTGAGATGGGCAAGTTCGACCTGCAGCGTGCCCTCCTTGGTCCGCGCGCGCTCGCCAAAAATCTCCAGGATCAATCCGGTGCGGTCGAGCACCTTGGCATTCATTTCTTTTTCGAGATTGCGCTGCTGCACCGGCGTCAGCGGATGGTCGACGATGACCACCTCCGCGTGACCCTCTTTGACGATCTCGGCGAATTCCGCGACCTTGCCGCTGCCGAGCAAGGTTGCCGGGCGTGGATCGTTGACGGTGACCACCGCCGTGTGGATCAGATCCAGGTTGATGGCGCGGGCAAGGCCGACCGCTTCGTCGTGGCGCGCATCCGCCGAACGCGTCAGCCGTGGACGGTTCGTTTCGTCATCGTTGCGCTGATGCCGGGTAAGCACCGGCACAATGACAACCGCCCGGGTCGGACCTGTGGCTTCCGTCCCGGAATTATGTGCTGGTTTCCCGCGGACGCCGCGGTCCGCGTCTTTTTCACGTGCCAATCAGGCGCCCTGGCTTTCCTCGCCATCGAACATCTGAACCGGCTGGCTCGGCATGATCGTGGAAATGGCATGCTTGTAGACGAGCTGGGAGTGGCCGTCACGGCGCAGCAGAACACAAAAATTGTCGAAGGAAGTGACCACGCCGGTCAGCTTGACGCCGTTGATGAGAAAGATGGTGAGTGGATTTTTGCTCTTGCGAACAGAATTCAGGAACAGGTCCTGAAGGTTTTGCGATCGTTCCGCCATTGTTCTTGTCTTTCGCCGATCCCCTTCGGTTTGCAGGCTAATGCGCCAAATTAGCGGGCACATGTCAAGCTTGCAAACACCCCCTTGCCGTCAGTAACGACAAGCAGAACGAGATATATTGATGTGCAGTCCGTCTGTGCGGTTATCAGGCTGGACTTTTTTCCGCAACGTCAAAAAAGGCTTGCCGCAATGAAAGTGTTATCGAACCGGGGTGCCCATTGGCGACCGCGGCACCGTCGATTGCCACGACCGGCATGGCGATTGTCGTTGCCGAACTGATGAAAGCTTCTCGCGCAGCCTTGGCTTCAGTGACTGAAAAACCGCGCTCCTCGATCGTCAACCCGAGCTTTGCCGCCACTTCGAACATGGTCGTGCGGGTGATGCCGCGCAGGATGCCATGCTCCGCCGGCCGGGTGACCAGAACGCCGTCCCTTGTAACGATCCAGGCGTTGGACGAGCCGCCCTCCTTGACGTTGCCATCGGTGTCGACGAACCAGGCTTCCTGGGCGCCGGCCTCCTTGGCTTTCTGCTTGGCCAGCACGTTGGGCAGCAGGCCGGTGCTCTTGATGTCGACCCGGTCCCAACGGTTTTCCGGCACGGTGATGACCTTGATGCCCGCCTCGGCTCGCTTGGCGGCCGCCGCCGGGTCGGCCTTTCTGGCCGTAATCACCAGCGATGACGGTGTATCGGCCGGGAAAACGAAGTCGCGGCTGGCAACACCGCGCGTAACCTGGACATAGACCAGGCCGTTGACGACGTGGTTGCGCCGCACGATCTCGCGCAGAAGAAGCGGCAGCACGCCCTTGGTGACCGGCCAGTCGATCGACAATTCGCTAAGCGAGCGGTTCAGCCGGGCAAGATGGCGCGGCATGTCGACGATAAAGCCCTGCGCCACCTCGCAGACCTCGTAGACGCCGTCGGCGAACTGATAGCCGCGATCCTCGATATGCACGGCAGCGTCGGCATGGGCGACATAGCGCCCGTTCACATAGGCAATGCGCGGCATGGGTGATCCCTCAGAAAAGTCCCGGTTTTTCTATGCGATTCCGCCGCTGCCGTAACCGGCAATTGAATGGGCCACAGCCCGCTGGACCAACAACAACGGGGGTCAGACCCCCAGCGACTTCAGTTTCCGGTGCAGAGCCGAGCGCTCCATGCCAATGAATTCGGCCGTCTTCGAGATGTTGCCGCCGAAACGGTTGATCTGGGCGATCAGATAGTCCTTCTCGAACTGTTCGCGCGCCTCGCGCAGCGGCAGCGCCATGATGTGCTGGTCGGACTGGTTCGGCGTGCGCGGCATGACATCGCCGATCTCCGACGGCAACAGGTCGGCGGTGATCGGCGCATCGATATCGTCGCCACGCGCCAGGATCATCAGCCGTTCGACATTGTTGCGCAGCTGGCGGACATTGCCCGGCCAGTTGTGCGCCTGCAGCACGGCAAGCGCATCGTCGCCGATGCGGCGCGGCTTGATACCGGCCTGGCGAGCGATCTGCTTCATGAAATTGTCGACGAGGTAGGGAATGTCCTCGCGTCGCTCGGCCAGTCCCGGCACCATGACCGGAACCACCGCCAGGCGGTGATAGAGGTCTTCGCGAAAACGGCCGTCGGCGATCATCGCCTCCAGGTTCTGCGAGGTCGAGGAGATGATGCGGACGTCGACCTTGACCCGCTTGGTGCCGCCGACCCGCTCGAACTGCTGTTCGACCAGCACGCGCAAAATCTTGTTCTGCGTCTCGCGCGGCATGTCGGCCACTTCGTCGATGTAGAGAATGCCGCGGTGCGCCTCTTCAAGCGCGCCGACCTTGCGCTCGGTGCCGTTCGATTCGGTGCCGAACAGCTCGATCTCCATGCGCTCGGGCGTGATGTTGGCCGCGCTCAGCGTCACGAACGGCGCGCCCTTGCGCGTCGACAGCGTGTGGATGGCGCGCGCGGCGAGCTCCTTGCCCGAACCGGACGGACCGATGATCATGACGCGGCTGTTGGTCGGCGCAACGCGCTCGATGGTCTGGCGCAGCTGGCTCATCGCCGACGACATGCCGATCAAGTCGAAGGTTTCGCCGCTGCGCTGCTTGAGGTCGGACACCTCGCGCCGTAATTTCGAGGTTTCGAGCGCCCGCTCGGCGATCAGGATCAGCCTGTCGGCCTTGAACGGCTTCTCGATGAAATCATAGGCGCCGCGGCGGATGGCCGACACCGCTGTCTCGATATTGCCGTGGCCGGAGATCATCACCACCGGCAGGCTCGGATGCATCGTCTTGATCTCGTCGAGCAGCGCCAGCCCGTCGAGGCGCGAGCCCTGCAACCAGATGTCGAGGAAAATCAGCCGCGGCGCCCGGTCGGCGATTGCCGCGAGCGCGCTGTCGGCATCGAATGCCGTGCGGGTTTCATGCCCTTCGTCGCTCAATATGCCCGCGACGAGTTCACGGATGTCTTCCTCGTCATCGACGATGAGAATATCAGACGCCATTACCGACCTTTTCAGTTTCTCGTTCGTGTTCCGTTTCGCCTTGACCGCGTGGCGGCGCGGTTGCGGCAGCTGGCGGCAGGATGATCGAGATCATCGCGCCGCGTCCACCGTGGAAGTCCGCAGGCGCATCGTGCAATTCAAGCCGCCCGCCATGGTCCTCCACGATCTTCTTGACGATGGCGAGACCAAGCCCGGTGCCCTTCTCGCGCGTCGTCATATAGGGCTCGAGCAGCCTTTGGCGATTCTCGCGCGGCAGCCCTTTGCCATTGTCGATGACGTCGATTCGTATGGCGCCATTCTGCCGGGCAGCTTGAATCCGGATTATGCCGTGCGAACCGTCCTTTTGTTCCAGCCCGTCAATCGCCTCGGCCGCGTTCTTGATGACGTTGCCGAAAGCCTGCGCCATCAATCGGCTATCGAACGTGCCCTTGAGCGGCTCGTTGCCGAACACGCGTTCGAAAGCAATGTCGGCGCGACTGACTTCGACCAGGAACGACGCCTCGCGCAGCGATTCACGCAGATCGATGGCTTTCATCTCGGGCTTGGGCATGCGGGCGAAAGCCGAGAACTCGTCGACCATGCGGCCGATATCCTCGACCTGCCGGATGATCGTGTCGGTGCACTGGTCGAAAATCTCGCGGTCCTCGGTGATGACCTTGCCGAAGCGTCGCCTGATGCGCTCGGCCGAGAGCTGGATCGGCGTCAGCGGGTTCTTGATTTCATGTGCGATACGCCGCGCCACATCCGCCCAGGCAGACGAGCGCTGTGCCTGGACCAGATCGGTGATGTCGTCGACCGTCACGACGTAGGATTTCTCCTCCTCGCCGTCGTCGCCGGCCTCGATGGTGATCTGCACGTTGAAGGTACGCTCGGCGCCGGTGCGATAGAAGGTGACCTGCTCGCGATAGACCGGCTTGCCGGATTTGCGGCCGATCTCGAAGACACGGCCGACATGCGGCAGCACGGCGGACAGGTTCTGCCCCAGCGCCGCCGTGGCCGATATGGCCAGCATCGTTTCGGCCGATTTGTTGACGATGGAGACGATGCCGTAGGGATCGACGCCGATGACGCCGGCGGTGACGCCGGCCAGCACCGCTTCCGAGAAACGACGCCGTTCGTCGATCAAATCCTTGGCCGACAGGATCTCGTTGCGCTGCGATTTAAGCTCCAGCAGCATCTTGTTGAACGTATCGCCAAGCGAGGCGACATCGCCGTCGGAAGGCCGTACCGGAACGGCGACATCGAGATTGCCGGTCGCAACCTCGTCAGCCGCGCCGATGAGCTGACGGATGGGCCGCACCAGACGGTCGGCCACCGCTATGCCGGTCCAGATGGCCGACAGGATGATGATCAGCGTCAGCGACAGATAGGGCAGCGCGAACGCCACCTGCGACGTCCGCCTGTTGTCTTCCAGGCCGCGATATTCGGCGGTGTTGGACTGGACGATCGCCCTCGCCTTGATCACTTCGGGGTCGACCAGGCGATTGGTGTAGAGGTAGAGGCCTTCGATCTCCCGCAGCTTGATGATGGCGCCCATGATGTTGCGCGTCTTCGGCTCGATCAGCACCGGCTTGCCGTCGGCCGCACTTGCCACCGCGCCCTCAGGCGGTGCCGGCATGGCGAAGTCCGCATCGGTCTGGGCACTCACGACAAAGGAGCCGTCCTCCCTGACCAGCGCCGCATGCACCAGGCTTCTGCCGACGGCTTCCTTGTTCATCAGGTCGAGAAAGCCGGTTCGATCGAGGCCGTAAAGCGTGCGCGACGCATCGAGATCGTAGGCCATCGACAGCGTCGTGCCCTGAAGATTGCGAGCGTTTTCCTGCACATAGGCGTCGGCGATCGACAGCGACGAGTTGACGATCGCCTTGGTGCGGATCTCGAACCAGCGGTCGAGGCCGATATCGAGCGTGATCGAGGCGATGATGGCCACCATGATGGCGGGGATGGCCGCGACCAGCGCAAACATCGTCACGATGCGCACATGCAGCCGCGACGCCGCCTTGCCGTGCCGGCGCGCCATGGTGATGCGATGCACCTCGCGGCCGACGAGGGCAATCAGCGCCAGCACAAATAAGGCATTGGCCGCAATCAGCGTCAGCGTTGTGTTTGCGTCTGGCGTGATCGGCGTGGCGCCGACAAGAATCGCAAACGAGATTGCCGCCGTAACCAGCGCGCCGGCAATTGCCACAACGCCGGGCAACGCAAGCAGCCGCCGTCCATCCCTCTGGCCGGGTCTGCTGAAAAGCGGTTCGTTTGATGTCAGAGCTTGCGAAGCCATGTCGCCGTCTAAGAGCCAGTGATTGCGTCGGATGTATGCAACGCATTGTGGCGATTATGCAACAAGTGTGGCCGTGACGGAAATCTTTCGGCCGCCGATCCCCTGAAAAGGGGACGACCTCGCGTCACTTCGGGCGCCAGGCGCTCATGATCTCGACGATTTGTAGACGTTGACGCCCAGCTCGCGAATCTTCTTGCGCAGCGTGTTGCGATTCAAGCCGAGCAATTCGGCCGCCTTGATCTGGTTGCCGCGCGTTGCCGTCATGGAAGCGAGCACCAGCGGATATTCGACCTCGGACAAGATGCGCTGATAGAGACCTGCCGGCGGCAACTCACCGGCGAAAGAGGCAAAATAGCGCTGCAGGAAGTGCTCCACCGCCTGGCCGATGGATAGATCGTCCGGGATCAAATTGCCGCCGCCGGGAACGACCGGTCTTTCGCCTGTCTTCAGCTCGGCTTCAATGATCTCGGCTGATATTTCGTCCTGCGAATAGAGCGCCGCAAGCCGGCGCACCAGGTTTTCCAACTCGCGCACGTTTCCCGGCCACGGATAGCGCTTCATCAATTCGATGCCGCCGGTCGAGATGCGCTTGGTCTGCAAGCCTTCGCTGGCGCCGATCTTGAAGAAATGCCGCACCAGATCGGGAATGTCTTCCGATCTCTCACGCAAACCCGGCAGCCGAAGCGGCACGACATTCAGGCGATAGAACAGATCCTCGCGGAAAAGCCCCTGGTTGATCAGCGTGCGCAGATCCTTGTTGGTGGCGGCGACGATGCGCACATCGGTCTTGATCGGGGTGCGCCCGCCGACCGTTGTGTATTCGCCCTGCTGCAGCACGCGCAGCAGCCGCGTCTGCGCCTCCATCGGCATGTCGCCGATCTCGTCGAGGAACAGCGTGCCGCCCTCGGCCTGCTCGAAGCGGCCGGTCGAGCGGTTCTGTGCGCCGGTGAAGGCGCCCTTCTCGTGGCCGAACAGCTCCGATTCGATCAAATCGCGCGGGATCGCCGCCATGTTGATGGCGACGAACGGACCGCCGCGGCGACGGCCATATTCGTGCAACGCGCGCGCCACCAATTCCTTGCCGGTGCCGGACTCGCCCGAGATCATCACCGTCAGGTCGGTCTGCATCATGCGCGCCAGCATGCGGTAGATGTCCTGCATGGCGGCCGACCGGCCGACCAGCGGCATCGCGTCAGGCTGTTCTTCCGGTCGCGTATCGATCTTCGGTCGGCGCGGCTCTGACAGCGCCCGGTTGACGATGTTGAGCAGTTCGGTCAGGTCGAACGGCTTCGGCAGATACTCGTAAGCACCTGTTTCGGAAGCACGAATCGCCGTCATGAAAGTGTTTTGCGCGCTCATCACGATGACCGGCAGCTCGGGCCGCGCCTTCTTGATGCGCGGCAGCATGTCGAAGGCGTTCTCGTCCGGCATGACAACGTCGGTGATCACCAGATCGCCCTCGCCCGCCGCCACCCAGCGCCACAGCGTCGAGGCGTTGGAGGTCACGCGCACCTCATGGCCGACGCGCGACAGCGCCTGATTGAGCACGGTGCGGATGGCCGCATCGTCGTCGGCGACGAGAATATTGCCGCGAACCGTCATTTGCGGTCTCCTTCGCCTTCATCATCGGCAGTGTCGATGGGTGTTTCTTTCCAGGCCGGCATCAGGATTCGGAAGGTGGTGCCGCGCGGCGTCGAATCGCATTCGATGATGCCGCCATGCTCGCCGACGATTTTCGCCACGAGCGCCAGGCCGAGCCCCGACCCGTTCGGCTTGGTGGTGATGAACGGATCGAACAGGATCGGCAGAATGTCTTCCGAAACGCCCGAACCATTGTCGCGCACGCAGAATTCAAGCGGCAGCGACACGCGGTCCTGGGTTCCGGGAACGGACACGCGGATGCCCGGCCTGAACGCGGTCGACAGCACGATCTCCCCCTGTGGGTCGCCGCCGATGGCCTCGGCGGCGTTCTTGACCAGGTTGAGGAACACCTGGATCAGTTGGTCGCGGTTGGCGAAAACCGGAGGCAATGATGGATCATAGTCCTCCATTATCCTGATTCTCTTGGCAAAACCGTTCTTCGCGATTGCCTTCACATGGTCCAGCACGACATGGATGTTGACGGGATAGCGGTCAATCGGCCGCTCGTCGGAAAACACCTCCATGCGGTCGACCAGGGAGACTATGCGATCAGTCTCGTCAGTGATGAGGCGGGTCAGCGCGCGATCCTCGTCGGACGCCGAGAGTTCGAGCAGCTGTGCGGCGCCACGAATGCCGGACAGCGGGTTCTTGATCTCATGCGCCAGCATGGCGGCAAGGCCGGTGACCGAACGCGCGGCACCCCTGTGTGTCATCTGCCGGTCGATCTTGTCGGCCATCGAGCGTTCCTGGAACATCACCACGATCGAGCCTGGGAATTCCGGCACCGGCGCGACATAGAGATCGACGACCTTCTCGATGCCGAGACGCGGCGACGACACGTCGACACGGTATTCGTTGACCGGCGCACGGCGCTCGCGCACCTGATCGACCAGCTGCAGCAACGGGCTGCCGAACGGGATCAGCTTGGACAGTGTGTTGCGGGCAAGCATGTTGGCACTTGAACGGAAGAAGTCTTCCGCATCGGCATTGGCGTAGGTGATGAACCCGTCCGGATCGACCATGATGACCGGACGGCGGATGGTGTTCAGCACGATACTGGCGGCATCCGCCATGTCGGAGCTCGGTGTGACGGTGGCGTTCATGCGGCGCTCCGCAAGGGCGTGGCTTCGCCGGAAAACACCTCATGCAGCAAGGCAATGACGCGGGCGGGTTCGAAAGAGATGAGGATGGCTTTCCGCCGCTCATCGGAAACGCCAGCAGAGTGGCGGTCGAGATACCAGCCGAGATGCTTGCGCGCCTGGCGCAAGCCGCTTTCGACGCCGTAAAGCGTCAGCATGTCTTCGTAGTGGGAAACGATGTAGTCCGCCATGGCTTGCGGGCTTTCGCCCGCAGCCGTTGCCGCGATGTGGCCCGCCGTCCATGGCGCGCCATAATGCGCGCGGCCGATCATCACCGCGTCGGCGCCCGACTGTTCAAGGATTTCGGCGGCCTCCGCGGGCGAGCCCACATCGCCGTTGGCGACCACCGGGATCGAGACGGCGTCCTTGATGCGGGCGATGGCGCCCCAATCGGCCTTGCCTTGATAAAACTGGCAGCGCGTGCGCCCATGCACGGTCACCATTTTAACACCGGCCTCTTCGGCGCGGCGCGCCAAAACGGGTGCATTGAGCGCATTGTCGTCCCAGCCGAGCCGCATCTTGACCGTGACCGGCACCTGGACCGCGCCGATCACCGCTTCGATCAGCGACAGCGCATGGTCGAGATCGCGCATCAGCGCCGAGCCGGCATAGCCGCCGGTCACCTTCTTGGCCGGGCAGCCCATATTGATGTCGATGATGTCGGCGCCCTCGCCGGCAGCGATGCGCGCGCCCTCGGCCATGTGCTCGGCCTCGCGGCCGGCAAGCTGAACCATATGGACGGGCAGCCCGGAATGACGGATGCGCAGGTCGCATCCGACCCTGCCCTTGGCAAGCTCGCCGCTCGCCACCATTTCCGACACGACCAGGCCCGCGCCATGCGCGTAGGCGCGCTGCCGGAACGGCTCGTCCGTTATTCCCGACATGGGCGCGAGGAAGACGCGGTTGCGGATCGTCACGCCGCCAATGTCGAGCGGCGAAGCCAATTTTGTCACTTCAGGCATGCACAAAAACCAAGCATATCGGATTGCTGCACATTCTCTAGCCATAAGAAAGGCATTGTGCAACGCGCAATGACGTCACATCGCGACGCATTTGGGAAAATGCTGGCCTTCGCCATAAGCCGCGACTAAGCCTCTCGGCATGACAGACGCAAGCGAAAAACCGGCCGAGGCGACGACCGACAAGGTCGGCGTGGTCATCGTTGCAGCCGGCCGCGGCGCGCGCGCCGGACAGGCCGACGGGCCGAAGCAATATCAGCGCGTCGGTGGCCGTGCCGTCATCGCGCGCACGCTGGAGACGTTCCTGGCGCATCCCGAAATTGGTCCCGTCGTCGTCGCCATCCATGCCGATGACCGCGCGCTTTTTGACAAGGCAGCCGGCCTGTATGCCGAGCGGGTTACCGCCGTGGTCGGTGGCGAGTCGCGCCAGGCCTCGGTCCGGCTCGGCCTGCTGGCGCTGAGGGATCGTACGCCCGGCCGTGTCCTTGTCCATGACGCGGTGCGGCCGTTTGTCGACGCGGCCCTGATCGACCGTACCATCGCGGCCATTGGCGAGCGCCAGGGCGCGCTGCCCGCTTTGCCTGTCGCCGATACGCTGAAGCGCGAGTCGGCGACCGGCATGATCGAGGAGACGGTGCCAAGGGCCGGCCTTCATGCCGCGCAGACACCGCAAGGCTTTCCGTTCTGGCCGTTGCTCGCCGCGCACGAAAAGGCCCATCATCTCGGCAAGACGGATTTCACCGACGATGCCGCGATTGCGGAATGGGCGCATATTCCGGTGAAAATCGTCGAGGGGTCGCCGGACAATGTCAAACTGACCTGGGCAAGGGATATCGCGATGGCGGATCAACGGCTTACTGGTGAGCGTTTTCCAGACATTCGCACCGGCAATGGCTATGACGTGCACGCTTTCGAGGCCGGCGACCATGTCACTCTGTGCGGCGTCGCCATTCCGCACGGCAAGAAGCTTTCCGGCCATTCGGATGCCGATGTCGGCCTGCACGCGCTGACCGATGCGTTGCTCGCCACTTGCGGCGCCGGCGACATCGGCACGCATTTCCCGCCTTCCGATCCGCAATGGAAGGGCGCGGCGTCAAAGATTTTCGTCGAGCATGCGGCCAGGTTGGTGCGCGAACGCGGCGGGCGCATCGCCAATGCCGATATCACGCTGATCTGCGAGGCGCCGCGCGTCGGCCCGCATCGCGAGGCGATGACCAACGCGTTGTCGGCAATGCTGGGCATTTCCAGCGATCGCATCTCGATCAAGGCGACGACCAACGAAAAGCTCGGCTTTGTCGGCCGCGAGGAAGGCATCGCCGCCATTGCCACCGCCAGTGTCGTCTTCCCCGGGGAGGTTCCCGCATGAACAACAGCGATCTCGCCAATGCCCTGCTCCAGGTCTGCCAGCAACGCGGCATCATGCTGGCGACGGCCGAGAGCTGCACCGGCGGCATGATCATCTCGGCACTGACCGACATTGCCGGCTCGTCCGCTGTCGTCGATCGCGGCCTCATCACCTATTCCGATGAAGCAAAGATGGAGATGCTCGGCGTCTCGCCCGCCACACTCGAGGCGCATGGCGCCGTCTCGCGCGAAACGGTTCTGGAGATGGCGGAGGGCGCTCTGGCGCGCTCGCGCGCCGGGCTGGCGCTTGCCGTCACAGGCATTGCCGGCCCAGGCGGCGGTTCGCCGGAAAAACCGGTCGGCCTCGTCTGGTTCGGAGTTGCCCTAAGAGGTGGGCCGGTGGCTGCCGAGCTCAATATGTTTGCCGACAATGGCCGCGACTTCATCCGCCGTGAGACCGTCAAGCATGCGCTGGAGATCGGCCTGCGCGCGCTCGGCGACACTCATGAGATGGGCGTCGTTCCGTAGATGACGTCCGCACGTTTTTCGAAGGCTTCGGAAAACATGCGGAAGGCGCGATCGAACATGGTGCCCATCAACACGCCGAGGATACGGCTCTTGAACTCGTAGTCGATGAAGAAGCGAACGTTGCAGCCGCCGCCGTCGGCCGGCTCGAAGCGCCAGATATTGCTGAGATATTTGAACGGCCCATCGATGTATTTGACGTCGATTGTGTTCTCGTCCGGCTTCAGCAGCACCTGCGTCGTAAAGGTCTCGCGGATCGCCTTGTAGCCGATGCTCATATCGGCGAGGAGAATGGTGCGGCGATCACGCTCCTTGCGAGAGCGCACCGTCAGCGCCTCGCACAGCGGCAGAAATTCAGGATAGGTCTCGATATCGGCGACCAGCGCAAACATCTGCTCCGGCGTGTGGGCAACGCGGCGTGTGGCTTCGAATTTCGGCATTGAAGCAGGATTTAACTGGCTTTTTTGAGCTGCGCCTCACGCGCCGCCCGCAGCCTGGCGAAATCGTCACCGGCATGATGCGAGGAGCGCGTCAGCGGGCTCGACGCCACCAGCAGGAAACCCTTGGTCTTGCCGATCGTCGCGAAGGAGTTGAACTCCTCCGGCGTGACGAAGCGGATCACCGGGTGGTGTTTCTTCGACGGCTGCAGATACTGGCCAATGGTCATGAAGTCGACATTGGCCGAGCGCAGGTCGTCCATCAGTTGCAGGATCTCGTTGCGCTCTTCGCCGAGGCCGACCATGATGCCGGACTTCGTGAAGATCGACGGGTCGAGCTCCTTGACCCGCTGCAACAGCCGGATCGAGTGGAAATAGCGAGCACCCGGCCGCACCGTCAGGTAGTTCGACGGCACGGTTTCGAGATTGTGGTTGAAGACATCGGGCTTGGCCGCCACGACGATCTCCAGCGCGCCCTCCTTGCGCAGGAAATCGGGCGTCAGGATTTCGATCGTGGTCAAGGGCGTCGCTGCTCGGATCGCCCGGATAACCTCGGCGAAATGCTGCGCGCCGCCATCGGCGAGATCGTCGCGGTCGACCGAGGTGATGACGACATGGGTCAGCCCCATCTGCTTGACGGCATGCGCGACACGCGCCGGCTCATCGGCATCGAGCGCGGTGGGAATGCCGGTGGCGACATTGCAGAAGGCGCAAGCGCGCGTGCAGATCTCGCCCATGATCATGAAGGTGGCGTGCTTCTTTTCCCAGCACTCGCCGATATTGGGGCAGCCGGCCTCTTCGCACACGGTGACCAGCTTGTGCGACTTCACGATCTCGCGGGTTTCGGCATAGCCCTTCGACATCGGCGCCTTGACGCGGATCCAGTCGGGTTTGCGCAGCACGTCCTGATCAGGCTTGTGTGCCTTCTCGGGGTGCCGCAGGCGCGGCGCGTTGGCGATCGTGTCGAGAACAGTGACCATCTCAAACCTGACTTGTTGGCGTCTGCCCGTCGGCATTCGCCCTTCTGGCGTCATCTAGGACTTTTCGGTGCAAAGAAAAAGGCTGCGGCGGCGCATGCCGCCACAGCCTTTTTCGCATAGCGGCGATCCAGAGCAATTCCAGGAAAAGTGTGACACGGTTTTCCGTCCGGAATTGCGTCAGAAGAACGAGATAAAACGGCGAGCCGTTTTATCGGCGTATCAGCCGCCCGGCAAAGATCAGCAGGCAGGCGCCGATGAAGCCGGTGATCAGGTAGGCGAGCCAGCCGACACCGAAGGGTTCGATGTTGAGCGCCCTGAGAATTGCGTTCAGCACCACCGCGCCGACAATGCCCATAATGATGTTCATCAAGACGCCGGTATTGCTCTTCATGACCATCTCGGCCAGCCACCCGGCCAAACCGCCGATGATGATGGCCGCAATCCAGCCCACGCCATTCACGTCCATATGCCAACTCCTCCAGTGTCAGGTGAAAATGCATCCGGAAACGAACTGTCTTGCCGTAAGGTTCCTCCGGCGCATGCGTCTGAGTCTCGCGGCACCAATTTATCACGCGTTGAGCGCACGGCCATAGGCATCGAGCACGCTTTCCTTCATCATCTCCGACAGCGTCGGATGCGGGAAGATGGTGTGCATCAGTTCTTCCTCGGTGGTCTCCAGGTTCATCGCCACGACAAAGCCCTGGATCAGCTCCGTCACCTCGGCGCCGACCATATGCGCGCCGAGCAGCTGGCCGGTCTTCTTATCGAAGATGGTCTTGATGAAGCCTTGGTCCTCGCCAAGCGCGATCGCCTTGCCGTTGGCGCCGAACTGGAAACGGCCGACGCGGATGTCCTTGCCTTCGGCCTTCGCCTTGGCTTCGGTGAGCCCGACCGAGGCGACCTGCGGGTTGCAATAGGTGCAGCCCGGGATCTTCAGCTTGTCTGTCGCATGCACGCCGGGGAAATTGGCGATCTTTTCGATACACACCACGCCTTCATGCTCGGCCTTGTGAGCCAGCATAGGCGGTCCGGCGACATCGCCGATGGCGTAGATGCCGGGCACGTTGGTCTTGCCATAGCCGTCAATGACGACGCAGCCGCGATCGGTCTTCACGCCGAGCGTCTCGAGGCCGAGATTCTCGATGTTGCCCTGCACGCCGACGGCCGAGATCATGCGGTCGGCGGTGATCTTCTCGACCTTGCCGTCCTTCATCTCGACATGGGCGGTGATCGAGTTGGCACCCTTCTCGACCTTGGTCACCTTGGCCTCGAGGATGATTTTCATGCCCTGCTTCTCGAACTGCTTCTGCGCGAATTTCGAGACCTCGGCATCCTCGACCGGCATCACCGCCGGCAAAAGCTCGACCACCGTCACCTCGGCGCCCATGGTGCGGTAGAAGGAGGCGAACTCGATGCCAATGGCGCCCGAACCCATGACCAGCAGCGATTTCGGCATCTCCTTCGGCACCATCGCCTCGAAATAGGTCCAGATCAGTTTGCCGTCCGGCTCGATGCCGGGCAGCGCGCGCGGCCGGGCGCCGGTGGCCAGAATGATGTGCTTGGCGGTATAGGTGCCCTCGCCCTTGACGCCCTTGGGCACCGGCGGCTGCGGCTCCATCGGTTTCTTGGCCGTCTTGGAGACGACGATTTCACCCGCCTTGGAGAGCTTGGCCTCGCCCCAGATGACGTCGACCTTGTTCTTCTTCATCAGGAAGGCGACGCCGCCATTGAGCCTCAACGACACTTTGCGCGAGCGGTCGACGACAGCGGCCGTGTCGGCGCTGACCTTGCCGCCTTCGAGCTTCAGGCCGTAGTCCTTCAGATGATCGGAATAGTGCATGATCTCGGCCGAGCGCAGCAGCGCCTTGGTCGGGATGCAGCCCCAGTTGAGGCAGATGCCGCCGAGGTGCTCGCGCTCGACGATGGCAGTCTTGAAGCCGAGCTGGGCGGAGCGCACCGCCGTGACATAGCCGCCGGGGCCCGAGCCGATGATTATGACGTCGTAGGATTCTGCCACGGGGTTTCTCCCTGATTTTTCTCTAGAGTTCCAGCATCACACGCACCAGCGGCACCAGCCCCTGGCCAATATTTCGCGTGTTTTCGGCATCGAGATGGACCCCGTCGATCGGTGTGGTCGAAGCCACCGTGCCGGCATCGAAAAAGCCGCAGCCGGCCTCGTCGGCGAGCGCGGAATATTGCGGCGCCAGCCGCTTCGAGGCCTCGTCGCCGCCGGCAAACATTTCCTTGAATTCGGCATTGTCGGTGCGGCTGACCGCGGGTGGCGCAACGATCAGGATTTGCGGCGCGGCCCAGTCGAACGGATAATCGTGGCCGCGTACGATGTCGATCAGCCGCTGCACGCCTTGCTTGGCCGCGACCGGATTGCCGTGGATCCAGGGCTTCATGTCGTTGGCGCCGAGCATGATGATGATCAGGTCGAGCGGCGCATGGCTGGTCAGGATTGTCGGCAGCACCCTGGCGCCGTTGCGGTCCGCACCGGCCAGGTGATCGTCGAAAGCGGTGGTGCGGCCGTTCAGACCTTCGGCAATGATTTCGATATCATCGTCGCCCAGCGCCGCCTTGAGCACGCTCGGCCAGCGGTCCCCGAGAGCATGGCGGCCGAGGTTCGCGGCGTCGTAGCCCCAGGTCAGGGAATCGCCATAGCAGAGGATCGTCTTCATGCACCCGCCTTAAGCCCGCGCCGCACGCGCCATCCAACGAACAGCCACTGCACGATAACCGTGGCGATGCTTGGCAAAATCAGACCGGCGACAACGGGGAGATCGCCCGACCACTGGGCTTTGCCCGGCGGCTGCGAGAAGGTCCAGGCAATCAGCCCGATTCCGGCCAGCACGAACAACGAAACCCCAACAAGCCCCGTCAGGTTTATCGCCCTTTGCGGGTTTGGCACGAACTGCGCGATGAAAAACGCCACCGTCGCAACGATGGTGACCAGCGCCGAAACCATGAAGACCAGGATGTATTCGGAATTCGCATTGGTGACGATTGCCAGCCACAGCGCCACCAGCCCGCCGGCCAGGCCGGAAAGGATCAGGGCGAAAAGGCTGGTGACGAATTTCCGCACAGCCTTTTTCCTTCCTAGACCAGCATGCCCATCGGGTTTTCGATCATGCGCTTGAAGGCGACCAGAAGTTCGGCGCCGAGCGCACCGTCGACGGCGCGGTGATCGGTCGACAGCGTCACCGACATGATATTGGCGATTTTGATCTCGCCGTTCTTGACCACCGGCCGCTGCTCGCCGGCACCCACCGCCAGGATCGTCGCATGCGGCGGGTTGATGACGGCGGCAAAGTCCTTGATGCCGAACATGCCGAGATTGGAAACCGCCGTCGTGCCGCCTTGATATTCCTCAGGCTTCAGCTTGCGGCTGCGGGCACGGCTCGCCAGATCCTTCATCTCGTTGGAGATAGTGGACAGCGTCTTTTCGTCGGCGTGGCGGATGATCGGCGTGATCAGGCCGCCGGGGATTGACACGGCAACGCCGACATCGGCGTGCTTGTGCTTGACCATGGCCCTTTCGGTCCACGATGCATTGGCATCCGGCACCGCCATCAGCGCCATCGCCATCGCCTTGATCACCATGTCGTTGACCGAGAGTTTGTAGACGGGAGCCTCGCCCTTGTCGGTCTTCTTCGTCGGAGCAGCCGCATTGATCTGTGTGCGCAGCGCCAGCAGCGCATCGAGCTCGCAGTCGAGCGTCAGGTAGAAATGCGGGATGGTTGTCTTGGCCTCGACCAGGCGGCGCGCAATGGTCTTGCGCATATTGTCGTGCGGGACGAGCTCATAGGACCCTTCGGCAAACAGCTTCAGCACCTGTTCGTCCGACATCGCCTTGGGTGCCGCAGCCGGAGCCGCAGGTGCCGGAGCGCCGGCAGGTGCGGCTTTCGCGGCCGGTGCAGCCTTGGCGCCACTGCCGGCAATCGCCGCCTCGACATCGGCCTTGACGACACGGCCATGCGGGCCGGTGCCGGTTACGGCGGACACATCGACGCCGGCGTCCTTGGCGATGCGCCGAGCCAGCGGCGAGGCGAAGGTGCGCTCGCCTGACGATTGGCTGATCTCCCCCTTTGTGGGGGAGATGGCCGGCAGGCCAGAGGGGTGCGCGACAGACTGAGAGGTCGGCGGGGCAGCGCCCCCCTCTGTCGACTTCGTCGACATCTCCCCCACGGGTGGGGAGATTGACGCCTTATCCTGCTTGGCATCGGCTTTCGCGGGCGCGGCATCGCCGCCGCCCTTTGCCGCTGCACCTGCATCCTCGCCTTCGCCGGCGAGAATGGCGATCAGCGCATTGACCTTGACGCCTTCGGTGCCGGCCGGAACGACCAGCTTGGCGACCGTGCCCTCATCGACGGCCTCGACTTCCATCGTCGCCTTGTCGGTCTCGATCTCGGCGATCACGTCGCCCGGCGAAACCTTGTCGCCCTCCTTGACCAGCCACTTGGAAAGATTGCCCTCTTCCATCGTGGGCGACAGCGCCGGCATGGTGATGTTGATTGGCATGATGTCCTCCCGACCGGCTCAGCGATACGTGACGGCTTTGACCGCCTCGATGACCTCGCCGACATTGGGCAAGGCCAGCTTTTCGAGGTTCGCCGCATAGGGCATCGGCACGTCCTTGCCGGCGATGGTGATGACCGGCGCGTCGAGGAAATCGAAGGCGCGCTGCGACACCTGATTGGCGATGTGGTCGCCGACCGAGCTTTGCGGGAAACCTTCTTCCACCACGATCAGGCGGTTGGTCTTCTTTACGGAGGCAATGACGGTGTCGAGGTCGAGCGGGCGGATGGTCCGGAGATCGATGATCTCGGCATCGATGCCCATGCCGCGCAGTTCGGCTTCCGCCTTGATGGCATAGGTCATGCCGATGCCGAACGAGACGATGGTGACGTCCTTGCCCTGCTTGTGAATGCGCGCCTTGCCGATCGGCAGCACGAAATCATCGAGCTTCGGCACGTCGAAGGACTGGCCGTAGAGGATTTCGTTTTCAAGGAAGATGACCGGGTTCGGATCGCGGATCGCCGCCTTGAGCAGGCCCTTGGCGTCGGCAGCCGTGTACGGCATCACCACCTTCAGGCCGGGAATATGGCTGTACCAGGCGGCATAGCACTGCGAATGCTGGGCGCCGACGCGGGCGGCCGCACCGTTCGGTCCGCGGAACACGATCGGTGCGCCCATCTGGCCGCCCGACATATAGAGCGTCTTGGCCGCGGAGTTGATGATCTGGTCGATCGCCTGCATGGCGAAGTTGAAGGTCATGAACTCGACGATCGGCTTCAGGCCGGCCATCGCCGCACCGACGCCGACGCCGGCAAAGCCGTGCTCGGTGATCGGCGTGTCGACGACGCGGCGCGGCCCGAATTCCTGCAGCAGCCCTTGCGTGATCTTGTAGGCGCCCTGGTATTCCGCGACCTCCTCGCCCATGACGAAGACATCGCCGTCGCGGCGCATTTCCTCGGCCATGGCATCGCGCAAGGCCTCGCGCACCGTAGTCGAGATCATCTCGGTGCCGGCGGGAATATCCGAATCGGCGGCAGGTTTGGCTGCCGGAGCGGCGGGAACTGCCTTCGGAGCCTCGCCGGCATCCTGGGGAGCCGCCTTTGAGCCTTCCTCGGCTGCATCGGTCCGCTGACCGCCAGCGGAAACGGCATCCTGGGTTGAGGCAGGCTGGCCGCTCTTTTCGACATCGCCTGCACTTTCGCCGTCCTGCAGCAACACGGCGATCACCGCATTGACCTTGACGCCTTCGGTGCCGGCGGGAACCACGATCTTGCCGATCGTGCCTTCATCGACGGCCTCGACTTCCATCGTCGCCTTGTCGGTTTCGATCTCGGCGATGACATCACCGGCGACGACCTTGTCGCCCTCGTTCTTCAACCACTTGGAAAGATTGCCCTCTTCCATGGTCGGCGAGAGAGCGGGCATGAGAATTTCGATCGGCATGTCCTTGCCCTCCCGTTACAATACGATGTCGGTCCAGAGCTCGGACGGATCCGGCTCTGCGTCGTGCTGGGCAAATTCGGCAGCGTCGGCGACGATGTCGCGGACTTCCTTGTCAATGTTCTTGAGCTCGTCCTCGGTCGCCCACTTCTTGGCCGTCAGCCGCGCCTTGACCTGCTCGATCGGATCATGATCCGAGCGCATCTTCTGCACTTCTTCCTTGGAGCGGTATTTCGCGGGATCCGACATCGAGTGACCGCGATAGCGATAGGTCTGCATCTCGAGGATGATCGGACCGTTGCCGGCACGGCACCATTCGGTCGCCTGATCGCCGGCGGATTTGACCGCACGCACATCCATGCCGTCGACCTGAATGCCGGGAATCTTGAACGAGGCGCCGCGATGCGAAAAATTGGTTTCGGCCGACGAGCGCGACACCGAGGTGCCCATGGCATAGCGGTTGTTCTCGATGATGTAGATCACCGGCAGCTTCCACAGCGAGGCCATGTTGAAGCTTTCATAGACCTGGCCCTGGTTGGCTGCGCCATCGCCGAAATAGGTCAGCGAGACATTGTTGTTGTCGCGGTAGCGGTTGGCGAAGGCCAGCCCGGTGCCGAGCGAAACCTGCGCGCCGACAATGCCGTGGCCGCCGTAAAAATGCTTCTCCTTGGAGAACATGTGCATGGAGCCGCCCTTGCCCCTCGACAGGCCACCACGGCGTCCGGTCAGCTCTGCCATGACGCCGCGCGGGGACAGTTCCATCGCCAGCATGTGGCCATGGTCGCGATAGGCGGTGATCATCTGGTCGCCGTTGATCAGCGACATCTTCATGCCGGTGACGACCGCTTCCTGGCCGATATAGAGGTGGCAGAAGCCGCCGATAAAGCCCATGCCGTAGAGCTGGCCGGCCTTTTCCTCGAAGCGGCGGATAAGCAGCATGTGCCGGTAGGCGGCAAGCTCCTCGTCCTTGGTGAAGTCGGCCGGCTTGGGGGCGGAAAGCCCGGTTGATTTGGCGGATGTCGATTTAACGGATTTGGCAGGCGCTTTTTTGGCGGCGGTGGCCATGCATCACTCCCTGTTGGCGTCTCTTTGCGGACACTAAAGCAGACCATGTCTGCTCCGGGGAGGATCAGCTCCTCCCCACCGATTGGAAGGAAGCTAACATGCGAGACCGCGTTTCGCCATGCAGAAAAACGCATGGCTGGCATGCATCTAAATGCCTAGAATCATTGGAAATAAAAGCGATTAACAGAAATTAGGTTATTTCGAATTGGCCGGCAGCATGATGGTGATTTCATCGGGCTGGGACAGATTGAGCGCCCGGCGTGCCTGCTCGTCGAGCATATCCTTTTCAAGCGTGCCCTCATGCATCAGCTGGACGCGCCGCTCCAGATCGACCCGGCGCGCCTTGATGGCATCGTACTTGGCCTGCAATTCGATGGTCTGCGCTTCGAGCTGATATTTGGAATTGATGCCGAACTCGCCATGATAGGCATGGAAGCCGAAATAGGCCAGGAACGCCACGCAAAGCGACGGGATGATCAGCCGGCCGGTGTTTCTCTGCTTGTGCTGGCGTGTCCACATGGTCGCAATCCTTTGACCGCCATTTGTCGCTCGATTGTGCTTAATGGACGGTTACGGACAGGTGCATTAGCCCGCGGCCGCAACGAAAAAGGGCGGGAAAATCCCGCCCTTCCATCGTTTTCGCCAGTTCGGCAGAATTTAGGCTTTGACCACCGACTTGCCAGCGTAGCGCGCCTGCTTGCCGAGCTCTTCCTCGATGCGGATCAGCTGGTTGTACTTGGCCATGCGATCCGAGCGCGACAGCGAACCGGTCTTGATCTGCCCGCAATTGGTGGCGACGGCGAGGTCGGCGATGGTCGAATCCTCGGTTTCGCCCGAACGGTGCGACATGACTGCGGTGTAGCCTGCCTTATGCGCGGTCTCGACAGCGTCGAGCGTTTCGGTAAGCGAGCCGATCTGGTTGACCTTGACCAGGATCGAATTGGCGACACCCATGCGGATGCCGTCGCGCAGCCGCGCCGTGTTGGTGACGAAGAGGTCGTCGCCAACCAGCTGCGTCTTGTTGCCGATCAAATCGGTCAGGTACTTCCAGCCCTCCCAGTCGTCCTCGGCCAGGCCGTCCTCGATCGAGATGATCGGATAGTCGGCGGCGAGCTTGGCCAGGTACTTGGCCTGCGCCTTCGGATCGCGGGTCTTCTTCTCGCCCTCATAGACGTAATTGCCGTCCTTGAAGAATTCGGTCGCCGCACAGTCGAGACCGAGCGCGATCTCCTCGCCCGGCTTGAAGCCGGCCTTCTCGATCGATTCCATAATGAAATCGAGCGCCACCGGCGCACTCTTCAGATTGGGCGCGAAGCCGCCTTCGTCGCCGACATTGGTGTTGTGGCCGGCATCCTTCAGCTTCTTGCGCAGCGTGTGGAAGATTTCGGAGCCCCAGCGCACGCCTTCGCGCAGCGTCGGCGCGCCGACCGGCAGGATCATGAATTCCTGGAAATCGATCGGATTGTCGGCATGCGCGCCGCCGTTGATGATGTTCATCATGGGCACCGGCAGCAAATGCGCCTTGGTGCCGCCGACATAGCGGTAGAGTGGCAGGCCGGCGGCTTCCGCTGCTGCCTTGGCGACCGCCAGCGAAACGCCGAGAATGGCGTTGGCGCCGAGCCGGCTCTTGTTGGGCGTGCCGTCGAGCTCGATCATGGTCTGGTCGATGTGGATCTGGTTTTCGGCTTCCATGCCGCCGATCGCCTCGAACAGCTCGCCATTGACGGCCTCGACCGCCTTGAGCACGCCCTTGCCGAGATAGCGGGCGCCACCGTCGCGCAGTTCGACGGCCTCATGCGCGCCGGTCGACGCGCCCGACGGCACCGCGGCGCGGCCCATCGAGCCGTCTTCGAGGACGACGTCGACCTCGACGGTCGGATTTCCACGGCTGTCCAGGATTTCACGCCCGACAATGTCGATGATGGCGGTCATTGCGATGTCCCCGATTGATCGATTGAAAGCGTCGCGCCCCTCTTAGCCAAAGTGCCGCAAAAGGCAATCAGGAATGGCATGAAATAATGGTGACAGTCGCCCCATGCGCTCAGGCCGTGGGGCATGGGCGACGCCATCTGAACGCAAACAGCCCGCCCTGACGTCATATGTCTGGCGCGGCATGGGGTGGGTGCCCCGCCCCTGCGGCAATGCCTTTGTCACGAAACCAGGCGGCACACAAACTCCACCCGATGCTTCAAAAGAGGCTACCGCCAACGTGACAAACTTCACAATGCAGAGAATTCGAAGATGTTAGGGTCACATCTACAACGCGAACTATTTGGCGACCACAGTGAAATCAACAAACTTGAACTCTTTGGGGAGGCGGCAATGGCAGCGATTTCAGGTACTGGCTGGGAACTTCTTATTAGTCGCCAAGTCGAGCATACGAGGGGCACCAGACGCAGGACAGTTGGTACCTATAAAGTCTTTCACAACGGCACGGCAGTAACGGGTCTATCGGGGTTCGTGTGTGAATCTCGCGGCCCAGGCGACAATTCCAAAGAAGACAATGGCAGGCGCATCGAGCCCGGCACCTATCCACTGGCGACGCAGGCCGGAGGCAAATATGTGACCATCGGCTACACTGGCGGCAAGACGCCACCCAAACCTGGACTCGAACTGCTGAAGACCAACAAGCGCACCGAAATCCTGATCCATCCGGGCGTCAATTTCCTGTCCAGCGTCGGGTGCATCAATCCGACGAAGAAGGTGAGCGGTCCGCTTTCCGACATGGATTTCACGGAGAGCCGGACACGCGTAATCGCCCTCATCGACGACCTGAAAACCTTTGCCGGCGGTGGCTTCCCGAAAAGCAACGGCAAGCGAATTCCCAATGCTTCGGTGGTCGTCGAAGGCGAACCGGTGCTCTCGACCGAGAGTGTCGAGAGCGTGCTCGAAGCCGTTGCGGGCGATCCGAACAAGGGTTTGCCAGCAGCGGTCTTCCAGAAATTCGCGCCGAGACCGGCAAGCGGTTCCAAGCGAACAATCTATGACGGTTACATCGGCGCCTTTACCTCCGACAAAGGCCTCAAGACACTTGGCGATCATGGCGTGTGCAACAACTATGATCGGCTGATGCATTTCTTCGCTCAAGCGGCGATGGAAACCGGTGGCTTCACCCTCATTCGCGAATCCCTGTCCTACACGACCGTGGCGGCAATCCGGAAAGCATGGAGGTCGCGAGCCGCGGGCAAGACCGATCAGTGGATCGAGGACAACCTGCTGCGCAAGCCGCAAGCCCTGGGCGACTGGGCCTATGGCGACCGCATGGGCAATGTGAAAGGAACGTTGGACGGCTTTAATTTCCGCGGCGGCGGTACTTTCCAGACCACCGGACGCGACGCGTACACGGCCAAGGGCAAGCTCGCCAAGGTCGACCTCGCCAATCATCCTGAACTGATCGAGGATCCGCAGATTTCGCTGCTCGCAGCTTGCGCCGAATGGAAAGGCTCAGGCTGCAATGCCTTTGCTGATTCCGGCCTGATCAAAAAGATCTCGCGCGCGATCAACGTCGGCAACGCCAATTCAACCACGCCGGCCAATGGCGAAGCGGATCGGATCGCCTGGCACGAAAAGATTTTCAAGGCGGTGAAGAATGCCGGACTCCTCGGCTGAGCATGCCTCGGATCACGTTCGACAACACCACGTCATCATAATTCAGAGATAACAATCTCTGTGTCGACTAGGATTGTGATGCGCGGGGCGAAACAGGAGGAGTTTCGCCATGTCCGAGTTGAGCGGTATCGTGAGTTTGTTCCTGATCGCGGCGGCGTTCCTGACGTCCTGCGATACGCAGCAGCCGCCCAGGGCGGCGACGCAGCTGTCTACGCTTCATGCAGCAGAATAATTTAGAAACTGTCGGGTTGCACTGAAAAGGCCCCCGTTTCGGAATTCGGGGGCCTTTTCACGTCAGGCGTCAGCGCAGCTGATCAATGCCAATACGGCGTGACCTTGTAGTAATCATAGGAAGCATCACGTGCGGCCTCGCCATCGGCGCCGGCCAGTTCATTGATCGAATAGGCGGGTGCTGCCTTCAGCTGCTCCTTCGAGAACGGCACGACATAGCCGCCCTTGTCCTCGTCATAGTCGAGGCTCGCCCACGGAATGGCGTGATACTTCTCGCCAATGCCGAGAAATCCACCGAACCCGATCACCGCGAACATGATGCCGTTCGACGTCTTGTCGAGCATGATGTCCTCGATGCTGCCGATGCTCGTGCCCTCGGTGTTGTAGACCGACGTGCCGATGACGCGCGAAGCGGCGATTGCTTCGGTGTGGCCTGTTTGGGTGGTCATGGCTGATGCTCCTCATGTCATTGATCTATACTTTGACAATGAGGTGCGCGGGCGAAAGTTCCCGTTTTTTCGAGCGGGCGGTTACTCCGCGAGGATGAACGTCACCTTCATGTTGACGCGATACGCCGCGATCCTGCCGTCCTCGACGACGATCTTCTGGTCCTGGATCCAAGCGCCTTCGACGTTCTTCAGGGTTTTGGATGCGCGCTCAATCCCCTTCTCGATGGCGTCCTGAAAGCTCTTTTTCGACGACGACGTGATTTCGGTGACGCGGGCGACGGACATGGCTTCCTCCTGCCAAGACGCTCATTTGCAGGAGCGAGCCTACAGCCGGCTTATGCCTTCCACAAGCAGGGCAGCGCGCGCGCCATAGCCGAAACCATCAGCCTCGGTTCAGGTCAGCAGCATTCTTGGCGATGCGGTCGAATGCCATCAGTCTTTCGAGCAGCGCCGGCATGTCCTTCAGCGGCAGCATGTTGGGCCCGTCGGAGGAGGTCGAATTGTCGGGATCCTGGTGGGTCTCTATGAACACGCCGGCGACGCCGACGGCAACGGCAGCCCGCGCCAGCGTCTCGACAAAGCGGCGCTCACCACCGGAGGAACCGCCCTGCCCGCCCGGCTGCTGCACCGAATGGGTGGCGTCGAAAATCACCGGCGCGCCGATCTCGGCCATCACAGGCAAAGCCCGCATGTCCGACACCAGCGTGTTGTAGCCGAAAGACGCGCCGCGCTCGGTGGTCAGCACATTGAGGTTGCCCGAACCGGTGATCTTGGCCACCACGTTCTTCATGTCCCAAGGCGCCAGGAATTGCCCCTTCTTGACGTTGATCACCTTGCCGGTCTTGGCGGCGGCGACCAGCATGTCGGTCTGGCGCGACAGGAAGGCCGGAATCTGCAGCACATCGACATGGTGTGCGACGATCGCGCACTGCTCCTCGGTGTGGACATCGGTCAGAATGGGAAGCGAAAACGCCTTGCGCAACTCGTCGAACACCGGAAGCGCCGCGTCCATGCCGGCGCCGCGCGTTGCCGACAGCGAGGTGCGGTTGGCCTTGTCGTAGCTGGTCTTGTAGACGAGGCCGATGCCGAGCTTGCCGGTCAGTTCCTTCAGCGCGCCGGCCATGTCGAAAGCGTGCTGGCGCGATTCGAACTGGCACGGGCCGGCGATCAACGCCAAGGGCCCGCTGTTGTCGAAGACGACGTTGCCGACGGTTACTGACGAATTCGGCGCCAGCGAATTGGGCCCTTGCGGCTTGCTCATGGGGTCTCCCGGAAGATGAAAGCCGCGCCCTGTCCGGATGCCGGCTGCACGACGATTTCGTTGCCCGCTATATCGTGCCCGACGGCGTTGTCTGCAAGCAGCCTCGCGACAGCGCCGACACTGCGGGCCGAAAAGACGATCGCGGCGAAGCGAAGGTCCGTCGGCGCGCCAGCCGACATGCCGAAGCGCTCAGCGAAAGCCGCGGGCTTGAGAACGCTCAAACGCGCGTTCGCCAGGTCGAACGCCGTGCTGCTCCTCTGCCTCGAACCCGTCGCTGTCTCGATCAGGTGGCGCTTTTCGGATGGCACGCCGCTGACCGCGACGATTTCGGCAATGCCGGTCACGCCGTTGGCATGGGCCTGCAGTGCCGTACGGTCGATTTGAGGGGCGTTGATCCGCTCGCAAGCGAACAGAAAGGCGTCCATCGTCTCGGCGCCGGCGGCGAAAGCCAGTTTGAACGAGGCCATGTCGCTCTTTCCGGCCGTGTCGGTGAAGGCGCGGGAAAAGCTCAGTACGTCTCCCGCCGACAGGCCGGCTTTGATAAAGCGCGCATGGTCCGCATCGGCATCGTCGGTGGCCAGCACCACGGCGGAAAAGCCCTCATCGCCCAGCCTGGCGCGATAGAGCCGGTCGCGCGCGACAAAGACATTGCCACCGGCAAATGCCTCGTCTGCAGCCTGTTCATTCCCGACCGCCAGCGGTTCGAGGTAGGTGCCGTCAGCGAAGAAGACGCAGCAATTTTCGGTGCCGAAAGGGTGGATGCCGGTTGGTGCGACGATGAAGCCAAGCGATGTCAGCCGCGCCCGCGCCACGGCGAGGCTCGCCGTCGGCAACACAAGATGGTCAAGCGGATGGATCGTGCTGGTCATGCCGGCGCGGTGTGCATCATTCCGGAAATCGGTTCAAGGCCTCTTGCCAGCCCGATCAGGCCATCGCCACGACATCGGCCGAATAGCGCAATTCGCGCAATGGTTTGACCCGACTGGTCGTCTCGGCATAGAGCGGGTGCGCCTTGTAGGCGGCAAGCGCGGCATCATCCTCGAACTCGGCATAGACGACCACGTCGATCGCATCCGACAGCGGATCGACCTTGGTGTTGAGCGTCACCTCGAAGAGGCTTGAATGCGGGATCTTGCCCAGCGCGAGCAAGCCCGTGCGCACGGCCTCGACATCGTCCTTGCGCCGCGCGCTGAAGAAAACGATATGCCGGATCACACCTGCCTCCACGTTCGATTTGCGGCATGTTTTGTGTGAGCGGGACCGTCGCGTCAACCGCCACGATGTCGCGCCCGGCAATGCCGGCAGGCGACTTTGCAGAGGCGCAAAAGCTAGGCTTTGCCGGTGACGTAGCGCACGACGCGCGACATTTCCCTGACCGTCGTGTCGAGATAGCGGCCCTGATTATAGAGGCCATCCCAGATCAGGAAAAAGGCGATGGCGGTGATGACGATGACGTAACGCATGGCTGAAACTAACGTATGTGGCTGTTCCTAACCATAGCGATTTCACCGGCGGTCGCTCGCCCTCACCGATTCTGGCCCCAGGCACGCCACCTGGGCCAGTGCCGGACACGGCTTGCCTCTTGAAGTTCCGGTCGATGCGGTGGAAGATTGTGGCGAAAATTTAAGCAGGCTACGGCGTTCGCGCCTGGCGAATGAAAGTGGAGGATGTGGAGGCCGGCAGATCTTGCGCCGCCCCCGCGGAAGTCCAGGGGGGTGTGAGATGGCTGTCAGGGAATACAAAGGCATCGGCGACGCCATCAGGCTGGACGAACTCAATTTCGCCGAGATCGTCAAGGGCCTGCCGGCCAAGGCGCGCATGGTGCTGTCGGCGGCGATGAAATTGCCGCGCGGTTCGCTGAAGGTGAGGATGCCGGATGGCCGGGCGGTGCTTGTCGGCGGCAACGGACCCGGGCCGGATGCCGAGCTGGTGTTGAAGAACTGGCGCCTGCCCGGCCGTGCCTTTTCCGGCGGCACCATCGGCGTTGCCGAATCCTACATGGACGGCGACTGGGAAAGCCCTGATGTAACCAGCTTCCTCGAACTGTTCGTCGTCAACTCGGCCGTTGGGGAACGCATTGCCGGCGGCGCCAACTGGCTCATCAACACGGTCCAGCGCATCCGCCACTGGTTCAACGAAAACACCCGCACCGGCTCGAAGCGCAACATCTCGGCGCATTACGATCTCGGCAACGCCTTCTACAAGCAATGGCTCGATCCCAGCATGACCTATTCGTCGGCGCTCTATGCGACCGGCGCCAACGACCTGGAAAGCGCTCAGGCCGCCAAATACCGCGCGCTGGCCAAGGATACCGGCATCGGCAAGAAGGACCATGTGCTCGAGATCGGCTGCGGCTGGGGCGGTTTTGCCGAATTTGCCGCGCGCGAGATCGGCTGCCGCGTCACCGGCCTGACCATCAGCCGCGAACAGCACGATTTCGCCAAGGCGCGCATCCAGAAGGCGGGACTGTCTGACAAGGTCGACATCAAGCTGCAGGATTACCGAGACGAAACGGGCACTTACGACCGCATCGCCTCGATCGAGATGTTCGAGGCGGTCGGCGAAAAATATTGGCCGGTATTTTTCGGCAAGATGAAGGCGTGCTTGAGGCCCGGCGGCACCGCCGGCCTGCAGATCATCACCATCAACGAGGCCGCCTACGACACCTATCGGGCGAGGCCGGATTTCATCCAGCGCTATGTCTTCCCAGGCGGCATGCTGCCGACGCCGTCGATCCTGAAGACGCTGGGCAGCGACCATGGCCTTGCCCATCTGCGCGAGCGCGTCTTTCCGGACGACTATGCCCGCACGCTTGCCGAATGGCGCAACCGCTTCTGGGCGTCGTGGGAAAAGATCGTCCCGCTCGGCTTCGACGACCGCTTCAAGAAGCTTTGGGAATTTTATCTCCACTATTGCGAAGCCGGCTTTAGAGCCAGCTACATCGACGTGCGCCAAGTGGTCTACAAAGCCTGATCCGAAGCGTGATTGAGCGGGCGTATGCCCGCTCGTTTTCCCTGTTAGCTGCACGTTGCCTCAAAGCAGGATGCGATACTTCGCAAACCCGGATTCGCCCTCGCCGGCCGGCTCGATCTTGAGCGATTTCACTCCCGATATAAAATCCTTCGCTTTGGGGCCGGTCTCGAACACGACGCTGGTGCCGGGCAGCGGCGTGAACGACCAATTGTCGTCGGCCGAGGGATTGATCGTGCCTTCGCTGACGACGTAGCGCACGATCACGTCGCGGTTGGTGTCCGGCGCCTCGTAGATGATCTTCGAGGCATTGATGTCGGGGAAATTGCCGCCACCGCCGGCGCGGTAATTGTTGGTGGCGACGACGAATTTCGCTGCCGGATCAATAGGCTTGCCGTCGAAGCTGAGGCCGACGATGCGGTTCGAGCCGGCATTGGCGACGCCACCCTTGGCATCGTATTTCGGCAGCTGCGACAGGTCTATTCCGTAGCTGACGCCATCGATCACATCGAAATTGTAGGACGGGAATTCGGTGTCGATGAGCGCCTGGTCGGCCTTGCCCGGCTCGATCTTCCTGAAAATGCCGGCCGACATTTCCAGCCATTCCTTCACTTGCGCGCCGGTGATTTCGACGGCGCGCACCGTGTTCGGATAGAGATAGAGGTCGGCGACGTTCTTGATGGCGATGTCGCCCACCGGCACGTCGGTATAGTAGTCGGCGCCGTTGCGCCCGCCGGCCTTGAAGGGTGCTGCCGCCGACAGCAGCGGCACATCCTTCCACTGCGTGCTCTTCAATATGTCCTTGAGGTACCAGCTCTGCGCCTGGTTGACGATCTGCACCGACGGATCGTCGGCGACCAGCGCGAAATAGGAATAGAGCGGCGCCGAGGTCTTGCCGACCGGTCGGCGGACATAGGCAAGTGTCGCCTCATGGTCCGCCTTCAGCGCATCGACGACGCGCTGGTCGTCCGCCACCGTCGGCTTGTTTGCCTTGTCGACGCGCTGGTAGATCGGCCTTGCCTCCGATGTGGCCGAGGCTACGCGCCATTTCGATCCGTCCCGTTCCAGAAGCAGATCGATCAGTCCCATATGCGAGCCCCAGAAACCGCCCATCACGGCGGGCTTGCCCTGCAGCGTGCCTTTCTCGGTGTCGACGCCTTCGAGCGCCTGAAAATCCTTCTTGCCGGGGAAGACGAGATGCTGATGGCCGGTGAACACCGCATCGATGCCTTCGACGCCGGCGACGAAGAAGGAGGCGTTCTCCATGCCGTCGCCCTGCTTGATATCGATGCCGGAATGCGAGAGCGCGATGACGATGTCGGCGCCCTCCTCCTTGATCTGCGGCACCCATGCCCTGGCCGCCTCGACGATGTCGCGCGTCCTGACATTGCCTTCCAGGTTCTTCAGGTCCCAGACCATGATCTGCGGCGGCACAAAGCCGATGATGCCGATCTTGATCGGCTGCTCGGCGCCCGACCCGTCCTTGATCTTCTTGTCGAGGATGACATAGGGCTTGAGGTAGAGCTTGTCGTCGCGCGGTTTGGCGGCAAGCTCGGTGCCGCGGATCAGATTGGCGCAGACGAAGGGGAAATTGGCTCCGGCCAGCACCTTGTCGAGGAACGACAGGCCGTAATTGAACTCGTGATTGCCGAGCGTCGAGCATTCATAGCCCAGCAGGTTCATGCCCTTCATGATCGGATGCAGATCGCCTTCCTTGAGGCCCTTCTCATAGGCGATGTAATCGCCCATCGGATTGCCCTGCAAAAGATCGCCATTGTCGATCAGCATCGCATTGGTGGCTTCCTTGCGCACCGCCGCGATCAGTGAGGCCGTCCGTGACAGGCCCATCGTGTCGTTGGCTTTGTCGGCGTAGTAGTCGTAAGGCAGCACATTCACATGGATGTCGGTGGTCTCCATGATCCTCAGATGCGCCTGATTGGCCTGCGCGCGGGCGGAAAACGGATGGAGCATGATCAGCGCCCCGCTGGCGGCCGTACCGGCAAGAAAACTACGGCGGGAGACGGGGTAATTGAGATGCGGCATTGGTTTTCCCTCCCAGCGACGTGACAAGATCCCAGCCCCGGGCGGAAGCTTCGCGCCGAAAACCGGCCATGTCCATCGGGAAGTCAGTCGATCAGCAAAAGGTGACGGCTGGATGAATATCCTTGGCCGCGGTTGAGAACCTCAGCCCTTGTCATCGTCGCCCTGGGTGATCAGCCGCGCGCTGCGCTGGCCGGTGAAATAGATCCATAGCCAGCTAAGCGACACCGAGAGCCGGTTGCGGAAACCGATCAGGAAGTAGATATGCGCCACGCCCCACAGCCACCAGGCAAGCCATCCCGTGAGCTTGATCGAGCCGAAATCGATCGCGGCTGCCCACTTGCCGATCGTCGCCAGGTCGCCGGCATGTTTGTAGCGGAAAGGCCGCGGCGCGCCATCGCCGGCCAGCCGCGCCCTGATCGTCGCGGCGACATGCTTGCCCTCCTGCTTGGCCGAGGGCGCCACGCCGGGCACCGGTTTGCCGTCCGGCCGCAAGACATGCGCGGTGTCGCCGATGACGAAGATTTCAGGACTGTTCGGCACGGTCAGATCGGGCTCGACCATTACCCTGCCCGCCCGGTCCACCGGCGCGCCCAGCCACTCTCCCGCGGGTGAAGCCGCCACGCCGGCGGCCCACAGGATGGTTCGCGCCGGCAGATGCGTATCGCCAAAGACGACGCCTTCGGCATCGAGGCGCGTGACGGCGCGGCCAAGCTCGACCGTGACGCCCCGTCGCTCCAGCGCCTTGCGCGCATAGTCGGACAGCTTTGGCGCGAAATTGGCTAGGATCCTGTCTCCGGCCTCGACCAGCACCACACGCGCCTCACGCGTGTCGATGTTGCGGAATTCGCCGCGCAGCGTTTCATGCGCGAGTTCGACAATGGTGCCGGCAAGCTCCACGCCGGTCGGGCCGCCGCCGACGATGACCAGTGTCAGCAGTGCCTGGCGCTTGGCCGGATCGGTCTCGCGCTCGGCCTGCTCGAAGGCGAGCAGGATGCGCCGCCGAATGGTGGTTGCGTCTTCAAGCGTCTTCAGCCCGGGCGCGAAAGGCTCCCATTCGTCGTGGCCGAAATAAGCATGACGCGCGCCGGTGGCGAGCACCAGCGTGTCGTAGGGAACAGAACTGCCGTCCTCAAGCAGCACGCGTTTGCCTGGACGGTCGACGCCGGTGACGTTGCCGAGCAGGGTCGTCACGTCCTCGCGCTTGCGCAGCAGATGACGGATCGGCCAGGCAACTTCCGAGGTCGCCAGCGAGGTGGTCGCCACCTGGTAAAGCAGCGGCTGGAAAAGGTGATGGTTGCGCTTGTCGATCATGGTGATGCGCACGGGTGCGCCGGCCAGCGCCCGGGTGAGTTCGAGACCGCCGAACCCTGCGCCGACGACAACGACATGATGGCTGGTTTCACTCATCGCATTCACCCCTGTTTGTCTCTCTTTATCTAGTGATTTTTGTGCACCGCAACAATGTCGCGGCGCGCTAGACTGCCGCGCGTAAGGCTGCCCAGGACTCGTCGCCGGATGTCGCGAATGCCTATGTCGGCAAGCCTGGACGGGTATAGCCTTGCAGGGGCTGGAACCACGGGAGTGAAGCATGGCCAACGACGATGACAAAGATCGCAAAGGGCGGGCGCAATATTCTTCGCCGCCTTGCTTCATGCACGAACTCGATCCGGAATTTCGCGCGCCATTGACCGACTGGACCGATGTGCGCCGTTGGCGCAAGGCCGAGCGCGAGCGTCTGATCGCGGCACGGTTGGCGGTTTCCGCCGATGCGCGGGTGGCGATGTCGCGGGCTATCGCCGAAGGGCTCGACGCGACCATCGGCGACATTGCCGGCCGCATGGTCAGCCTCTATTGGCCGTTTCGCGGCGAGCCGGACCTGCGGCCGTGGATGGCGTCGATCAACGAACGCGGCGGCCGCACGGCGCTGCCCATCGTGATCGAGAAGGGCCAGCCGCTGATCTTCCGCGCTTATGTGCCTGGCGACCGGCTGGAAAAAGGCGTCTGGAACATCCCTATCCCCGCCGAAGGCGACCCGGTGCTGCCCGACATCGTCATCTCGCCGATCGTCGGCATCGACCCGCGAAACTACCGCCTGGGCTATGGCGGCGGCTTCTTCGACCGCACGCTGGCTGCCATGCCGTTCAAGCCATTGGTCATCGGCGTCGGCTACGAACTGCAGCGCATCCCCACCATCTACCCGCAGCCGCACGACATCCCGATGGACCAACTGGTGACCGAGGTATTAAAAGCCTAGCGTGATGAGATTCAGAGACCCTCCGTGTGATCGCACATATTCATAAATATCACGCTTAGAAAAGATCGCCGTTGGTGTCATTCCCAGGCAACTGAGGAATATCCGCCTTACCGGCATCTTTATACTCGGCCAACAAACGAATGCGGCGATACACACTGAACAGAATTTTCAGAAAGACAAGCGGATCTCCGGTGCGCGCGTGTAGCGCACCTGCAGACGGAAGCTCAATCAATCGGGCCATGTCATTGGCACTGTCGGCGATTATCTTCACCTCTTCAGCGGCTTTTCTAGTATCCACTTTATTTGTTTTAAGCACAATTCCGTGCACTCCGCTACTCAGCTCCTAAGCCTCTCCGCTTCTTCTCCATCGCCGCGCGATCAACAATCGCGCAAGGCAAAGGACGAACTGATCTTCATCACGTGCGGCATAACAGACAGCCACTTCTTGTGGATGCGTTGATAGCCCACGAGGTGCTTCGCCGCGATGCGCAGGATGTAGTCGTATTCACCCGACATCAGGTGGCAGGACAGCACATTTGGGCAGCACTTTATCGCCGCATCGAGGCCGGTTGACCGCCGTGTAGCAACACAAATGTTACGTGACAAAAATCCGACGTGGTCGATAAATACTCTTTAAGGGAACCATGCTGCAGCGAACCGCTTCGACATGCGCTTCGGGCGGATCCAACAGTGTCGAGCCGCTCTTGAATTGGCTGCTTCGCAACGGGTGGCGAGATGATCGGACGAACCATAGCAATTACCCTCGCAATTGCGTTTTCCCTTTCGCCTTTGCATGCGCAACCACGGCATCGTTTGCCGAGCGGCTACAAATGGGGCCGCTGCCTGCTTGTTGTTGGCGGTCAGACCCGCATATCCGGAAGGTGCTCTTATCAAATCGAGCAGGGCGGCGATTTCAATATCCAGGGACCGAAGCAAGTTTTTGCAGGGATCGACTATCCTGATCCGCATAGTGGCGCTGGTGAAATGTCTAAAGATTACTGGGCGGATGTCTACAAGGACGGTGATGTCTGGGCGGGCTATGCAAACTCCGACATTCGCGCCACCCACGGTGATGAACGCTGGGAAGAACTTCGCCGCGAAGGCGCATGCTATATCGGGAAGGACGTCCGAGTATGTTTGTGGCGTTAAGCCAGTTCCGGCTTCATTCCCATGGCGGTCCGATCGACGATCTCGCGCAGGGCAAAGGATGAGTTGATCTTGGTCACATGCGGCATCGCCGACAGCCACTCCTTGTGGATGCGCTCATAGTCGACCAGATCCTTGGCGGCGATGCGCAGGATATAGTCGTATTCGCCCGACATCAGGTGGCACGACAGCACATTCGGGCAGCGCTTGATCGCCGCCTCGAAATCCGACAGCGTCTTTTCGAACTGTCCCGACAGCGATATGTGCACGATCGCCGTCATCTGGTGACCGAGCGCTGCATTCGAAAGCCGGGCGTGATAGCCGCGGATGGTGCCGGATTTCTCCAGATTGTCGAGCCGGCGCGAACAGGCCGACTGCGACAGGCCGACCCTTTCGGCGAGCGCCGCATTGGGTATGCGGCCATCCTTCTGCAGTGCCTCGAGAATGGCGATATCGATCCTGTCGAGCGGCATTTCTCGTGATTCCTGCGAAATTTCCTTGATTTCGCGCAACGATTATCGAAACGCGTGACCCCGCGCAAGCGCATTCGCAAACACCTGCGCAACGATTTGTGGTTCACTCGGTTGATACAGGGAACGAGCCCGAAGGGCCGGATCAGGAGAAGACTATGCGCGTCGGTTGCCCCAAGGAAATCAAGAACCACGAATACCGCGTCGGCCTGACGCCGGGCTCCGTCCGCGAATATGTCGCGCATGGTCATGAAGTGCTGGTCGAAAGCGGCGCCGGCGCCGGCATCGGCGCCGATGACAATGCCTACCGCGCCGCCGGCGCCACCATCGCCAGGACCGCCGCCGACGTGTTCGCCAAGTCCGACATGATCGTCAAGGTCAAGGAGCCGCAGCCCAACGAATGGGCGCAGCTGCGCGACGGCCAGATCCTCTACACCTATCTGCACCTGGCCCCGGATCCGGAGCAGACCAAGGGCCTGCTCGCGTCCGGCGTCACCGCAATCGCCTATGAGACCGTAACCGACGACCGCGGCGGCCTGCCGCTCTTGGCGCCGATGTCGGAAGTTGCCGGCCGCCTGTCGATCCAGGCCGGCGCGACCGCGCTGCAGAAGGCCAATGGTGGCCGCGGCGTGCTGCTCGGCGGCGTGCCCGGCGTGCTGCCCGGCAAGGTCACCGTGCTCGGCGGCGGCGTCGTCGGCCTGCATGCCGCCCGCATGGCGGTCGGCCTCGGCGCCGACGTCACCATCATCGACCGCTCGATCCCGCGCCTGCGCCAGCTGGACGACCTCTTTACCGGCCGCGTCCACACCCGCTACTCCACAGTCGAGGCGCTTGAGGAAGAATGCTTCTCGGCCGACATCGTCGTCGGCGCCGTGCTCATCCCGGGTGCTGCTGCACCCAAGCTGGTGACCCGCGAAATGCTGTCGGGCATGAAGAAGGGCTCGGTGCTGGTCGACGTCGCTATCGACCAGGGCGGCTGCTTCGAGACTTCGCACGCCACCACCCATGCCGAGCCGACCTATGAGGTCGACGGCGTGATCCATTACTGCGTCGCCAACATGCCGGGCGCCGTGCCGGTGACCTCGGCGCACGCGCTCAACAACGCGACGCTGCATTATGGCCTGCAGCTGGCCGACAAGGGCCTGAAGGCGCTGGTCGACGACCACCATTTGCGCAACGGCCTCAATGTCCACAGGGGCAAGATCACCAATCGCGCCGTGGCCGAAGCACTCGGCTATGAGCTGGTCGAACCGAAAGTGGTTCTGGCTGCCTGACCAGACCTAAATCCTGATCTCACCTAAATTGGGAAGACTTGCTCCCGTCAGCCCGCCGGCTCATCCCGGTGGGTTTTTTCTTGCGGGCAAAACGCCGGCAACAAAAAGCGGAGCCAAAGCCCCGCTTCCTCGATATCGAGATCCCCGCCGGTTCATCCGCGGTCGGCAATCCATCGACACTCACCTTTTAACGTATGAATGCGACGGCAGTACGACAGTTCGCCGCCAGTCGGCGCGCCACCGTGTGCCGGCGATAGTCGCGGGCGCTGTGTGAAGCGTTTCACATCAGCCATCCGAAAAACCTGCACAGACAGGGGTGCCAACTTGACGGATCGAGCCGTCACACGGTTCCCAACTGCCCGCCAGACCACCGGCGGGCATCTTTTTGTCAGAAACGCTCGATGCGGCACTGATAACAATTGTTGCGCGCCGAGCGGACGTGGACATAGGCGATGTCAGCGCGCTCGAACAGCGTCTCTGCCCGCGCCGCAATGCCGCCAGTGGGAATGACGCCGCCGCTGCCATAGACGATGCGGTCATCCGCACCATAGCCGCGCACGATATAGTCGCTGCTCTCAAGCATCTCTGGAAGCGCTTCTGACTTGGCTGCGCGTTCGCATTCCTGCGCATGCAGGAAGATCGGTCCTGTCTCGGCGTAAGGCTGCAACGCCGGAAACGGCCGATAGGCCATGATCAGATAGCCATCGCCTTCGGCGACGTTTCTCAGGCAATGCCGGCACGGCACCCCGTCGCCATCTGAAACCTTCCGCTCCGGCGTTTGCCCGTAGGCGTCCGGCCCGCCGCGCTGCAGCGCTCTCACATCTTCTGTCGGCAAGGCTTTGAACTGGACGGTCATGGCTAAATCTCCGGTGCGGTTGACCGGAAATTATGCCCCCGCCGAGGTGCTTCCCACCCGATTCCTGTCATCTGTCAGCAGCCCGGCCAGTCTCAGGCCGGACTGCTTCGGCATTGGGCAGGTCCCGCGCCGGCTCATCGGATGAAATCGTCGAAGCGGCGCAGCGTCACCCGGCGGCTGCGCCAGTTCTCGTCCTGGGTCCGCACGAGCAGGAATTCCTCGCCGTGAACGGTCGGTTCGGCCTTCAGTCGGAGAAAGTCACGGCCGCATGACGCTGGCCGAGCGCTCGGCGAACGACAGCGGATGCACGGTCTCCTTCTTTTGCGCCACCGGCGCAAAACCGAGCTTCTGGTAGAGCGGCAAGGCAGCCGGATGGTCGAGCGTACAGGTCTGCACCGTTACCCGTTTCGGCCCATACGACCATGCTGCGGCGATCGCCGCACCGAGGAACCAACGGCCGATGCCTTGCCCGGTCGCATGTTCCATCATGCCGAAATAAGCGAGTTCGACTTCCTCTGGCAAATGCGGCTTGAGGTCGAAGAACCCGGCCGGCGCGCCGTCGAGATAAAGCACCCTGATGTCGCGGTCCTCGCGGTGGATGCCGGCGGCAAGCTCGTCATCGTCCAGCCTCAGCACATTGACCCAGTGCCATTTGCGTCCGACCCGATCCATCAGATAGCGGTAGAAATGCAGCGGAATGTCCTTGGTCCTGAGCAGCGCGATCTGCCTGTTGTAGGGCAACGGCGGCGAATAGGCCGGCGGCACATGCATTTCCAGAAACGTGACCGTGACTTCGATGTCGTCCAGCGCGCCATTTTCCATCGCCATCATTCCTTGCCCGTCACCACAGGCGTGTCTGCCAGCCCGCCCCATTCCGTCCATGAGCCGTCATAGAGCCGGTTGTCGGTGTGACCGAGCGTCTCCAGCGCCAGAGTGACGACGGCCGCCGTTATGCCGGAACCGCAAGAGGTGACGACCGGTTTCGACAGATCGATACCGGCACCCTCAACGGCCTTGCGCAACTGGTCCTTCGACAACAGCGCGCCATTCTGTGACAGCGCCGAATAAGGCAAATTGTGCGCGCCGGGCATGTGGCCGGAGCGAACGCCGGCGCGAGGCTCAGGCTCGGTGCCGGTGAAACGGCCGGCGCCACGGGCGTCGGCAATCTGGCTTTCTTTCGTTTCGACGATGCGACGCGTGTCGGCTAGGTTGGCGACGCGGGCGGCGTCGAAATCTGCGTGGAACACGTTTGGCGCGATCTTGGTCGGCTCCGCCGTCACCGGCCGGCCCGCCGCCTTCCAGCGGTCGAAGCCGCCATCCAGCACATAGACCTGGAACACGCCCATGACACGGAACATCCACCAGGCGCGCGGCGCCGAGAAGAAGCCCGGACCGTCATAGACGACGATGGTGTCGTCGGCCGAAATACCCATGGCGCCGACATATTGCGCGAAATGCTGCGGCGAAGGCAGCGTGTGCGGCAGCTTGGCATCTGGGTCCGAGGCCGCATCCTGGTCGAAGAAGCGCGCACCCGGAATATGCGCTGCCTCATACTCGGCGCGCGCATCGCGCTTCTGCGCCGGCAGGTACCAGGACGCATCGACGATCGTCAGGCCGGGCTCGCCAAGACGGCTCTGCAACCAGTCCGCATCGACTGTGAAAGGGCTGTCATCGGCCATCGTTGTTCTCCTGCCTTGTTGGCCGACTACTATATTTTGGCGGCCATTCGGTTCCGGATCCTGTTTGGCCCGACAATCTGAATGCGCAGCGAGCGCACGACGTAGTCAGCCGCAGCAGTGTGTTGATTCTGATTGTTTTCGTGTTTCGTGGCGAGTACGGAGTGATGGTTATGATCTGGGATGGGCGGGGTCAATAAAATCTCGACATGAGCAATCTCTTGTTTTCCCGAACTCCGAGCAATCCGGCTTCGCTCGGGCTTGTTTGCAATTTTCTTGCACACTATCCGCCTTTCGATGGTTACGAATTCGGCTTGATGGTGAAGACGCTACGCTATCAAATGGATCAGCAGACACATATGATCGGCTCGATCGACGACGTTATCGTGGCCTACGTTGGATGGATCCAGACCAGTCGCGAGATAGCGGAGGCATGGGCGAAGAATGGCGGTCCGCTCAATCCTTTTCCCGGCGGCGACGCTACCGCCGTCACGGTGCTGGCGACGCGGTCTTCGTCCCATATCCTGCCACTTATCAAGAACGCCAAGCTCATAAACCTTGACAAGTCGGTGTTCTGGAAACGCGACTTCATTAACAACCGCGGCTCGGTCAAGCGTGCCGTCCGCAAGCGCGACATCTGATGAGTTCGGCCAAGCCTGCCGAGGCACTGACGCAAGAAATACTTATCCGGCTGGATGACCGGTATGCCGCAATGTTCGTGCGCATCTGGCGGCCAGCCGGCACGCCTCACGCCACAGTTTTCTGCCTTCACGGCTTCACCGGCAATGGTGCCGATTTTAACTACCTCGCCACATTCTTGTGCCGCAATGGTTTCCTGGTTGTCTGCCCAGACCTGTTGGGGCGCGGGCGTAGCGCCTATCTGGGCTCCGGCTACGACATCAACGTCTATTCCAAGTGCCTGCGCGCGCTTGGCGAGTTCGCCGGCACGGAGAACCACTTCATCGGCACTTCGTGGGGCGGCACGATCTTGCTGTTGTTTCTGCAAATGACTCGCTCCAAGGCCACGAAAATCGTTCTCAACGACGTTCCAATGCTCGGCGGGCCTAAGGTCGACGCTATGAGAGACGACGTCATGAAGGAAAGTGCGCTTAAATTTGAGAGCCGTGCGGCTGCCAAGGACTATCTGGCCACCACCAGATCCCTCATGGGGCCGGTCGAGGACGCAGTGTTCAATCGCTATGTGGAGAACCGGATCGCAGCCGGTACCGCGGGCTTCCGGCTCGCCTATGACCCCGCAACGACGGGAAATTTCGGCGCATTGACCGGCCGCCAATACGATCTTTTCCCAATCGCTGCCAAGATCGACGCCCGCGTTCTGTTGATGTACGGCCGCGACAGCCAATTCGTCGACCGGCAGGCCATCGAGCGCACACGGCTCGCACGGCCTGATCTGTGGCTTGTCGACAACATCGATGCTGGCGATCCGCCATCGCTGATGACGCTGGACCAGGCTCTGCTCATCCTGGGGTTCCTGTCTGCGGCCTAAATCTGGCGTGTGATTGTGGGTTGGTTCCGGATATGCATTTCGACGATTTGTACAGTGAATACATCTCGGCGACCTATGATCGCCAAAGCTCAAGCGAAAATCCCGCCAAGATCCTGATTTGCACCACTCCGCGAACGGCCGGGCATTCCTATTGCCAAACCTTGCAACAGTTCGGCTTGGGAATCCCAACAGAGTATTTTCAGTGGCAGTATGCCTTGCCGCTGATGATACGCTGGTCGGCCGACAACACAATTGATCTTGAAAAACTCAACGAGCGGGCAATGGCCTATGGTCGCCAGCTCCTGGCGAAAAGGACTGAGAACGGTGTGTTCGCCGCCAAGATCTTTTTTGAAAACCTGCCATTCGCACGCAATTCAATCGGCAACGACGACGGCAACTCGTTCTATGTCTTCCTCTCAAGAAGAAACAAGGTGGATCAAACCATAAGCCTGCTTTCGATGCTCCATACTGGCCAGCCGTTCGACAGTCGGGAGACGCTGCCTGGAATCCCCAAGGTGACAATTTTGACCGAGAGGGTTGCCAGGGATACCGCCCAACATATTTTCGACAGCGAAATCAGGTGGAAAAATTACCTGAACACCCTTGATCAGAGCAGAGTGGCTGAGGTCTGCTACGAGGACTTCATCGCCAACCAGCAGGAAAACGTTTCCGCCACGATGAGCAACTGGTTCCCAGGTTTCGAGTTGAAATCAAAAGCCGTATCGACGGGTGCGCGCTATGCGCATGATGCCGAACTCAAGGCGATGATCAAAAGGCAATTTGGGGACTATGTCGCTCGGTTTTGGCAGGACCATGCCTGACCCTGCGTTTCATCGACGCGAAACACTGACGGAGGCACCCTGCGCCGGGCGCAGTGCCAGCGCATAGTCGAACCGGATGACATCGTCGGCCCGGCTAAAAGCAAACTGGCGCACAATGGCAAGGACTGCCTCCCGAACTTCCAGCCGGCCGAGACGCGCGCCACCGCACATGCGCGGTCCGGTGAGGAAAGGAATGAAGGCCCTCCGATCAAAGCTGTTGTCGAGGAACTCCTTCCGGCTGGCATCGAAGACACGCGGGTTTGACCAGAAAGCCGGGTTCTGGTGCACGCCGACGATCGACACCATGATCAATTGCCCGGCGTAGAGACGCCGACCTTCGAGAACCGTATCGGCACCGACTTCCCGGGTCAGGAACGGAATCGGCGGGAAAAAGCGCATCGTTTCGTTGATCATGCAATCGGTATACGGCGTCTGCGCATCGCCCGAGAGAACCTCGGCATGGATACGGTCTTGCACCTGCTGGTTTGCCCCCAGTCGATCGATCACCCAAAGTGCGGTCGTCACCGATGTCTCGACGCCTGCGAAGAAGTTCATGACAAACTCCTCCACAGGCGAGAAGCCTTCGATATCTGTGGCTTCGCTTCTAAAGCGGTCCATCTCCGCAGCGGCGCGGGGATCCGCCATCAGCAGCGATGCGAAATCGGCGACCACCGCGCGAGCGTCCTGGATGGCGTTCCCACGTTCGGCGGTCGTCGGCGTCACCCAGGAATAATATTGGAGACGCCTCAGAACGTCGCGGACCCTGTCGAGCAGCAACAGCGTCGCCGCCATATCGGGAACAAGGCCGAAAGCCCGGTAAAATATGGTCATCGACGCGGCGAACAACGCTTGCTGGATGGCTGGTAGCGTGGCGTCGCTACTGGACAGACAGGTGGCGAAGATTTCCGCAACGGGATGCTGCTGCGCCGGCTTGGCGGCCGCCAAATAGACGTCCTGGGTGATGGTACGCCGGACCGACCAATCCTGATCGTTCGTGTTGAAACGGCTGAAACCGAGCGCCGAGATCAGGGAGAAGTTCTTCCGAAAGAGCTCCGGCGCCTTGACGATTGTGTCGACGGCTTCCGGATTGTCAAAGACAACCAGGTTGCCGAAGTCGCTGGGCCGACCACTCGTTTCCGCCTGCCCGCCATGAGCAAAAAGCGCATAGACGAGGTTGTTGAGAACGCTTTCGATTTGTATCCGGTCGTCCATCGATGCCCCCCGCGCAGCCGTAGACACCAGGCGGCCAGCGCCGACATCTCGACCAGAAACTCCTACGCTATCATATTCGATTCGCAGAGATAAAACGGGTTCTGTGGCAAACGCGTAACACTGCCCGATAAATGATTATGGCAGCTATGACGAAAGGTGCCGCTGCGGTAGTGTGCGAGTGGGCTAATATCAATTCAGTTCGATTCCAGGCGGGGAAAAATGCGAAATCAGGTTTCAAGTAAGCTTCTTGCTACGGTTGCAGCGTCTGCCGCTTCGGTGACATCAGTTGGTGTGGTCGCGGCTCATGCCGCCGATGCACAGGTAACCGATCCTGCAGTGGTCGATTCCCGCATCAAGATTGCCTTCGAAGGCGCGGTCTATCAATCCAACGTCGACAAGCTTGGCGATACCAGCGACAAGCTCGGCAGTGGCAATGATTTCGGCGATCTCTACGGATCAGTGGCGCTCACCAAAGCGATTTCTTCGGATGTGGACTGGAGGCTCGCTGGTACTTTTCACGCCGGCCAGGACAACGACTTTAGTCTGAATGTCCCGCAAAGTGGCGGCGTCATCGGCCTGTCGTTCGGCAACAGCTACAATTTCCAGACGCTCGACTTCGATGTCGGCAAGCATGTCGAGGCGCAGGGCGCCGACATCCGGTTCTTCGGCGGTCTGCGCTTGCTGCACTCCAAGGAGAAGCTGAATTTCAATGTGAGCGCCACTCCCAATGATCCGGCCGACAAGGGCGGCAACGCTGACAAGCTTGGCTCATCCGAGTTCTACGGCATCGGTCCGCGCCTCGGCGCCGAAGTCTACTATCCGCTGGGTGAGACGTGGGGTCTTACCGGTGCGGTTTCGGGCTCGGCTATGTGGGGCCGACGGACGGACAAGTTTAGCCTCCACGAACATGAGAGCGATCCAAGCGATCCTACTCCTGATCCAGATATCAACGTCAGCGAAAGCCAGCATTCCAACAAGGTTGTTACCAGCATAGACCTTTCCGGTGGCGTGACTTTCAAACCGTGGGAAAATACCACGTTCACCGCAGGCTATCGGCTCGAACAGTGGCACAATCTGCTTGAGATGGCGGACAAGAGCACCCAGACATTCAACGGCCCGTTCCTGCGCCTCGAAGTCAAGATGTAGGCCGGCGGTTCGAGCCTCCCAGCTCGGACTACTGCTTCGAATGGATTGCAATTGACGGAACAGGAAGTGGCGTTTGAATCTAGGGTTGCCGTCAATGGCAACGTCAAACTGCACTACACAGCGGCGGGCTCAGGCCCGCCGATTGTGTTTCTGCATGGCATTCCGGATCACGGAATGGGCTGGCGCCGGCAGATGCAAGCGCTCTGCGACCGATATCGGGTGATCGCGCCGGACCTGAGGGGCTTCGGACAAAGCGATGGACCACAAGGCCACGGCAACTATGCGCTGACCCACCTGGTCAACGACGTGCTGGCTGTTCTTGCAGCGGAAAAGCTGACCCAGGCCGCTATTGTCGGCCATGACTGGGGTGGCATCATCGCATGGTGGCTGGCCATACGCGTGCCGCAGGTCGTGCGCCATCTCATCCTGCTGTCGGCACCGCACCCCCGCAACTATCTGCGTGCGGTCGCCGATCCGGCCAATGCCGAGATCATCGGATATGTACGTGGCTTCCAGGTCCCGGGCGCCACCCAGATGCTGGACATCGACAAACTCGCCACCTGGGTCGCCGATCCGCAGGACAGGCAGGCCCTGACAGATTCGCTCAGGCGATCCGATCCGGAAGCGATGCTGGGCTACTACAGGGCCAACATACCGCTTGGCAGGGTGCCGGATCTGGGCCAGCTGCCTTTGGTCAAGGCGCCGACCATTGTGCTGTTTGGCTCCGACGATCCCTATGTGCCGTCAAGCGCTTTTGACGGGACCTTCCGAGAAGTCGACAACGTTACCGCCGTGATTGCTTTGCCCGGGGCTGGCCACTTCATCCACCATCAAGCAGCCAAGTTTGTCACCGAGCAGATCGAAGCATGGGTTGAGCGATCACCGTCCAGTTTCCGACACCTTGGTTAAGCCAAGGTGTCTCAGACCGGCTGAGCAATATAGAGGCCACGTGCTATTTGACCCTAATTCGCCGGCAGCGGTCCGAAGCGAATGCGAAAACGCCGGTTTTCGCGGCCCTTCTTCTCGATCTTGCCGATATGGATTTCACCGACTTCGCCGGTGCTTTTGACATGGGTGCCGCCGCAGGGCTGGCTGTCGATCGAAGCGTTGTCGCCGATGCAGACCAGGCGGATCTTGCCGGTGCCGGCGGGCGGCCGGACAGTCTTGGATTTCACCAGGCCAGGATTGGCTGCCAGTTCCTCGTCGGTGATCAGCCTGACGAAGATCGGATGATCGGCCCGCACCAGCTCCATCAGCCCGGCGGTGACGTCTTCCCTGGTGAAGCCGGCATCGGGAGCGTCGAAGTCGACGCGGCTGTCATCTTCGGAAACCGCAGCACCGGTAATCGGAAACGGACAGACGACGGTGAGCAAATGGCAAGCTGCGTGCATGCGCATCAGGAGATGCCGCCGCTCCCAGTCGATGGCGAGTTTCACCTGCTCGCCGACCTCGGGTGCCGGCTGCTCCGGCGCCGGCACATGGATGATCTCGTCCTTGGTCTCGCCGGTGATGGTGGCGGCAATGGCGATGCGGGTGCCGTCGGCGCGCTCTAATGTGCCGGTATCGCCAGGCTGGCCGCCCGATGTGGCATAGAAGATGGTCCGGTCGAGAATGATGCCGCCGCGCTCGTTGATGGCGACAACGGTGGCGTCGGCCGCTCTGAGATAGGCGTCGTCGCGAAACAGCGCTTCTGTTCTGTGCGCCATCAGGCGACCTTCTCATACGGCACCGGAATTGTGCTGCGCTCATCCATCCAGCCCGGCACCGGCAGGTTCTTCTCGCGCAGGAATTCCGGGTTGAACAGCTTCGACTGGTAGCGCGTGCCATAGTCGGCAAGTATGGTCACGATGGTGTGGCCGGGGCCAAGCTCGCGCGCCATCCGTATAGCGCCGGCAATGTTGATGCCGGTCGAACCGCCGACGCACAGGCCTTCTTCCTGGATCAGGTCGAAGACGATCGGCAGCGCCTCTTCGTCCGGCACCTGGAACGAGAAGTCCGGCGTGAACCCATCGAGATTTGCCGTGATGCGCCCCTGCCCTATCCCTTCGGTGATCGAGCTGCCGTCGGACTTCAATTCGCCACTGGTGTAGAAGGAATAGAGCGCCGCACCCAGCGGATCGGCGAGCGCGATCTTGACGTTGCTGCTCTTGGCCTTCAGCCCGAAGGCGACGCCGGCCAGCGTTCCGCCCGAACCCACCGCCGAGACGAAACCGTCGACCTTGCCGCCGGTCTGCATCCAGATTTCTTCCGCCGTGGTGCGGATATGGCCGTCGCGATTGGCAACGTTGTCGAACTGGTTGGCCCAGATCGCGCCGTTCGGCTCCGACCTCGCCATCTGCTCGGCCAACCGCCCCGACAGTTTCACGTAATTGTTGGGGTTCTTGTAAGGCACCGCCGGCACTTCGATCAGCTCGGCACCAAGCAGCTTGATCGTGTCCTTCTTTTCCTGGCTCTGGGTGTCGGGAATAACGATCACTGTGCGATAGCCCAGCGCCTTGGCAACCAGCGTCAGGCCAATGCCGGTATTGCCTGCCGTGCCTTCGACGATGACCCCGCCCGGCTTCAACAGCCCGCGCTGTTCGGCGTCGCGGATGATGAACAGGCCGGCGCGATCCTTGACCGACTGGCCGGGGTTCATGAACTCGGCCTTGCCCAGGATCTCGCAGCCGGTCTGCTCCGAGGCCTTGTTGAGGCGGATCAGGGGCGTGTTGCCGATCGCTTCGATCACAGAACGGGGCATCCGGGATTCCTTATGTAGCTGCGGCGAGACCCTAGAAACCCGAAGCTTGCGTTTCAAGGCAAGAATTCGCCTGGTCCAGTCGCATTTCGGGCACTGCAATCTCCCGCGGCCGGACAACGCGCGATGACGATCATTTCAACCAGTACGGAAAAGCGCTCTTTTCATTCGATTTTTTCACCGCTAGAGCACTAATGACAGATCGGCAGGGCGCAGAATGACACTTTACCGGGCCAACCCGAAGCACGGCGTCGCCTGGATAACCGGCGGCAGCAGCGGCATCGGCCGTGCGCTGGCCAAGGACCTCGCGGCAAAGGGCTTTGTCGTCGCGGTCACCGCACTCGACGGCGACCCACTCGACGCGCTCATCGTCGAGACGGCGCAGATGCCGGGACGTGTCGTCGCCTACCCTTGCGACGTCACCGATGAGCCGCGCATGGCAAGCACGGTGGCGGCGATTGAAAAGGAGCTCGGGCCGATCGTGCTCGCCGTCTTCAACGCCGGCAACTACATCGCCACGCCCGGCGAAGACCTCAGGGTCCGCGACTTTCGCCAGACCTTCGAGGTCAACTATTTCGGTATCATCAATGGCCTCGTCCCGCTCATGGAGCGCATGCGCATCCGTGCGCGCGGCCATATTGTGCTTGTCGGATCGGTTACCGCCTATTTCGGCTGGCCGACCACGGCGGCCTATGGCGGCTCGAAGGCGGCGATCAACATCCTGGCCGAGTCGCTGAAATACGATTTCGACAAGATGAATGTCCGGATCCAGGTGATGAATCCGGGCTTCATCGACACGCCGCTGACCGAAAAGAACATGCTGCCAATGCCGGGACTGATGCCGGTCAACCGCGCCTCGCGCCGCATGCTGCGCGGCATCGAGCATGGCGGCTTTGAGGTTACCTTCCCTCACCGGCTGAGCTGGGGGCTGAAGCTGCTGGCACTGCTGCCAAGGCCAGTCTGCCGGTGGTTCATCAGCACGGCGACCCGCTGGACAGGGCGGCCGCTGAATTTCGACCGCAAGCCGCCGAACGAATAGCTGTCCACAGCCCGGCTGTTGCCTGACTGCACCGGCCGCCATAGGCTTTAGAATTGTTGTGGTGTCTGAGATGGGGCGACGGATCGTGCTTGCGGTGCTGGGCGTCGTCATCATCCTTGTCCTGGCCCTCCTGCTTGGTCCGCGCGTTCCCGTCGACACAACAATCAGCTTCGACCCCAAGGTGATCGGCGACGATCCGCAAGCGTATATCGCGCGTGAAGAGGCTACCGTGCCCAACGTCCGCGACGCGCTCGAGAAAGAAATCATCTGGGCCGATCCGATGGTTCACGCCAAGACGCCATTGGCGATCGTCTATATCCATGGCTTTTCGGCATCGAAGGGCGAGGTTCGCCCGCTGGCCGACGAGGTCGCCGACCAACTCGACGCCAACCTTTTCTACACCCGCCTCACCGGTCATGGTCAGGACGGCGCTGCTATGGCGCAAGGCAGCGTCAATGCCTGGATCAACGACTATGAGGAGGCGCTCGCCATCGGCCGGGCCATCGGCGACAAGGTGATCGTCATCGGCACCTCGACCGGTGGATCGCTGGCGGCATGGGCGGCGACTGAGCCTGGCGCATCGGACGGCGTCGCTGCAATCGCATTCATCTCGCCGAATTTCGGCGTCAGGGCTGCAGGCGCCGAGCTGCTGACCATGCCCTGGGGCAGGCAGATCGCCGAGTTCGTCGGCGGCAAGGAGCGCAGCTTTCCGACCCGCAACGCGCTGCACGAGAAACTCTGGACGCACACATATCCAATGGCAGCCGTGCTACCGATGGCGGCGCTGACCAACCTTGCCTACGCAGCGCCTGTGGAGAAGGCAACCATACCGGCGCTGTTCATCTTCTCGGATTCCGACAAGGTGGTGCGCCATGATCGCACCCGCGAAATCGCCGGCCGCTGGGGCGCACCGCATGAACTGGTGCCCGTCGACGACAATGGCGATCCCGACAACCACGTCATTGCCGGCGACGCGCTGTCGCCCTCGACCACGGCATTCCTGGCGCAGCGGATCGTCGTGTGGGTTCAGGCAATTGCCGGGCAGCCCTAAACGAAAAAGGACGGCCGAAGCATTGCCCCGGCCGTCCTCATATTCAATCGTCAGCAATCAAGCCAGGCTCGACGAGCCTGACCGGTTCGTCTGATCAGGCAGCCCGCGCCGCGGGCCGCTTGCCGCCGAAGCGGCGCTTGTTGTTGCCCTTGAAGGCCTTGGCGCCTTCCGGCTTGCGCTCGCTTGCACCCGCAAAGGCCGGCTTGTCACCAAAACGCTTCTTGGCGAAGCCGTTGTTCTGGCCACCGGGCCGCCTGCCGTCGCGACGGCCATTGCGGTCGTTGCGATCATTGGCGGGCTCGAAGCGCTCGTTCTTTTCGGCCGGATTGCGCACCGGATCCGGGCTGCCGAGATGGTCGGCAACGATCGGCAGCTTGCTGCGGATGATGCGCTCGACCTGACGCAGCTTGCTGTTTTCGGAAGGATCGCAAAGCGTGATGGCGATGCCGTCCATGCCGTTACGGCCGGTACGGCCGATGCGGTGGACATAGCTTTCGGCCTCATCCGGCAGGTCGAAATTCACCACATGGCTGATGCCGGGGACGTCGATGCCGCGCGCCGCGATATCGGTCGCCACGAGAATGCGCACCGAGCCCTCGCGGAAATCGTTGAGCGCCTTCTGGCGGGCGTTCTGCGACTTGTTGCCGTGGATGACGGCGGCCTTGAAGCCGTCGCGTTCGAGGTCCTTGGTCACCCGGTCGGCGCCATGTTTGGTGCGCGAGAAGATGATGACGGACTTCATCGCTTCGTCGGCGAGCATCGTCGACAGCACCTGGCGCTTCTGCTTGGTGCGGGCAAAGACGACGCCCTGCACGATCTCGGCGGCCGCGGTGCTCTGCGGCGCGACTTCGACGCGGATCGGGTTCTTCAACAGGCCCTTCGCCAGTTCGGCGATTTCGTTGGGCATGGTGGCCGAGAACAGCACCGTCTGACGGTCGGGCGCGGTCGCCTTGGCGATCCGCTTGACGTCGTTGATGAAGCCCATGTCGAGCATGCGGTCACCCTCGTCCAGCACCAGCCATTTGGTGTCGGAGAGAATCAGGTCGCCCTCGCGCACCAGGTCGGTCAGGCGGCCGGGCGTGGCGATCAGGATGTCGACGCCGGGAGCGACCTTCTTCACCTGGCTGAAGCGCGAGACGCCGCCAAGCACGAGAGCGGTCGAGACATGCGCGCCCTTGGCGAGGATCTTGATGGTGTCCTCGATCTGGACGGCGAGTTCGCGCGTCGGCGCCAGGATCAGCGCACGGGTGGTCTTGGCCCGGCGCTTGGTGCCGAGCGCGATGATCTTCGACAGGATCGGCAGCGCGAAGGCAGCGGTCTTGCCGGAGCCGGTCTGGGCGATGCCGAAGATATCACGGCCTTCCATCTGCGGCGGGATCGCCTGCGTCTGGATCGGCTTCGGCTCGGTGAAGCCGGCGCCATGCGTCGCCTTGAGCAGCGCGCCGGTAATTCCAAGAGCTGCGAAACCGGTGAGTTCCGTAGTGTTGCCGGCCGAGATTGCGTTACCGGCTGAGGTGTTTTCGTTGGTCAAAATAGTCTTCTTTCACGCGGTCTTGGCCGCAAACATCGATGGCGGCAGGGCGCAACCTGCCGTCGAAAAATTTGATATGAAACGACAAGGCGGGCGGACGGAAACGTCCACTCGGCTGCGCTGTCGTGCCCGCAGGCGTCATGCCACGGGGCTCTTTCGCCACTTCGCGATGTATCGGAAAGGGGGCCGATATACCGGAAAGAGGGAAAACAGACGCAACCAGTCTCATTTGTCGAGAAGGCCGGAATCTCCGGCCCAAGCGCCTATGGGCTGCATATGGCTGAGTTCGCTCCGGAATGCAAGGGGCCACATGTTGCAGCGCAGCAAAATCGACTGCGAAAGCGGCGCTTGCGCACGCCTGCAGCCATCATTACCACAAAGGCAGCTGCCATTTCTGGGGACCGAGCGATGAAGGACGTGCTGAAGGAACTTGAGCGCCGCCGCGAGATCGCCCGCATGGGCGGCGGCCAGGCCCGCATCGACGCCCAGCACAAGAAGGGCAAGCTCACCGCGCGCGAGCGCATCGATGTCTTTCTCGACGAAGGCTCGTTCGAGGAGTTCGACATGTATGTCGAGCATCGCTCGACCGACTTCGGCATGGAGAAAACCAAGATCGCCGGCGATGGTGTCGTCACCGGCTGGGGCACCGTCAATGGCCGTCCGGTCTATCTCTTCGCCAAGGATTTTACCGTCTTCGGCGGCTCGCTGTCGGAGGCTCATGCCGAAAAGGTCATCAAGGTGCAGGAGATGGCGCTACGCAACCGCGCGCCGATCATCGGCATCTACGACGCCGGCGGCGCCCGCATCCAGGAAGGCGTGGCGGCGCTTGGCGGCTATGCCGAGATCTTTCAGCGCAATGTGCTGGCCTCCGGCGTCATTCCGCAGATTTCCGTGATCATGGGCCCTTGCGCCGGCGGCGACGTCTATTCGCCTGCGATGACCGACTTCATCTTCATGGTCCGCGACACCTCTTACATGTTCGTCACTGGGCCAGATGTGGTGAAGACGGTCACCAACGAGACGGTGACGGCCGAGAGCCTTGGCGGCGCGTCCGTTCACACGACCAAATCGTCGATTGCCGACGGCGCCTACGACAATGACGTCGAGGCGCTGTTGCAGATGCGCCGGCTGGTAGACCTTTTGCCCGCGTCAAATACGTCGGAGCTTCCTGAGATCGAGTGCTACCAGTCGGTCACCGACCATGATCTGTCGCTCGACCGGCTGATCCCGGACAACGCCAACAAGCCTTATGATATCAAGGAGTTGATCCTCAAAGTTGCCGACGAAGGCGACTTCTTCGAAATCCAGCAGAACTTCGCCAAGAACATCGTCACCGGTTTTGGCCGCGTCGAGGGCCGTACCGTCGGCTTCGTCGCCAACCAGCCGATGGTGCTGGCCGGCGTGCTCGATTCCGACGCAAGCCGCAAGGCGGCGCGCTTCGTGCGCTTCTGCGACTGTTTTTCCATTCCCATCGTCACCTTCGTCGACGTCCCCGGCTTCCTCCCCGGCACCGCGCAGGAATATGGCGGACTGATCAAGCACGGCGCCAAGCTCTTGTTTGCCTACGCCGAGGCAACCGTGCCGAAAATCACCGTCATCACCCGCAAAGCCTATGGCGGCGCCTATGACGTGATGGCCTCAAAGCACCTGCGTGGCGACATGAACTATGCCTGGCCGACGGCGCAGATCGCGGTGATGGGGGCGAGAGGCGCGGTCGAGATCATCTACCGCAAGGATATCGGCGACGCCGAAAAGATCGCAGCTCACACAAAGGCTTACGAGGACCGTTTCCTGTCGCCCTTCGTCGCCGCCGAACGCGGCTATGTCGACGAGGTGATCATGCCGCATTCGACCCGCCGCCGCATTGCCCGGGCACTGCGCATGCTGCGCAACAAGGACATGCAGAACCCTTGGAAGAAGCACGACAACATCCCGTTGTAACATCCAATGTCGCGACTGATCATCAGCGCCGGTCGGCGGTTTGGCAGGTTCACGGTCCTGTTTTTCGTTGTTCCCGCCCTCGTCATCTTCTGCGTCTGGATGTCCCTGCTCGACAACCATCCGATCTGGTTTATGGCCAGCGGCTTCGTCGTCATGCCGATCGCCACCACGGCCTTGGCATTTCTGTTCGGCACATTGTTTGCGGGCTTCCGACGCAGCAAGATCAAAGGCGTCAGTGAAGCAGAAGCGCCCGGCCTGTGGGCGCTGTGGCGGAGCGTCGCCGGACCGCGCCGTGCTGCGCGCACGGTTGTCATACTAGAGGGCAACCTGAACGCCAGCGTGCGCGAGGAGCGCACGCTTCTCGGCCTTCTCGGCAATCGGCTGTTTCTAACCATTGGCATCCCTCTCCTCGCAGTGACCGATGAAAGAGCGCTTGCCGCGATCCTTGCCCATGAGGACGCGCATGTGCGCAACAAGGATACCAATGGCAGCCTCAATCTCGCTGAGTTCGAAAACGGTTTCGGATTTGTCTTCGAGTATGCCCCGCCCGGAACCACGATCACAGGCAGCCTGCTCCACGCCGCTATCGGCTGGCTGTCGCAATCGTTCGAGCGGGAAGAAATCCGGCTTTCGCGCGAAGCGGAGATCAAGGCAGATCGACACGCGGCATCCTCCGGCGACGCCGAGCACGCCGCACGCGCGCTGTTGCTTCTTGCCACGGCAGACGTGCATTTCGCGGAGACGGTCTATGACCCTTTGCAGCATGAATTGCGAGGTGCTTTGCGTCCGCCGCGACCGCCGCTCGAGCGCATGCTGGAAGCTGCCGGCCAGCTGCGAGAACCCATTTGCCTCAATGTTTGCGCCCGCAAGGCGTGGGCAAGCCCGGATGACGCAAAGTCCACCCATCCATCATGGGCTCAACGGCTGGCGGCGCTTGGCTACACGGAGCCGCCCGACCTGGACCCGATCGCCGTGACCGCGCTCTCGACGCTGCTGAACTCGAGCGTAGCACAGCGCCACATTTCGGAATTCGACACCAAATGGACTGCGCGGATGGAAGACTATCTCCAGCGCTGAACTGGTGGTCGCCCAACTCGCAGGCTCACTCCTCTTCCGCCGCCCCGAACCCCGCATCCCTGGGGGCGCTGGTCGCGCTCGCCCAGGGCGTCGCGTGATTATCGATGCGCATCTGGAAGATGAAATAGGTCGGCGAGCAGTAGCCGATGCCTTTCACCTTGGCAGCACCCGGCGTGTCCGGCGGCAGCGACTGGCACATATAGTCCTCGCGGCAGAAATGATCAGCCGAGCAGGCTGGACGGTTGCCGCGGTTGACCGCGCCGCCGAGGCACTGGTCGAAATTGTTGGTGGCGACGCAGGTGTCGAATTTCTTGCCGCCGACCATGCCGCAAATTTCCGATGGCATCGGCTTGCCCGTCTTGAATGCGGCGAAGCTGCGGTCCTTGTCGTCGCAGGCGCGATAAGCGATGCCTGCCGGTACGCCGATTTTCGGTGGCCGGCAGGTGTAGGCGGTCCGCGAAAAGGTCGGCGCAAAAGCCGCGAACTGGCCGGTGATCTTGTAGCGGTCGTTGAACGGCTGAGACGGGTTGCTGGCGATCGACCCGGTCAGGCAGGGATGGCCCGAAAACATCTTTGGACTGTCCGTGGGCAACAGACATTGCGCCAACGCGGTATGCACGCCTGAAGCCGTCGCGAGCGGCGTGCAGACGGTGCCGCCACCGCATTGCCAGGTCGCGCCGAAGCGTTTTGCATCATCCGGCATCAGGCACGGCATCGCCATCTCGGCCGGGGCGTAGTCGACATCGCCGGCATCGGTCCATGTCGCTGGCGGCGCGAAGGACAGCGGCCGGTAGCGGTTCGGCTCCTTGCCTTCTTCCGTCGCGCGCAGCCAGGCCTCACGTCGCGGAATCTCGGCATGGAGATGCGGCGAGATGCCGACCTCGATCCGGTTGAGAGGCGACGTCGTTTTGTCGTCGAGGCCGATGAAGTGAAAGCCGGCCGTCGAGCCCGCCTGGTGGCAGCCCTGGCAGGCGCCATTGTCCAGCCGCTCGACCAGCGCCTCCGGTGTCCGCACCAGCTTTAGCGCCGCATAGTCCAAGCCGGCGAAATCCGCTGGCTGGAACAGCGGCGTGAACGGATGGTTGGCCCGTCTCGCGCTGCCGAAGGTCGACCACGAGATGATTTTCTTCGCCAGGAATTCGTCGGGGATTTCGTAGACGCCGAGATCGACCGCCGCGACATTGGCGCTGACGTAGTCGGCGAGCCCTTTCTTCAGTGCGGCATCATCCGAGAGCCGCGCAACGTCAGGCGTATTCTCCAGCGGCTTCTCGCTGATGGCAGCGCCATCGATGCCGAAGATCCGCATGAGATAGGCCGCCTGCCCGCCGAATTCGGTCTCCTGTCCCGAGGGAAAACGCACCACCTGCGCATTGAGTTCAAGCTGCTTGAACGTCAGTTCCTCCGGTGCCAGCGAACCGCCGGCCAGCCAGCCGGCATCGACGTTTTCGTCGATCTGCGGTGTCCAGCGCCCGGCAACGCCGACGCAGCCGCCATCGGCATCCGGCGCCACGCTGTAGACGGCGTTGAAATTGAATGGCAGCCGCGATGCCAAAACCTTGCCGTTCTTGCGGAAACTGTAGGCCAGGCGATAGATGAAGCGCACCTCGCCACAGCTCTTGTCACCTTGCAGCGCGGTGAAGTCACGCCGGTCCAGCCGGTTGACGACGCCGACCAGGCGGAAGCGCGCGGCCTCGGTCTTCAGCCAGCGCATATCCATGATGCGGCCGACATTGCCGTCGGTCACCTCGTAGAGCGTGCGCCCGCCGGCCTTTATCTCGGCCCGCAGCGTGGCAATATCGGCCGCCACCATGTCGACAACAGCACGATAGGCCGGCACCTCACTGTAGAGCGTCTTCAGATCGTCCGCGCCGTCGACGGCGAAAATGCCGGCGAAGCCAAACCCCTTGGCATCGAGGGCGGCGAGCACCGCCGGATCGTCGACGATGGTCACCGGCTGCTCAGCGCGCACGCCATGCGAGGCGAACAGCGCGATGATGGCTGCAATGGCGAGCGCGAAACGCTTCATCCGATCGGCACCTTCTGCCGTGCCTCGACAAGTTCACGCAGCACCGGCACCAGCGCCAGCGGCAGATCCTCGGCGATCAGACCCGGTCCGAAGCGGCTGCCGGCCTCGGCATGGATCCAGACCGCTGCGCAGGCGGCCTCGAATGCCTGCATGCCCTGCGCCAGCAGCGCGGCCACAATGCCCGCCAGCACGTCGCCGGAACCGGCGGTGGCGAGCCATGGTGCACCATTGGCGTTGATCACCGCGCGGCCGTCCGGCGCCGCGATGACGGTGTCGGCGCCCTTGTAGACCATGATGGCGTTGGCTCGTTCAGCGGCTGCGCGCGCCTTGGCGAGCTTGGACAGACTTTTGTCGTCGGCGATGTCGGGAAACAGTCGGCCGAACTCGCCCTCATGCGGCGTCATGACCAATGCTGGCGCATCCGGCCTGCCGGCCGCCTCGAACAGCGTTGAGACCGCGTTGCGGAAAGACGTGATGCCGTCGGCATCGAGCACCAACCCTTCAACACCACCCTCTTGCCGTGCTCTGCCGAGCACGGCGAGGGCGAAATCGCGCGCCTTGTCACCAACACCAAAGCCCGGGCCGAGGACAAAGCTCGACGACCGGCGATCGCCGAGAAAGTCTTGCACGTCCTCGATAGCGTCGGCCTTGCGCAGCATGATCGCGGTCAGATGCGTGGCGTTCACCTGCATGGCATTGGCGGGAGACAGCACGGTCACGGCCCCTGCCCCGCTTCTTGCAGCGGCAAGTGCGGCCAACCGCGCCGCACCAGTCGCCGACGGTCCGCCGGAGAAGACGCCGACATGGCCGCGTTTGTATTTGTGTGCATCGACGGCCGGCACCGGCAACGCGTCGAGCCAGAACGCCGGCTTGTTTTCGAATGCGCGCGGCGCGACCTGGGCGATGATGTCGTCGCCAATGCCGATATCGGCGACGACGATCTCGCCGCATCGGTCCCGGCCGGGCAACAGCAGATGCCCCGGTTTCTTGCGCGCGAAGGTGACGGTGATGTCGGCACGAAATGCCGTGCCGAGAATGTCGCCGCTGTCACCTGAGACACCTGAAGGCAAATCGACGGCAACAACAGACTGGCGGGCGGCACTGTCCACCGCGCGTGCGGCATCTCCCGAAATGTCCTTGGACAATCCCGCGCCATAGAGAGCATCGACAATCAACGAGCCTGGCTCGGCGGCAAAAGCCGCTAGCGGCTTGCGCTCCAGCAGGCATTGGGCCGCGGAGATCGCGGCATCGCTGCCTGCCCTCGGTTCGCCTGACGCCCACAGCGCGACATCGACACCCGTCTCCGCCAACAGCCGCGCCACGACAAAGCCGTCGCCGCCATTATTGCCGGGGCCGCACAGCACATGCACCCTAGTGGCTGAAGGATAGCGCGCCAACACCACCGCCGCGACCGCTTCGCCGGCGCGCTTCATCAGGCCATAGCCGTCCAGTGGACCGGCCGCGATTGCCAACCGGTCGGCATCCGCCATCTCGGTCGGCGACAGCAGTTCCAATTTGGCGCCGGCTGGCAAACCCATCGCTGGTACGTCCTTCGGTTCATCCGCCTTGCGTGGCAGCGTCGGGAGCTCGGCCGGACACGAGGCCCGGATCAACCTTTGAGGCATAGATCGCCGATTCCATGACGATGGTGAGACCGAGCTTCGGGTCGAGCAAATCCTTGGCCTGACCGAGAATCAATGCCGCCACATTGGCGGTGATGGCCGGCCAATTGGTCACATCGGCCTCGCCATAGACAATTGTCGCATTCGGCAGACGGCCGGTCAGACACGTCACCGCCATTGGCCATGCAAATCCAAGCAATTTCCTGACCGGGAAATGCGGATGATGATTTTTGCCGACCGACGGCAGCCCCTCCAGTGGGCCGCCCAGCGTCTGCGAGACATGGGCGAACATGGCCTCCAGCGAAGGCATACCATTCGGCGGCAGGCCGTTGTTGATCGCCGTTCCGGCAGCGAGGTTCCAGAGCCGCTCCGGAGCCTTCTTGTTGTCGCGGGCAAAGAGCATCTCGTTCAGCGGCTCGCCGAACAGGAAACGCGACCCGTCCTTGGTCGTCACGATGTCTAGCTCGGGTGTGCGGCCGCTGAGCAGAGCGCACTGCGCGGCAAAGCCGGCAATCGCTCCCGCAGCCGAAACGATGGTCTCGGCATGGATGCGTCCATTCACCGCCAAAAGCTGCGGAAGATTGTCGCGCAAATGTCCGAATGCAAAGTTGCAGGCGGCGCTGTCAGGTTTGTCGCGCCATGGAAAATCCACGGCCCGCGGTGGTCCGCCACCAGTCGAACCGCTACCGGAGCCGGCAGAGCCACGTGAAGACTGCACGCGCCCAAATACACCCTTCATTCGTCCACCTTTCACTGCGTCGTTGACGCGGATATGCCCACACCGGGAATGATGGGTCAAATCTGCCAGGCCGCCCAACTGCACGGATCCGCGCGGGCCTGCAAAATGCGCAATCTGCCTAATTATCGTGCAGACGCCCGAAGCGGCAATGTGTAGGCTTCGGGCAGCTTTGCCGCAGCCGAAGCAGAGGATGACGCGAATGTGCATCCCGGCGCGGCGCGGCATTGGAATTGCGCGAAACCGCTTCGCGTGGGCTGAAATTGGCACAGTTCGTGCTTGATGGAGGCGCAAGCGGGGCGCACAACCCGTTTTTTTGGCAGTGGAGGCCACTTTTTACATGAAAAAGATCGAAGCGATCATCAAGCCGTTCAAGCTAGACGAAGTGAAGGAAGCGCTTCAGGAGGCCGGTCTGCAAGGCATTACCGTCACCGAGGCCAAGGGCTTTGGCCGCCAGAAAGGCCATACCGAACTCTATCGCGGCGCCGAATATGTCGTCGACTTCCTGCCCAAGGTGAAGATCGAAGTGGTGCTGGGCGACGACGCCGTCGAAGGCGCCATCGAAGCCATCCGCAAGGCGGCGCAGACCGGCCGCATCGGCGACGGCAAGATCTTCGTCTCCAATATCGAGGAGGTCGTTCGCATCCGTACCGGCGAAACGGGGATGGACGCCGTCTGAGCTTTCTGATTTCAGATTAACGTCTCCTCGAAACGTCATCACACAGGGAAGAAACGACATGACGACAGCCAAAGACATCATGAAGCAGATCAAGGACAACGACGTGAAATTCGTCGACCTGCGCTTCACCGATCCGAAGGGCAAGCTGCAGCACGTGACGATGGATGTCATCGAGGTCGAGGAAGACATGTTCGCCGACGGCGTCATGTTCGACGGCTCCTCGATCGCCGGCTGGAAGGCGATCAACGAGTCCGACATGGTGCTGATGCCCGATGCGGACACCGTCCACATGGATCCGTTCTTCGCCCAGTCGACCATGGTCATCCTGTGCGACATTCTCGATCCGGTCTCCGGCGAATCCTACAACCGCGACCCGCGCGGCACCGCCAAGAAGGCCGAGGCCTACATGAAGGCCGAAGGCATCGGCGACACCATCTATGTCGGCCCCGAAGCCGAGTTCTTCGTCTTCGACGACGTCAAGTACAAGGCCGATCCCTACAACACCGGGTTCAAGCTGGACTCGACCGAACTGCCGTCCAACGACGACACCGACTACGAGACCGGCAATCTCGGCCACCGCCCGCGCGTCAAGGGCGGCTACTTCCCTGTGCCGCCGATCGACAGCGCGCAGGACATGCGCTCCGAAATGCTGACCGTGCTCGCCGAAATGGGCGTGCGCGTCGAAAAACACCATCACGAGGTTGCCGCTGCCCAGCACGAGCTCGGCATCAAGTTCGACACGCTGGTCCGCAACGCTGACAAGATGCTGATCTACAAATATGTCGTGCACCAGGTCGCCAATGCCTATGGCAAGACGGCCACCTTCATGCCGAAGCCGATCTTCGGCGACAACGGCTCGGGCATGCATGTCCACCAGTCGATCTGGAAGAACGGCAAGCCGACCTTCGCCGGCAATGAATATGCCGGCCTGTCGGAGTCGTGCCTGTTCTACATCGGCGGCATCATCAAGCACGCCAAGGCGATCAACGCCTTCACCAACCCGCTGACCAACTCCTACAAGCGCCTTGTACCTGGCTATGAAGCCCCGGTGCTGCTCGCCTACTCCGCGCGCAACCGTTCGGCCTCGTGCCGCATTCCGTTCGGCTCGTCCCCGAAAGCCAAGCGCGTCGAGGTCCGCTTCCCCGATCCAGGCGCGAACCCCTACCTCGCTTTCGCCGCCATGCTGATGGCCGGCCTCGACGGCATCAAGAACAAGATCCACCCGGGACAGCCGATGGACAAGGATCTCTACGACCTGCCGCCGAAGGAACTGAAGAAGATCCCGACCGTCTGCGGTTCGCTGCGCGAAGCGCTGCAAAGCTTGGACAAGGACCGCGGCTTCCTGAAAGCCGGCGGCGTCTTCGACGACGACCAGATCGACTCTTACATCGAGCTCAAGATGGCCGAAGTGATGCGCTTCGAAATGACCCCGCATCCGGTCGAATACGACATGTACTATTCGGTCTGAACGATAAGCCTCAGCGACAAGGAAAAACCCCGGCGTCAGTTCAGACGCCGGGGTTTTTGTTTGACCAATAGCAGACCGTAGACGTGGTAGCAGCAGGCTACGGCGCAGGCTTACGAAGCCTGCGCCGCTATAGATGCTTAGGCGGCCGCCGAAACCTGGGCGCTGGTCGAAACCTCCGCGATGGTCTTCAGGATCTGCGAAGCGATCTGGTAGGGGTCGCCCTGCGAGTTCGGGCGGCGGTCTTCCAGGTAGCCCTTGTAGTCATTGTTGACGAAGGAATGCGGCACGCGGATCGAGGCGCCGCGGTCGGCGATGCCGTAGCTGAAGCGGTTCCACGGCGCGGTCTCATGCTTGCCGGTCAGGCGCTTGTCATTGTCCGGGCCGTAGACGGCGATGTGGTCCATCAGGTTCTTGTCGAATTGAGCCATCAGCGCTTCGAAATAGGCCTTGCCGCCGACTTCGCGCATATAGGCGGTCGAGAAGTTGGCGTGCATGCCCGAACCGTTCCAGTCGGTGTCGCCAAGCGGCTTGCAGTGATACTCGATGTCGATCTCGTATTTTTCGGTCAGGCGCTGCAAGAGATAACGGGCCATCCACATCTGGTCGGCGGCCTTCTTGGAGCCTTTGCCGAAAATCTGGAATTCCCACTGGCCCTTGGCCACTTCGGCGTTGATGCCTTCATGGTTGATGCCTGCTGCGAGGCAAAGGTCGAGATGCTCCTCGACGATCTGGCGCGCGATCGGGCCGACATTCGAATAGCCGACGCCGGTGTAGTACGGGCCCTGCGGCGCCGGATAGCCGCTCTCGGGGAAGCCGAGCGGACGGCCGTCCTTGTAGAAGAAATACTCCTGCTCGAAGCCGAACCAGGCGCCCTCGTCGTCGAGGATGGTGGCGCGCTTGTTGGACACATGCGGCGTCACGCCATCTGGCATCATCACTTCGCACATCACCAGCACGCCATTGCTGCGGGCCGGGTCCGGGAATACGGCGACCGGCTTCAGCACGCAGTCGGAGCTGTGGCCTTCGGCCTGCTGCGTCGAAGAACCGTCGAAGCCCCACAGCGGCAGCTGCTCGAGCGTCGGGAACTCGGCGAACTCCTTGATCTGGGTCTTGCCGCGAAGATTGGGGACCGGCGTGTAACCATCGAGCCAGATATACTCGAGCTTGTATTTCGTCATTCTAGAGCCTCTCGTTGCTTGATCACCGAACCTGGATGACGCCGGCGCGCCGAGCCATCCAGCAGCCCAGCTGCCGGTCGATAAAATGCAAATCGTGTGCCACTTCAGTTGGTCAGGGTGCGGCAAAAATGCCCTTTCATCCCGCCGGTGATGGCAAGCCGCCTAAGCGATGCGCCCCGATCAATCAAAGGCAGAATTTGCTTAAATAACAGGCAAATGCCGATCTTTCTTTAGGCATCTTGCCTAAAAGGATTGCAGGACCTACCTTGATGGAAAGATGAATCGAAGAGCCTCTCCAGAAGAAAGGAGACCGACCATGGAAATCACCTCAGCCCGTCCGTCGGCCAAAATCCTGATGTTCCCGGTGGCAGCGCGTGCGGGTGCCTCAAATTTAGGCGTAAAGGCCAAGTTTGCGGCAGAGCTTGCTTCGCTGCGCGATCACCCGCTTGCCCATGGCGAGGCCTGGTATCATGAGGCCGCCATTGCGGAGGCCGAACAGCCTCGCAAGAGCTAGGCGTCTTCCGCGCTGATAGATCGAACAGGCCCACAAATCAAAAACCCGGCGCGATCGCTCGCGCCGGGTTTTTTGTTTGATACAGAGCCGTCGGCTACTGCTTGGTATGCAGGTCGGTGCCGAGCGTATCCCTGACGAAGATCATGCCGATGATCAGCGTCACCGCCGCGATCACCACCGGATACCAAAGGCCATAGTAGATATCGCCCTTGTAGGCGCTGAACGCGAACACGATTGCGGGCAGCAGGCCGCCGAACCAGCCATTGCCGATGTGATAGGGCAGCGACATGCCGCTGTAGCGGATGCGGGTCGGGAACATCTCGACCAAGATCGCGGCGATCGGCCCGTAGACCATGGTCACATAGAGGACCAGGATGAACAGGATGCCGATGACCTTGGCCCAGTTGACCTGTGCGGGGTCGGCAAACATCGCGAACGCGCCCGCTGCCGGAACGCTGTAGACGGTCACCTCGGTGGCGCCCGCGGCTTCGTCCTTGGTCAGCACCTTGTCCTTGATCGCCTGTTCGGTCGGGACCGCGGTCTTTTCGCCGGCGCGGATGGCTGCCGCGTCGAGCTTCAGTTCAGGATTGGCCGCGACAAAGGCGTCGAGCTTCTGGTCGGCAACCTTGGCGGCAGCACGCTTCAGCGGATAACCGCCCCCCTGAAGCGCGAGATTGATACCCTTCTTGAAGGCAGCGTCACTGGCAGCCTTCTTGTCGCCCGCGGCCTTGGCATCATAAGACGCCACGGTTTCGCTGCCGATCATGACACTCGCCGGGGTCCCCGCCGCCGCCGTCGAGACGATGTCGTAAGGCACCGAGTTCTTGGCAAGGAAATCGGTCGCGATATCGCACGAACTGACCGGTACGCGCGTGCCGGTCGGATTGAACTGGAAGTTGCAGTCTCCCGGAGCCGCCGTCACCGTGGCGCGCGTGTTCTGCTGTGCGGTGGCGAGCGCCGGATTGGCGGCCCAGGTCAACGCCTTGAACAGCGGGAAGGTGGTGACGACCGCCAGCGCAAGGCCGGCCATGATGATCGGCTTGCGGCCGATCTTGTCGGACAGCCAGCCGAAGAAGACGAAGAAGCCCGTACCGAGTGCCAGCGCAATGGCAATCATGATGTTCACCGACTGCGCGTCGACCTTGAGCACATTGGCCAGGAAGAACAGTGCGTAGAACTGACCATTGTACCAGACCACGGCCTGACCGGCGGTGAGGCCGAACAGCGCCAGGATGGCGATCTTGGCGTTTTTCCACTGGCCGAAGGCTTCCGACAGCGGCGCCTTGGAACTCTTGCCCTCTTCCTTCATGCGCAGGAAGGTCGGCGATTCCGAAAGCGACAGCCGGATCCAGACCGAAATGCCGAGCAGGATGGCCGAGACCAGGAAAGGAATGCGCCATCCCCAGGCGTTGAAGGCGTCCTTGCTTACAGAATTCTGCACCAGCAGGATGACAATCAGCGACAGGAACAGGCCGAGCGTCGCCGTCGTCTGGATCCATGACGTGTAGAAGCCGCGACGGTCATCCGGCGCATGTTCCGCGACATAGGTCGCGGCGCCGCCGTACTCGCCGCCAAGCGCCAGGCCCTGCAGCATGCGCAGCGCGATCAACAGGATCGGCGCCAGAATGCCCAGTGTCTCTGAGCCCGGAAGCAGGCCGACAAGGAAAGTCGACAGACCCATGATCATGATGGTGACAAGGAATGTGTATTTGCGGCCGACGAGATCGCCGATGCGGCCGAACACCAGCGCGCCGAACGGGCGCACGATGAAGCCGGCGGCGAAGACCAGCAGCGTGAAGATGTAGCGGGTGCTTTCGGGAAACGAGTTGAAGAAGGTCAAGCCGATCGCGCCGGCCAACGCTCCGTAGAGATAGAAATCATACCATTCGAAAACCGCGCCCAGCGAGGAGGCGAAGATGACCTTCTTCTCCTCTCGTGTCATGCCGCGGCTGGCTCCGCCGGCGGTCGATGCCAATGCCATTGAACTGTCCTCCCGTGAAATCCCGTCTGTCCTCGAGGCTGGGCGTCATCGTCGGCGTTCCCTCTGAACGCGACTCGAACCAGCCATCGGCGTAAAAAATGACAGAAAGCGACCGCCGGAGGCAGACAGACCTTGGATTTATGACTTTGGTATTAGGTGCAGTGCGGCAAAAGGCCGAGGATCAGGTCTTCAGCGCGTCGAGCAGGCCGACGGCCGCCATCATGTCGCGTTTGCGGGCCGAGCGGCGTGCGACAGCCTCGGCGTCCTGGCCCCAGTGCTCGACCTGCCAGTCCTCGTCGACATGGCCGGCGGCCCAGGCCGCGTCGCCGTCGAGCGCGCCGTAATCGACCGCCAGCGCCAGCAGCGCCGACCCGGTCAGCGAAGTCATGACATGGATTGCAGCCAGCCGCAGCGGCTCGGCACGCTGGGCAAGATGGGCGCCGAGGACGGCGAGGCTTTCGCGCGGCTGCTCGACATGGATGATGCCCTCGGCGAGGTTGAACCGAGCCCCTAATGTCGCCCTCGCCCAGTCGATCACCGGATCCCAATGCTGGTTCTGCCGCTCGACCAGCCCCTGCGGCGCGTCGGCGCGGTAGCAGGTCAGATCGGACGAGGCGAAGCGCAAGACGTCCTCCAGCACCGCCTGCGGGTCGCTGGCGACGCCGTCGATGGCGGTGTTGACCAGACGCAGCACCGGCATCGTGACCGGGTCGATGGTCTCGCCCTGCGCAGCGAACTCATTGGCGACCAGGGCGGCGGCCTTTTCGGTCGGCAGCGCCAGCAGCGCCTTGCCCGGCGTGCGCACCGGCTTGCCGTCGAGGTGGACGACAAAACCGTCCTCCACAGCTACGACCGACACGTCCTTGTAGAAGCGCTTCGGCAGGTGCGTCTTCATCTGGATCTGGGCGCGGCGGACCGGATCCGGATCGGACAGATGCTTTCCCGCTTCGAGGTCGTTGAGGATGTCACGCATGGTCGAACTTTCTATCCAGGTACCTGCTTGCGCGCCGGCCGGTTGACGATGATCAGGCCGACTGCGATCAGCCCAAGCGCCACAAAGATCCTGGTCGTTGGCGCCTCGCCAAGAATGATAGCGCCGCAGAGGACGCCGAACACCGGCGACAGGAAGGCGAAGCTCGACAGGCCCGATGCCGGATAGCGCCTGAGCAGCCAGAACCACAGCACATAGGTGAAGGCAACTATATAGAGCGACTGGAGCAGCAGCGCCAATGTCGGCAAGGCACTGACCGCGCGGATCGGCGGGCCGGCGAAAGGCAGAACCAGGACACCGACAATGGCCGCACCGGCCAGCTGATAAAGCAGCAATTTCTCGGCACTGGTCTCGACCAGTTTCGAACGCTTGATGACGATGCTGGTCGCCGCCCACAGGATGCCCGAGCCGAGGCTGAGCAGATCGCCCATCAAGGTCACGTCGGTGCCGCCGGCAATCCCGTCGGAAAACACCGCCACAAGGCCACAGAAGGCAAGAACGAGCCCGCCAAGCTTGCGCGCGTTGATACGCTCACCGAGCAGGAAATGGCCGCCGATCAGGACCCAGAACGGCATGGTGTTGACCAGCAGTGTGTTGCGGGCAACGGTCGTGTATTCCAGCCCGATATAGAGGCACAGGAACTCGACGCCGAACAGCACGCCGACGATGATGCCGGCGACAAGCGACCCGTCGGCCTTAAACAGCCTGATGCCGCGCAGCCAGCACCAGCCGAGCACACAAAGCCCGCCGATGATCGAACGTGCGATCGAGACGAAAACCGGATCGAAGCCGGCAGAGGAGATCTTGGCGGCGACGTAGTTCAGCCCCCAGGAAAAGGTCAACCCGACCATGATGGAAGCAGCCGCCAGATCGACCGCATCGCGGCGATCCAATGCCGAGGCGACGGCCAATGTCAGTCCTCCGCGCTGGCGTCGTCGAAGCCGATCAGGTTCCAGCTCTGGCGCATATGCGGCGGCATCGGCGCGGTGACGTCGATGACGCCCTTGTCCGGGTGCGGAATGACGATGCGGCGCGCATGCAGATGCAGGCGGTTCTGAATGCCGCCCGGAAAGTCCCAGTTGGTGTCGGCCTCGAAATATTTGGGGTCGCCGAGGATCGGGCAGCCGATATAGGCGGCATGAACGCGCAGCTGGTGGGTGCGGCCAGTGTACGGCTCCATTTCCAGCCAGGTCATCGTCTGGGCCGCCTGCTCGATGATGCGATAGTAGGACACGGCGTGGTCGGCGCCCTTTTCGCCATGGGCTGCCACGCGCACGCGGTCGCCGTCCTCGGTCGGCTCCTTGATCAGCCAGGTCGAGATCTTGTCCTCACGCTTGGGCGGGACGCCCTTGACCAGCGCCCAATAGGTCTTCTTGGTCTCGCGCGCCCGGAATGACTCGGAAAGCTTCATCGCCGCAAGCCTGGTGCGGGCAACCACCAGCACGCCCGACGTGTCGCGGTCGAGCCGGTGCACCAGGCGCGGCTTCTCGCCCTTCTGGCTGCGCCAGGCCTCCAGCATGTCGTCGACATTGCGGGTGACGCCCGAGCCGCCTTGCACCGCCAGGCCCGCCGGCTTGTTGAAGACGAAGACTTTTGGATCTTCGTGGATCAGCATCTTGGCCAGCACATCGGCGTCGCCCTGGTTGCGGATCGAGTAACCCGTAAGCGCACTCTCGCCCTTCTTGTCGACCTCGAGCGGCGGCACACGCACCACCTGGCCGGGCTCGACACGGCTGTCGGCCTTGACCCGGCCGCCATCGACGCGGATCTGGCCCGACCGCAGCAGCTTCTGCAGATGGCCAAAGCCGAGGCCGGGGAAATGGGTCTTGAACCAGCGATCGAGCCGCATGCCCGCCTCGCCGGCCTCCACCGTGATCTGTTCTACGCCTGCCATGATTTTCGCTTTATCCGTTTCTAACGCGTGACCCCGAAAATCTACTCCGGCTTTCGGAAAGGATCATGCGCAAGATCAAAGTTTCTGCAGCGCGTCCAGGAGGATGCGCCGTGCTCTAGGCCGGGCAATAACACTATGAAACGGTTCTTGCGAGCCAAAGTCCCAGAAACAGGGCGATAATGGCGCCAACGACGCTGGCAAGCGCATATCCCAACGCCGTCAGCGTCGCTCCGCGCTCCCACAGGGTCGCGAAATCGAGCGAAAAGGCGGAGAAGGTGGTGAAGCCGCCAAGGATGCCCGTGGCGACGAACAGCCGGAGCTCATTGGAACCGCCGCGCCGCATCAGCGCAGCGACGAACAGCCCCATAACAAAGGAGCCGAGGATGTTGATCGCCATTGTCCCCCAGGGGTAGTTGGGGCCGACGAGGCGCAAGGCGCCGATGTTGGTCAGGTGGCGGATGCCGGCGCCGATGCCGCCGCCGACCACAACAAGAAGCAGATTGAACATGCCCGTTTACTGCCCGGCCAAGGCAGTGCGGTCAATCCCTTCAGGCTAACGCCTCAGGTCGTCTCGACCTTCTTTGCCTTGCTCGAGCCGATCATCTTCCAGTTCTTGTAGAACATGGAATTGATGCGCTCGACGGTGACCGAAACGATGGCGAGAAGTCCGGCGATGAAGCCGGGGAACGGCGACGGGCGGATTATGTCCATGAACACGCAGTAGCGGCGTCCGTCATACTCGTTGACCGAGCGGTGCAGCAGCGTGTCGTCGAAAATATAGAGCGGGTTGTCGTGCCAGTAATTCCTGGCGCCGTTGCATTCGACAAAAACCTCTGCCTTCACCGGCAAGAGATTGTAAAGGATGCGCAGGCTGAGCCGGAGCGGTCCGAAATGCCAGGAAGTCGATTCCTTGCCTCTGAAGACAGACACGGCAATGGTCTTGATGTATTTGAAATCCTTGTTGAATTCCGCGACATTGTCGATCCGGTGCTTGCCGTACCACTGATAGACATACATGCCGCGACGACCGGTGCCGAAATTGGCGTCGATATCGGCGATGATCTCGTCCTTGCGCGCCTTGAAGACGTCAAGAACCTCGTTGACCTCGCGCTGATAATCGGCAGGCAACTGCTCCAGCTTCCACACACCCGGGTTGCGGTAGCAAACGAGGTCCACCAGCAGATTGAAGGGCGACAGCAGCCAGGTGAAGATGCCATTGCCGAGGAAATAGCCGCGCAACAGCGACAGATCCTTGCTGGCGTTGCGCAGCACATCGATCAGGCCGCAGACGATCCAGATCGCGGTCAGGATCGGAATGAAATAGAAGCCGAGCACGAGCAGCGGGACAGCAATCACAGCCTGGCGAAGCGTTTTGCGAAGGGATTTTGTCATTTCTGTTCGCGCCGCGCGCTGTCCCCGTTCCGAATTATCGCCCGTCCTGGCAGCCTCCCGGCCGAGTCATGCGACGTGATAGGGCTTTTTGTCATGCGGTACAATCACACTGCTGTGACTGGCGGGGACAGAATTTCAGTTCATCGCGGGGCAGGCCGAGTTCGTCCCGTTTGTCCCGCGCGCCTATTTTTCCCGCTCGCTGCGCAGCTTTGCCCAATAGTCCAGCCGTTTCTTGATATCGCGCTCGAAGCCGCGTTCGGGCGGATCATAAAAGGTCTGCCGGCCCATCTTTTCGGGGAAATAGTCCTGGCCGGAAAAAGCATCGGGCTGGTCGTGATCGTAGCGGTAGCCGGCGCCGTAATCCTCCTCTTTCATCAGCTTGGTCGGCGCGTTGAGGATGTGCTTGGGCGGCAGCAGCGAACCGAACTCCTTCGCCGCCCGCGTGGCTGCCTTGAAGGCGGTATAGACGGCGTTGGATTTGGGCGCGGTGGCGAGATAGACGGTGGCCTCGGCGAAGGCCAGTTCGCCTTCGGGCGAGCCGAGATAGTCGTAGGCGTCCTTGGCGGCGTTGGCGATAACCAGCGCCTGCGGGTCGGCCAGCCCGATATCCTCCATCGCCATGCGCACCAGCCGGCGGCCGAGATAGAGCGGATCCTCGCCGGCGTCGAACATGCGGGCAAGATAATAAAGCGCCGCGTCCGGGTCGGACCCACGCACCGATTTGTGCAGCGCCGAGATCAGATTGTAGTGACCGTCCTGGCCCTTGTCATAGATCGGCGCGCGGCGCTGGACGATGCGCTGCAGCCCTTCGGGATCGAAAACCTCGCCGGGTTTGGCGGCGCGCCAGACTTCCTCGGCCAGCGTCAGCGAGGCCCGGCCGTCACCATCGCTCATGCGGATGAGCATCGCCCGCGCCTCTTCGTCGAGCGGCAGCGCCCTGCCCTCTGTCTCCTCCGCGCGCGTCATCAGCTTGGCGATGCTCTCCTCGCCCAGCGGGTGAAACACCAGTACCCGCGCGCGCGACAAAAGCGCGGCGTTCAGCTCGAAGGACGGATTTTCGGTTGTGGCGCCAACCAGCACGACGGTGCCGTCCTCCATGACCGGGAGAAACGAATCCTGCTGGGCGCGGTTGAAGCGATGGATCTCGTCGACGAACAGCAGCGTCTGGCGGCCATTGGTGCGACGCAGCTTTGCCGCCTCGAACACTTTCTTCAAATCGGCAACGCCGGAAAACACCGCTGAGATCTGCTCGAAGGCAAGGCTGGTCTCGCCGGCCAGCAGCCGCGCCACGGTGGTCTTGCCGGTGCCGGGTGGCCCCCAGAAAATCATCGAGCCGAGCGAACCGGAGTTGATGAGCCGCGTCAGTGCGCCGTCGGGGCCGGTCAGATGCTCCTGGCCGACGACCTCGCCAAGGTTTTTCGGGCGCAGCCGATCGGCCAAAGGCCGGCCGGGCGGCGCTCTTTCCGGTTCATCGACGCTGAACAGATCGGCCATCTAGGTCTTCTGGTTGGAGCACGATCCTCAGAAATGGAAGATCGCCTCAGTAACGCAACACCTGGCGCAGTATCTGCCCGCCGCGCTCGACGGTAAAGCGCCACCAGCGTGTATCCTGCTGGGCAAGCTGCGCCAGTGTCGCCGCCGTATCGACCGTCGTGCCGTTCACCTCGCGCACGATGTCGCCCGGCTGGAAGCCGAAATCGGCGGCCGGCGAATCGCGGTTGATGTCGACCACGGTGACCCCCTTGAGGTCGGTGCGCAGGCCGAGCCGCTGGGCGAGCCTGGGCGACAGTTCCGCGACCTTGGCGCCGGAGAACGGGCTGCGGCCATGCAGGGTCACTTCCGACGCCTTGGCGCCTTCCGGCGCGCGCTCCAGTGCAATCTCCATCGTCGCCTGCTGGCCCTTGCTCAGGATGGCGAAGGTCGCCTTGGTGCCGATCGACAGGGTCGCCATGCGGTAATCCAGCGCCTCGATGCCTTCGACCGTCGTGCCATTGAGCTGCAGCACGACATCGCCGGGCTTCAGCCCTGCCTTGGCCGCCGGTCCGGCTTCCTCAACCGACGACACCAGCGCGCCGGTCGGCTTCTCCATGCCGAGCGATTCGGCGATCTGCGGTGTGACCGCTTCGAATTCGGCGCCTATATAGGGCCGCTCGAAGAAATCGAGCCCGGCCTTGGCCGCGTCGGCGAAGGCGCGCACCATGTTGGCGGGGATGGCAAAGCCGATGCCGATCGAGCCGCCGCTGCGGCTGTAGATGGCGGTGTTGATGCCGACCAGCTGGCCGCCCATGTTGATCAGCGCGCCGCCGGAATTGCCGGGATTGATGGCGGCGTCGGTCTGGATGAAGTAGCCCGAATCCGAAACGCCGATATGGCTGCGGGCAAGCGCCGAAACGATGCCGCTGGTGGTGGTCTGGCCGACGCCGAACGGATTGCCGATGGCCAGCACCAGGTCGCCGACCTCGAGCGCGTCGGAATCGCCGATGGCGATCACCGGAAACGGCTTGTCGGAGGTGATCTTGAGCACGGCGAGGTCGAGCGTCTCGTCCTTGAGCATGACCTTCGAGGTGAATTCGCGCCCGTCGGCGGTCGCGACCTTGACCTCGTCGGCATCCTTGATCACGTGGAAATTGGTGACGACGACGCCGCTCGGGTCGACCAGCACGCCCGAGCCGAGCGAGGATTGCGCGCGCGGCTGCGCGCGGCCGAAAAATTCCTCGAAGAACGGATCGCCGTCAAAGGGCGACGTGACCTTGGCCGTCTGCGACGCATAGACATTGACCACGGCCGGCGCCGTCTGCTTGACCAGGGGCGCAAACGACAGCTGCACCTCTTCGCGGCCGAACGGCACGCGCTTGTCGGGACCGGAGGTGCCGTTCTCGCCCTCGACGCCATGCAAGAGGTCGGTCAGCACATCGGAGAGCCCCGGATCGGCTGGCTTGGCGGCGTCCTCGGCCAGGGCGTCTTTCACGGCCGGTGCCGCGGCAAAGGCGGCCAGCGCGCAAAGGGCAACAAGAAACAGCCGTTTGAAGTGCATTCCGAATCCTCCAGGTCGGGCGCCATTGTCCCGACGATTGTGCAAAATGAAAGGCTAAGCCCCTGAAATCTGATTATTCTGGCCCGCAAAGCAGCTATAGGTCGGCTTGAAACTGAGAACCTTCGTCGACCTTCATGAAAAAACAACTCCTGTCATTCCGTGACTTTTTGAAGACCGGCACTTTTGGGCCCGTTTCCCCTTCTCTGAAAATGATCGACATCGCCGGTGTGCTGGGTCCGCCTGACGGCTGGGTCACGGAACCTGCAGGGACGATTCCGGTCTATTGGATTTTCGGAAAGCTCGAAATTTCCTTTGATGAAGAAGCACCTCATTGGATGAACTGGTTTCAGATCGAAGAAGCGGGCTATCTCGAAGGTGATTTTGAGGTTCTCACCGATCGCCTTGTGCTCTCATTGGATGGGTTCAGTGGAGAGACGAAGCCTTCGGAATTCCTGGCTGCCGGCCTTTGGGCTCCAGAAGAGGCAGCGGTTTTCTACGCCGCCTTGAGCGACGATATCTTGCTGAACATCTGCGCGGGTCCCATTCAGATTCATTTCCGAGTCGATACAGACTTCATCAAAGATGGGGACGCCCAAAAATACCTGGCCAATTCCACCGTGTCGCAAGTGGTCAGCGATATCGATTCCCGCGCCACCCTCGACAGTATCTATTCCTATCCCCAACCGGCGTTCGAAGAGATCCCCGGCGCCTTCAATTGGAATCTGCTTAGCGGTCGCGACTACCTGACGCTTGCTCGCTAAACGTAAGGCTCGCTAAACGTAGGACGCTGGTAACAAAAAGGGGCCCGAAGGCCCCTTTGAATTCATCCAGAAACCCCCAGCCTTATGCGGCCGCGGTTTCCTCATTGGTGCCTTCAGCTTCGAGGCGAGCGCGGTCGCCGGCGCCCTTGGCGTCGGTGTCACGGTCGACGAACTCGATGACCGCCATGGCGGCATTGTCGCCGTGGCGGAAGCCCGCCTTCATGATGCGCAGATAGCCGCCATTGCGGGTGGCGTAGCGCGGCGCGATCGTGTCGAACAGACGCTTGACGACGCCTTCATTGCCGATCTGGGCAATCACCTGGCGGCGCGCATGGAGGTCGCCGCGCTTGCCGAGCGTCACCAGCTTCTCGACGATCGGACGCAGATCCTTCGCCTTCGGCAGGGTGGTGACGATCTGTTCGTGCTCGAGCAGCGACACGGCGAGGTTGGCGAACATCGACTTGCGATGGCTAATGCTTCGGGCGAAGCGGCGGCCTTTAAAACCGTGGCGCATGGCTCTTTTCCTTCTTCAGTTGTTCAAGAGGCCGTGGCCTCTGATGGTTTTCCGCATGACCGTCGGATCGAGCGGCTCACGCCGCCGATCCTTGGAAATTCATGCTCAATATTGGTCTTCGTAACGCTTGGCGAGGTCTTCGATGTTTTCCGGCGGCCAGTCCGGCACTTCCATGCCGAGGTGCAGGCCCATCGCCGCGAGCACTTCCTTGATCTCGTTCAGCGACTTGCGGCCGAAGTTCGGGGTGCGCAGCATCTCGGCTTCGGTCTTCTGGATGAGATCGCCGATGTAGACGATGTTGTCGTTCTTCAGGCAGTTGGCCGAACGCACCGAAAGCTCGAGTTCGTCGACCTTCTTGAGCAGCGCCGGGTTGAAGGCGAGCTCTGTGACGGCTTCGGTGGCGACTTCCTTCTGCGGCTCGTCGAAATTGACGAACAGGCCAAGCTGGTCCTGCAGGATGCGGGCAGCGAATGCCACCGCGTCCTCGCCCGAGATCGAACCGTCGGTCTCGATGGTCATGGTCAGCTTGTCATAGTCGAGAACCTGGCCCTCGCGGGTATTTTCGACCTTGTAGGAGACCTTCTTGACCGGCGAATACAGGCTGTCGACCGGGATCAGGCCGATCGGCGCGTCTTCGGCGCGGTTGCGGTCGGCCGGCACGTAACCCTTGCCGGTGTCGACGGTGAATTCCATGCGGATTTCAGCGCCCTCGTCCAGCGTGCAGATGACGTGGTCCGGGTTGAGGATCTCGACGTCGCCAACCGTCTGGATGTCGCCAGCCAGAACCGCACCCGGGCCCTGCTTGCGAACGACCATGCGCTTGGGACCATCGCCTTCCATGCGGATGGCGATTTCCTTGATGTTGAGGACGATGTCGGTCACGTCCTCACGCACGCCGGCAATCGACGAGAATTCATGCAGAACGCCGTCGATCTGCACGGCGGTGACAGCCGCACCGCGCAGCGAAGACAAAAGCACGCGGCGCAGCGCGTTGCCGAGCGTCAGGCCGAAGCCGCGCTCGAGCGGCTCGGCGACCAGCGTGGTCAGCGTCTTCTTCTTCGACGAGAACTCGATCTTGTTCGGCTTGATCAGTTCCTGCCAATTTTTCTGGATCATGATGCTTTCCTTCCGTTGACCCGCCACCATCCAATCGTGGCGGGCGACCTGGAGTGCCGTGGAGGAGCGCCTTGAGGCGCTCACGCGGCGTTCGGTAATGTCTTAGACGCGGCGCTTCTTGCGCGGGCGGCAGCCATTGTGCGGGATCGGCGTCACATCACGGATCGAGGTGATGGTGAAGCCGGCAGCCTGCAGGGCGCGAAGCGCCGATTCACGACCGGAGCCGGGTCCGCAGACCTCGACTTCGAGCATGCGCATGCCGTGTTCCTGGGCCTTCTTGGCGACGTCTTCGGCAGCCATCTGGGCGGCAAACGGGGTCGACTTGCGCGAACCCTTGAAGCCCTGGGCACCGGCCGACGACCAGGCAATGGAATTGCCCTGCGCGTCGGTGATGGTGATCATCGTGTTGTTGAAGGTCGAATTGACGTGGGCAACGCCCGACGAGATGTTCTTGCGTTCGCGACGGCGAACACGAGCGGCTTCCTTGGCCATGATAGTCCTTTCAGTTGATCTCTACACCGCCGTAATGCCAGCGGCTCCACCTTTGAAAGCGAGTAGTGAGCAGGGACCAGCGAATAGGGAACCCCTACTCGCTAATGGCCACTCGCTATCGCTCACTTACTTCTTCTTGCCGGCGATCGACTTGGCCGGGCCCTTGCGGGTGCGTGCATTGGTGTGCGTGCGCTGGCCGCGAACCGGCAGCGAACGGCGGTGACGCAGACCGCGGTAGCAGCCGAGGTCCATGAGGCGCTTGATGTTCATCGACACTTCGCGGCGCAGATCGCCTTCGACCTGGTAGTCGCGGTCGATGGTCTCGCGGATCTGCAGCACTTCCGCGTCCGTCAGCTGGTTGACGCGGCGCTCGGCCGGGATGCCGACCTTGTCGACGATCTCCTGGGCGAACTTCTTGCCAATGCCGTGAATGTACTGAAGCGCAATGACGACGCGCTTGTTGGTCGGAATGTTGACGCCGGCTATACGAGCCATATTCTTCTCTTCTCCATGTGGGACCGGCCGGCCTTCAAAAAAGGCATGCGCGGCGCTGTTCAAATTACCCCGCGTCCGGTGGAGGCCGGCCCTTGCGGGAGTTCCCTGGTTTCAATGCGGCTGCCTTGCCCTTGCGGACAAGCAAGCCTCATGCCTGATAGGAAGACGGGCCGCCATAACCCAGCGAACCGTTCCAGTCAAGCGCAATCTTTACTTTACCGTAACGGTCTCCCGCGTCACCGCCGCGAGCAGCGCTTCAATCTCCGCCGTCACGGTGTCGACAGGGGCCATGCCGTCGACACTCCTAAGCGAGCGTTTGGCATAATAATAGCCGATCAGAGGCGCGGTCTTCTTGTAATATTCCCGCAGGCGCTCTTCGAACACCACCGGATTGTCGTCCTTGCGCACCGGCTGTCCGGCGGCCTTGGCGTCGTCGGCGCGCTTGACGATGCGGGCGACCAGCGCTTTGTCGTCGACGACGAACTCGATCACGGCATCGAGGTCAATGCCGCGCTCGGCGAGCATCGATTCAACCGCATCAGCCTGCACCAGCGTGCGCGGATATCCGTCGAGGATGAAACCGTTGGTGCAATCGGGCTGATCGATGCGCTCGGCCACGATGGCGTTGACGATGGCGTCGGAAACCAGCTCGCCGGCATCCATCACCGCCTTGGCGCGCTTGCCGACTTCGGTGCCGGCCTGCACGGCCGCCCGCAGCATGTCACCCGTCGACAGCTGCGGTATGCCGTATTTTTCTACCAGTCTTTGTGCTTGCGTCCCCTTGCCCGCTCCTGGCGGCCCAAGCAATATCAATCTCATCTGGCCTTCTTCCCCCCGCGCAGCTTCGACTTCTTGATCAGGCCCTCATACTGGTGCGCGATCAGGTGACCCTGGATCTGCGCGACCGTATCGAGGGTTACACTGACCACGATCAGAAGCGATGTGCCACCGAGGTAGAATGGTACGCCAGTCGCCGAAATCAGGAACTCGGGCAGCAGGCACACCAGCACCAGATAGATGGCGCCGACGACGGTGATGCGCGTCAGGACATAGTCGATGTAATCGGCGGTGCGCTCACCCGGACGGTAGCCCGGAATGAAGCCGGAATGCTTCTTGAGCTGGTCGGCGGTGTCCTTCGGATTGAACACGATGGCCGTGTAGAAGAAGGCGAAGAACACGATCATTGCCGCATAGAACAGCATGTAGAGCGGCTGGCCGTGGCCGAGCGAGGCAAGCACGGTGCTTGCCCATGCCGGCAGGTTTGTCGTCTGCGAGAAGCCGGCGACCGTTGCCGGCAGCAAAAGCAGCGACGACGCGAAGATCGGCGGAATGACGCCCGACGTGTTGAGCTTCAGCGGCAGATGCGAGGTATCGCCCTGGAACATGCGGTTGCCGACCTGGCGCTTCGGATACTGGATCAGCAGGCGGCGCTGCGCGCGCTCGAAGAACACGATCAGCGCGATGACGATTATGGCCAGCACGATGATCGCGAGTATCAGCCCGGTCGATAGGGCGCCGGTGCGGCCGAGCTCCAGCGTGCCGGAGATGGCGCGCGGCAGGCCGGCGACGATGCCGGAAAAGATGATCAGCGAAATGCCGTTGCCGATGCCGCGGGCGGTGATCTGCTCGCCCAGCCACATCAGGAACATGGTGCCGCCAACCAGCGTGACGACGGTCGAGATGCGGAAGAACATGCCGGGATCGTTGACGATGCCGTTGCCGCCTTCCAGGCCCACTGAAATGCCGTAGGCCTGCACCAGCGCCAGGAGTACCGTGCCGTAGCGCGTGTACTGGTTGATGACCTTGCGGCCCTGCTCGCCTTCCTTTTTCAGCGCTTCCAGCGACGGAATGACCGAGGTCATCAGCTGCATGATGATGGAGGCTGAGATGTAAGGCATGATGCCGAGCGCGAAGATCGCCATGCGCTGCACGGCGCCGCCGGCGAACATGTTGAACATGCCGAGCACGCCCTTGGCCTGCGAAGAGAAGGCCTGCGCGAATGCATCCGGATTGATGCCGGGCAGCGGGATATAGGTGCCGAGGCGATAGACGAGCAGCGCGCCGACGGTGAACCAGATTCGCTTCTTCAGGTCCTCCGCCTTGGCGAAAGCCGCAAAATTCAGATTCGAGGCTAGTTGTTCAGCAGCCGAAGCCATGCCTGATTCTCCGCTAGAGCATGATGCCGAAAAGTGTGAAGCGGTTTTCGGACAACGTCATGCGCTACTTCTTTGATTTGTATGTCACGCTCGATGCCCGCAGCTCAGGCGGCGCGTGGCACCGAAGCTCACGAGATAAGCTCCGGGCTCTAAACATGCAAGCGGCCGCGTTGACGCGGCCGCCTAATTGATTGGATCAAAGCGCAATCGTGAACAAAAACGGATACCGTTCCTGCCGGCCGCGCTTCAAATTGCCATTACTCCGCTGCCGCTTCCGGCAGCTTGACCGAACCGCCGGCCTTTTCGATCTTCTCGATCGCGGCCTTGGAGGCGCCGGCGACGTCGAAGGCAAGCTTTGCCTTGAGCTCGCCGTCCGAGAGGATGCGCACGCCGTCCTTGACGCGGCGGATGACGCCGGCGGCAACGAGTGCCTCGGCCGTCACGGTCGCCTTGGCGTCGAGCTTCTTGGCATCGAGCGCCGTCTGGATACGAGCCAGCGACACGACGACAAAGCTCTTGGCGAAGATGTTATTGAAGCCACGCTTCGGCAGGCGCCGATAGAGCGGCATCTGGCCGCCCTCGAAGCCGTTGATGGCAACGCCGGAGCGCGCCTTCTGGCCCTTGACGCCGCGACCGCCGGTCTTGCCCGAGCCGGAGCCGATGCCACGGCCGAGACGCTTCTTGGAGTGCGTCGCGCCGTCCTTGTCACGCAGATCGTTGAGTTTCATCTGGGTTCTCCTGCGCTTTTGCTCAGCCCTCGTCCACGACGCGGACGAGATGCTGAACGGCAGCGATCATGCCGCGCACCGAGGGAGTGTCCTCCAGCGTGCGCTGCTTGTGCATCTTGTTGAGGCCGAGGCCGACCAGCGTTGCGCGCTGTTCCTTCGGGCGGCGGATCGGCGAACCGATCTGCTCAACGGTGACGGTCTTGGTTGCTTTCTTGGCCATGGTCAAAATCCCTGGTCAGATCGACTATTCTTCAGCCGCAACGGCGGTGCCGCGGCGGGCCTGAAGGGTCGAATACTTGATGCCGCGCGCAGCAGCCACATCCTTGGGATGCATCTGGCTTTTCAGCGCGTCGAATGTGGCACGAACCATGTTGTAGGGGTTCGACGAACCCATCGACTTGGCGACCACGTCATGCATGCCGAGCGTCTCGAAGACAGCGCGCATCGGGCCGCCGGCGATGATGCCGGTACCCTGCTTGGCAGCGCGCAGAAGCACGCGGCCAGCGCCCCAACGTCCTTCGACGTCGTGGTGCAGCGTGCGGCCCGAGCGCAGCGGCACGAAGATCATGTCGCGCTTGGCCGATTCGGTTGCCTTGCGGATCGCTTCCGGCACTTCGCGCGCCTTGCCGTGACCGAAGCCGACGCGGCCCTTCTGGTCGCCGACGACGACGAGTGCTGCAAAACCGAAGCGACGGCCGCCCTTGACGACCTTGGCGACACGGTTGATGTGGACGAGCTTGTCCACCATGCCGTCATCGCGTTCTTCACGATCGCGGCCGCGGCCGCCATCCCTACGTTCCTGTGCCATATCCTGTTCCTTGTTTTTTTCCGGAAGCACGGTTGCTGATAAGATCCGGTGCGCCTCTTTGGGTCACCGGGGGCGAATTATTTTTCCTTGCATGATCTTGTCCGAAAAGTCTGCAACTTTTTGCTGCGCTGACCTTCGGTTCGGGATCAGGCAATTAGAAGCTCAGACCGCCTTCACGGGCAGCCTCGGCCAGCGCCTTGACGCGGCCGTGATAGATGTAGGCGCCGCGGTCGAAGACAACTTCCTTGACGCCGGCCTTGGTGGCGCGCTCGGCGATCAGCTTGCCGATCGCAGCCGCAGCCTCGGTGTCGGCACCGGTCTTGAGCGAACCCTTGATGTCCTTCTCGAGCGTCGATGCAGCCGCGATGGTGTGGCCCTTGGCGTCGTCGATGACCTGCACGTAAATGTTCTTCGACGTGCGGTGGACCGAAAGACGCGGGCGCTCGCCGGCGACCTTCTTGATCTGACGGCGAACGCGCTGCGCGCGGCGCTGGATGGATTCCTTGGTAGCCATGATAGTCTTCCTTGCCTTCAAAAAACGGGGGCCGCCATGTGCGGTAGGCGAAAGCGCCTCCCGCGACCGCTCCCCGCGGCGTTGCACTTCTTTGGCTTGGCCTTTTCCGAAAAGTCTGCAACTTTTCGGGGCCAGGCCTACTACTTCTTCTTGCCTTCCTTGCGGACGATCTTCTCGCCGGCATAGCGGACACCCTTGCCCTTGTAGGGCTCGGGACCGCGATACTCGCGAATCTCGGCGGCAACCTGGCCGACCTGCTGCTTGTCGATGCCGGTCACGGTGATTTCCGTCGGCTTCGGCACAGTGATCGTGATGCCAGCCGGCGTCTGGTAGACGACATCATGGCTGAAGCCAAGTGCCAGCTGCAGGTTCTTGCCCTGAAGTGCCGCGCGATAGCCGACGCCGGTGATCTCGAGCTTCTTCTCGAAACCGTCCTTGACGCCCTGCAGGATGTTGACGATCTGCGTGCGCGACATGCCCCACTTGGAGCGGGCGGCCTTGGTCTGGTCGCGCGGCTGGACAGCGATTTCGCTGCCTTCCATCTTGACCAGCACTTCATCGTTCACCACGAACTTCAGCTCGCCCTTGGGGCCCTTCGCCGTCACGGTCTGGCCGTTGACGGTCGCGGTCACGCCCTGCGGCAGCGAAACGGGTTTCTTTCCAATACGAGACATTTGGTTGTCCTCGTCACTTCTCTTGTTTCAGGTCTCTGTCTTCGGGAACGATCCGAAGACCGGATTCCACTTTGCGGTCAGCTGCCAGATCAGAAGATCTGGCAGAGGATCTCGCCACCGACATTCTGTTCGCGTGCTTCGTGGTCGGCCATCACGCCCTTCGGCGTCGAAAGGATGGCGATGCCGAGGCCGTTGGCGACGTGCGGGATCGACTTGGCCGAGACGTAAACGCGGCGGCCCGGCTTCGAGACGCGGGCGATTTCGCGCACGACCGGAGCACCGTCGAAATACTTCAGCTCGATTTCGATCTCGGACTTGCCGTTGTCGAAGTCGGTCTGGCTGTAGTCGCGGATATAGCCTTCAGCCTTCAGCACGTCGAGGACGCGGGTACGCAGGCGCGACGCCGGCGTCGAAACGCTCGACTTCTTACGGCCATACGCGTTGCGGATGCGGGTCAGCATATCGCCGAGAGGATCGCTCAATGACATGTTATGTCCTCCTTACCAGCTCGACTTGACCAGGCCCGGGATCTGGCCGTTATTGCCGAGATCACGAAGCGCGATGCGCGATACTTTGAGCTTGCGATAATAGGCGCGCGGACGGCCGGTAACTTCGCAGCGGTTGCGGATGCGGATCTTGGCCGAGTTGCGCGGCAGGGCAGCAAGCTTCAGCTGAGCGCGGAAACGCTCTTCCATCGGCTTGGACTGGTCCATGATGATCGCCTTGAGCGCTGCGCGCTTGGGACCGTACTGGTCGGCAAGCTTGCGGCGCCTGTTGTTCTTCTCGACTGAGCTGGTCTTTGCCATTTCAGATTTTTCCTTTTCTCGCTGCCGTTACTGGCGGAAGGGGAAGTTGAAGGCCTTGAGCAATGCCCTGGCTTCGTCGTCCGTCTTCGCAGTCGTACAAACGATGACGTCCATGCCCCAGATCTGATCAACCTTGTCGTAGTTGATCTCCGGGAACACGATGTGTTCCTTGATGCCCATGGCGTAGTTGCCACGGCCATCGAAGCTCTTCGGATTCAGTCCGCGAAAGTCGCGGACGCGCGGCAGTGCGATGTTCACGAGACGGTCGAGGAACTCGTACATGCGTTCCTTGCGCAGCGTGACCTTGGCGCCGATCGGCATCTTCTCGCGGACCTTGAAGCCGGCGATCGAATTACGGGCGCGGGTGACGACGGCCTTCTGGCCGGCGATCATCGCCAGGTCTTCGGCCGCGATCGAAGGCTTCTTCGAATCCGCGGTCGCTTCGCCGACGCCCATGTTCAGCACGATCTTGTCGATGCGCGGAACCTGCATCTCGTTCTCGTAGCCGAACTGCTCCTGCAGCGCCTTGCGGATGGTCTCGTTGTAGACCTGCTTGAGGCGCGGCGTGTTCTGGGCCTTGGACTGTTTGCTTTCAGCCTTGGGCTTCGTGGTTTGAGCCTTAGCCATTGATGACTTCTCCCGAGCGCTTGGCGACGCGCACCTTCTTGCCGTCCTTCTGGAAGATGAAGCCGACGCGGGTCGGCCTGCCATCCTTGGGGTCGGCGAGCGCGATGTTCGACAGCTGGATCGGCGCTTCCTTGGTGATGATCCCGCCCTCTTGGGACTGGGACTGCTTCTGGTGACGACGGATCATGTTGACGCCGCGCACCAGCGCGGTGTCTTCCTTCGGCTGAACCGAGAGGACTTCGCCCGAACGGCCCTTGTCCTTGCCGGCCAGCACGACGACCTTGTCGCCTTTTCTAATCTTTTGCATTGGTCCGGCTCCTTACAGCACTTCAGGCGCGAGCGAGATGATCTTCATGTGGTTCTTGGCGCGGAGTTCGCGCGGAACCGGTCCGAAGATACGCGTGCCGATCGGCTCTTTCTTGTTGTCGACGAGAACGGCCGCGTTCTTGTCGAAACGGATCACGCTGCCGTCCGGGCGGCGGATGTCCTTGGCCGTGCGAACCACGACCGCCTTCATCACATCGCCCTTCTTAACGCGGCCGCGCGGAATGGCTTCCTTGATCGACACCACGATGATGTCGCCTACGGAAGCGTATTTCCGCTTCGAGCCGCCCAGCACCTTGATGCACATGACACGACGGGCGCCGGAATTATCCGCGACGTCGAGGTTTGTTTGCATCTGAATCATGACTGGCCGCCTTCTTCTCTTCTAACGGGACGGGCTCAAAGCCCCTCCCCGGTCTGTCCAAAATTCGGTTTGTTACGCCTGGTCCGAAGACACGACGATCCAGCGCTTGTCCTTGGAAATCGGCTTCGATTCCTGGATGAACACCTGATCGCCGACCTTGTGGGCGTTGTTCTCGTCGTGCGCCTTGTACTTCTTGGTCATGCGCACGGTCTTCTTCATCACGGGATGCGTGAAGCGCCGTTCGACCTTGACGACTACCGTCTTCTCGTTCTTGTCGCTGACGACAGTGCCCTGCAGAATGCGCTTTGGCATGATTTTCGTCCTTAAGCCTTCTTGGCCGCGGACTTTTCCGCAGCGATGGTCTTGATACGCGCAATGTCCTTGCGAACCTGCCGCACGCGCGCGGTCTTCTCGAGCTGGCCGGTGGCCTTCTGGAAGCGCAGGTTGAACTGCTCCTTCTTCAGGCTGGCCAGATCGTCGGTCAGCTGGTCCTGGGTCTTGGTCCGGATGTCTTCGGCTTTCATGATCAGCCCGTCCTTATTCTGCGATGCGCTGTACGAAGCGCGTCCTGACCGAGAGCTTGGCCGCGCCGAGACGCAGCGCCTCACGGGCGGTTTCTTCGTTGACGCCGTCGATCTCGAACATGATGCGGCCCGGCTTTACGCGCGCCGCCCAGTAATCGACAGCGCCCTTGCCCTTGCCCATGCGCACTTCAGTCGGCTTCGACGTCACCGGCACATCAGGGAAAATACGGATCCACACGCGGCCGGCACGCTTCATCTCACGAGTGATCGCGCGGCGGGCCGCCTCGATCTCACGCGCGGTGACGCGGTTCGGCTCAAGCGCCTTCAGCCCGAAACCACCGAAATCCAGGTTGGTGCCGCCCTTTGCGGTACCATGGATACGGCCCTTGAACTGCTTGCGGAACTTTGTGCGCTTTGGCTGCAGCATCGTTCTAACTCCAAATTCCCAAATAATCAGGCGTTTTCGCGACGACGACCGCGTTCGCGATCACCACCACCGCCATGCGCAGCATCACCCTCGGTCGCGCGACGCTCCGAAGCCATCGGATCGTGCTCGAGGATTTCGCCCTTGAACACCCAGACCTTGACGCCGCAGATGCCGTAAGCCGTATGCGCTTCGGCCGTGCCATAGTCGACATCGGCGCGCAGCGTATGCAGCGGCACGCGGCCTTCGCGGTACCATTCCATGCGTGCAATCTCGGCGCCGCCGAGACGGCCGGCGCAGTTGATGCGGATGCCTTCGGCGCCCAGGCGCATCGCCGACTGAACGGCGCGCTTCATGGCGCGGCGGAACGCGATACGACGCTCGAGCTGCTGGGCGATCGACTGGGCGACCAGGGTTGCGTCGATTTCCGGCTTGCGCACTTCAACGATGTTCAAGTGCGTCTCGGACTTCGTCATCTCCATCAGCTTCTTGCGAAGCTTTTCGATGTCGGCGCCCTTCTTGCCGATGATCAGGCCCGGGCGCGCCGCATGGATGGTGACGCGGCACTTCTTGTGCGGGCGCTCGATCACGACCTTGGAAATCGCAGCCTGCTTGAGTTCCTTTTCAAGATATTTGCGGATCTTGATGTCCTCATGCAGCAGCTTGCCGTACTCGCCGGTGTTCGCGAACCAGCGCGAATCCCAGGTGCGGTTGATGCCGAGGCGCAGACCGATCGGATTGACTTTCTGACCCATTATGCGGCCTCCCCTTTTTCTTCGACTTCACGAACGACGATCGTGAGGTGCGAGAACGGCTTTTCTATACGGCTGGCGCGACCGCGGCCACGAGCATGGAACCGCTTCATGACGATCGACTTGCCGACATAGGCTTCCGCCACGATCAGTGCATCGACGTCGAGGTCGTGGTTGTTTTCCGCGTTGGCGATCGCCGATTCCAGCGTCTTCTTGACCGTGCCGGAAATCCGCTTGGCCGAGAATTCGAGATCGGAAAGCGCTGTCGCGACCTTCTTGCCGCGGATCAGCGCGGCAACCAGGTTCAGCTTCTGCGGGCTGATACGGATCGTGCGCAGAACGGCGCGCGCTTCGTTGTCAGCAAGCCTGCGCGGAGCTTTGGCCTTGCCCATGATTATTTCCTCTTCGCCTTCTTATCCGCGCCGTGACCGTAATAGGTCCGGGTCGGAGCGAATTCACCGAACTTGTGACCGACCATGTCCTCGTTCACCGAGACGGGAACATGCTTCTGGCCGTTGTAGACACCGAAGGTGAAGCCGACGAACTGCGGCAGGATGGTGGAGCGACGGCTCCACATCTTGATCACCTCATTGCGACCACCTTCACGAACCTTGTCCACCTTCTTGAGAAGGTAGCCGTCGATGAAGGGGCCTTTCCAAATAGAACGAGTCACTTGGCGTTACCTCTTCTTAGCTCTTGCGCTGATGGCGCGAGCGCAGGATGAACTTGTCGGTCGCCTTGTTGGACCGCGTCTTCTTGCCCTTGGTCGGCTTTCCCCACGGGCTGACCGGATGACGGCCACCGGAGGTGCGGCCTTCACCACCGCCATGCGGATGGTCGACCGGGTTCATGGTCACGCCGCGATTGTGCGGGCGCTTGCCGCGCCAGACCGTGCGGCCGGCCTTGCCGTCGTTGATGTTGCCGTGGTCGGGGTTCGACACGGCGCCGACGGTGGCCATGCAGGAGCCGTGAACGACCCGCTGCTCGCCCGAGTTGAGGCGCAGGATCGCCATGCCCTGGTCGCGACCGACCAGCTGTCCGTAGCCACCTGCCGAGCGGGCAACCTGGGCGCCCTTGCCCGGCTTCAGCTCGATGTTATGGACGATCGTGCCGACCGGCATCGAGGCCAGCGGCATCGCATTGCCTGGCTTCACGTCGACCGATTCACCGGCCACGATCTTGTCGCCGGCGGCAAGGCGCTGCGGAGCGATGATGTAGGACAGCTCGCCATCGTCATACTTGATCAGCGCGATGAAGGCGGTGCGGTTCGGATCGTATTCAATGCGCTCGACCGTGCCGACGACGTCGAACTTGCGGCGCTTGAAGTCGATGATGCGGTACGAACGCTTATGACCGCCGCCGATGAAGCGGGCCGTGATGCGGCCGTGATTGTTGCGGCCGCCCGACTTGGTCAGGCCTTCGGTCAGTCCCTTGACGGGCTTGCCCTTGTAGAGGCCCGAGCGGTCGACGATGACCAACTGGCGGGTGCTCGGCGTTACCGGGTTGAATTTTTTAAGTGCCATGTTTGTTGTCCTCGCGGCCTAGCTCAGAGACCCGTCGCGACGTCGATCGACTGGCCGTCGGCCAGTGTCACAATCGCCTTCTTGACGTCGCTCTGGCGGCCGATCGTGCCGCGGAAGCGCTTGATCTTGCCCTTGCGGACAAGCGTGTTCACGGCCGTAACCTTGACGCCAAACAGCGCTTCGACAGCGGCCTTGATTTCCGGCTTCGACGCCTTCTTGGCGACGTTGAAAACAACCTGGTTGTTCTCGGAAGCCATGGTCGACTTTTCCGTGATCGCCGGCGAGACGATCACGTCGTAATGACGGAGGTCGGTCATTTAAAGCGCTCCTCGAGAGCCTCGACGGCGGCCTTCGAAAGGACCAGCGTGCCGCGGCGCAGAATGTCGTAGACGTTGATGCCCTGGATGGGCAGCACGTCGATGTTCGGGATGTTGGTCGCCGCCAGCTTGAAGTTCTGGTCAAGCTCGGCACCGCCGATCACCAAGGCGTTGGTCAGGCCCAGTGTCGCGAAATTCGCGATCAGCGCCTTCGTCTTGGCCTCGGTCAGCTTCAGCTCGTCGATGATGATGATCGACGCGCTCTTGGCCTTGGCCGAGAGAGCATGCCGCAAGCCCAGAGCGCGCACCTTCTTCGGCAGATCGTGCTCGTGGCTGCGAACGACCGGGCCGTGGGCCTTGCCGCCGCCGCGGAACTGCGGAGCGCGTGCCGAATGGTGACGGGCGCGGCCCGTACCCTTCTGCTTGTACATCTTGGCGCCGGTGCGCGCGATTTCGGCGCGGCCCTTGGCCTTGTGCGTGCCCTGCTGCCGTTTGGCCAGCTGCCAGCGCACGACGCGCTGCAGGATGTCCTCGCGCGGATCAAGGCCGAAAATCTCCTCGGAGAGTTTCACCTTGCCGGCGTCCTTGCCGCCAAGCGTTGTGATCTTGAGATCCATTATTCTGCTCCCTCTGCGGCCGGAGCCTCGTTCTTGGCGCCACTCTCGGCGGCAACGGCGCGGATCGCGGCAGGCTTCGGCGCGTTGGCCGGCAGTGCCACCTTGGCCGCATCGCGGACCAGGATCCAGGCGCCCTTCGATCCGGGAACCGCACCGCGGATCAGGATCAGGCCGCGGTCGGCGTCGGTCGAAACGATCTCGACATTCTGTGTGGTGACGCGGGTGTCGCCCATGTGGCCAGCCATATGCTTGCCCTTGAACACTTTGCCCGGGTCCTGACGCTGGCCGGTCGAACCGTGCGTACGGTGCGAAACCGAGTTACCGTGCGTCGCGCGGCCACCACCCATGTGATGGCGCTTGATGACGCCCTGGAAACCCTTGCCGATCGTCGTGCCCGTCACATCGACCTTCTGGCCGGCGACGAAGTGCTCGACGGTGATCTCGGCGCCGACATCGATCATGTTGTCGGCGGAGACGCGGAACTCGGCGACCTTCGCCTTCGGCTCGACGGAAGCGGTCGCGAAATGGCCGCGCATCGCCTTCGACGTGTTCTTCACCTTGGCAAGGCCAACGCCGAGCTGGACGGCGGTATAGCCGTTCTTCTCCTGCGTGCGCTGAGCCACGACCTGGCAGTTCTCCATCTGGAGAACGGTGACGGGAACATGTTCCCCGGCATCATTATAGATGCGGGTCATTCCCACCTTCTTTGCAATCACACCTGAACGCATCGGTTCAATTCCTTTAGAGTTCCGGGCCAGGGGCACCGCCCCTTACCGCGCTCTCATTCCCTTAGAGCTTGATCTCGACGTCGACACCGGCGGCCAGATCGAGCTTCATCAAAGCATCGACCGTCTGCGGGGTCGGATCGACGATGTCGAGCAGACGCTTGTGCGTGCGCATCTCGAACTGCTCGCGGCTCTTCTTGTCGACGTGAGGCGACCGGTTGACCGTGAACTTTTCGATCCGCGTCGGCAGCGGAATGGGGCCGCGGACGTTTGCTCCGGTGCGCTTGGCCGTCGACACGATTTCTTTCGTCGAGGCGTCAAGCACGCGGTGATCAAACGCCTTCAGGCGGATGCGGATATTCTGTCCGTTCATGCGTCACTTCCTTGTTCTGGCGCGGCGCGGGCAAATCCTGCGCCCGCGACAGATCGGTTTAAGTCCAAATTACTCTTTGATGGTGACGACGATGCCGGCACCGACGGTACGGCCGCCTTCACGGATGGCGAAGCGCAGCTTCTCTTCCATGGCGATCGGCACGATCAGCTCGACATCGACCGTGATGTTGTCGC
>NZ_JAMYSB010000009.1:0-237312 GCF_040321695.1 Mesorhizobium sp. M0292
CTCTCTCGCAAGGGCCGATAAGCGATACCGTTGCCCACAACATGGCACGCAATGGTCTGCTGCAAGCAGCGCGTTGCAATGCCGACTTGCGCCTGCAGGTGCAATCGGCCATTCTTACCGTCGGTGCGTACCTTGTCGTCAGGCAGGAGGCTACGGCCGGGGTCATGATTGTCAGTTCGATAATGATGGGGCGTGCGCTGGCTCCGGTCGATCTGGCCATTTCAAGCTGGAAACCCTTCCTCATGGCGCGCCAGAGTTGGGCGCGGCTGGAGGACCTCTTGGAAAAGGTTCCTGAAACCGCTCCTGTTGTGCCTATGCCTGCACCTGAACGCGAACTGCGCCTCGAAAGCGTGACAATTGTTCCGCCCGGCGAAAGCAAGCCGACCGTGACCGGCATTGCGTTTGCCATTCAGGCGGGAAGCGCACTCGGGGTCATCGGTCCATCGGGCTCGGGCAAGTCGACACTCTGGCGCGCCATTGTCGGCGCATGGACGCCGGTCGCCGGGAAGGTTCGCATCGACAGCGCAAGCCTCGATCAATGGGACCGGGAAGCACTAGGCCGCCATATCGGCTATCTGCCGCAAGGTGTTGAACTGTTCGACGGCACCATTGCCGAAAACATTGCTCGTTTTGAACATGATCCTGACCCTGAGGCTATTGTCGCCGCGGCGAAAGCAGCGGGCACGCACGAACTGATCCTCCGATCTGAGCACGGATACGAAACTCCGATTGGTGAGGTCGGATCGGCACTTTCCGCCGGGCAGCGCCAGCTTATCGGTCTTGCCCGTGCCCTTTATCGAGACCCGTTCCTTGTTGTGCTGGATGAACCCAATATCCATCTCGACGCGGAAGGCGAAGCTGCAGTCGCTAAGGCGATCGCCTCCGTGCGCGAGCGCAAGGGCATTGCGGTTGTTGTCTGCCATCAGCCGAGCGTCATCCGCGCCGTGGATTTGGTGTTGGTGATGGAAGGTGGACGGCAGCGATCATTCGGTGCGCCTTCCAAAGTCCTGAAGGCCATCGAGTCTACACAGGATAACGTGGCAGAGCGCGCTGACATGGAGGATACCGGTGTCCGGCATTGATCAGAACAATGACGTTTCAAGCTCCATTCGCCGCCACCTGGTGGCGGGCTTTCTGGCGAGCGTGATCTTTGTGGGAGGAGCCGGAGCCTGGGCGACCTTCACGAATCTCTCCGGTGCGGTTGTAGCGTCCGGACACTTTGTCGTCGTTTCCTATGTCAAGAAGGTGCAGCACCCGACTGGCGGGGTGGTGGGAGAAATCCTGGTGCGCGAAGGCGATAAGGTAAAAGCCGGCGACATCCTCATGCGGCTCGATGCCACCCAGGCGCGCGCTAATCTCGCCATAGTCACCAAGCGGCTCGATGAGCTGGCCGCCTACCTGGCACGACTCGATGCTGAGCGTGACGATCTCGCGGAAATCCCCTTCCCGGACTGGCTACTCGCCCGAAGAGATGTTCCGGACGTAGCTTCGGCAATAGATAGCGAGACGTTGCTGTTCGAATTCCGCAGGCAATCCCGCGACGGGAAGCAGGCGCAATTGGCGGAACGCATTACTCAATATCACCACGAGATCGAAGGACTCAAGGCGCAGGAAATTGCCTGTGAAAAAATGATCGAGGTTCTCCAAAAGGAAATTGCTGTTCTAAGTGGGCTGCGCAACCAAGGCATTGTCTCGGACCAACGGTTGAACAGCCTGAAGATCCAGGTTGCCACTTTCGGTGGCGAACGCGGTGAGAAGATCGCAGATCAGGCACAGACGGCAGCCCGCATAGCCGAAACGCGCCTGCAGATCCCGCAGATCGATCAGGATTTCAAGTCGGAAGTGGGCCAGGAGCTCAGAGAGGTTCAGGCGCAGGTCGGGGAGTATGTTGAGCGCAAGGTGGCGGTTGAACAGGAACTGCGGCGGATCGATATCGTCGCGCCGCAGTCAGGCACCATTCAACAACTCGCAATTCATACGGTCGGCGGAGTGATCACGCCCGCCGATCCGATCATGCTAATCGTGCCGGAAGGCGACGATCTTGCGCTTGAAGTACGAATCACCCCGAAGGACATCGACCAAATCCAGCTTGGTCACAAGGCCGTGCTGCGGATGTCAGCCTTCAATCTGAGAACCACGCCGATATTGAACGGATATGTCAGCCGGATCGCAGCCGATCTGGCGACGGATGAAAAAAACGGCATTTCGTACTACCTGGTGCGCCTGTCGGTTCCGCAGGCGGAACTGACGAAGCTCAAGGGCCTGACGCTCGTGCCCGGTATGCCGGCCGAAGCGATGGTCCAGACGGGTGAGCGTACGGCGCTTTCCTATTTCGTGAAGCCGCTGTCGGACCAAATCAGTCGGACATTCCGGGAGGAATGAAATAACCCACAGGAATCTATTGTTGCCATTTCTGTTGGTTGTCCGCATGCTATGTGCGTGGTAAGATCTGAAAGCACAGACAATTCTACTTGCCTCTGGGCACCGCTTGTTTCTGTAATATTCAGCTCATGTTGCAACTGAGTATCCTTGGTTTCCAACGGTTTTTACTGGTGCGCGGCTGATGGACGCGACATGAAACGCGACATGAAAAACCCGCCACCAGCCGCAGCGGGCTGTTCGTTTCTCTTCTGCGGAATGAAAGTCAGTCAGTGCCGCGTGGCTGACATCGCCTCGAACATATCCCAAGCCGCATCTCGGTTTCGGTGCTTGCCGGATTGACGGCAGCATTTCTACTCGGCTGCACCGCTTCCGCATACGCTGATTGCTTGGGTGAAAGCGACTACAGGGTCTGCACAGATTCCTATTCCGGTAAAAATGGGGATCAACATGTGAGATCGTAGGATACCGAAGGGAATAACTATTCGATTGACACCGAAACTCTTCGCTTTCCGAACGGAGGCCAAGAGATCACCAGTAGCGATAGCGAAGGAAACTCCACTCCATTCGCTCCTGGACAGACAGCACCGGAACTCATTCCGTGGACACTGAAGGCAACGAATGCACCATCACGCCATCAGGTACTATGATGGGATGCGGGGAATAGGTGCGATGCGATGAAGAAGTTCGGCGTCTTTGGCTGCACTGGTTGCGTAGCCGCCATTATCATAGGGTGGCTGCTCGGTGTGCGCATATTGGTAGTTCAACCGATCGGAGCCATTCCTGAGGGTGTAACTGCCATAGTATATGGGGTTCCGGATCTGCATCTCGTTGACAGTCCGGATGCCATCTGCCAACGAACCCAAGGGGGCGTCAGTCTCCTATGTAGAGGAATGACAGCTGCAATTGCTAACCACGGCAAGATCCTTGCTCGGCTACCCTACAGCGAGATGCTTTTTCGTCTTAGCGGCGCTCCCGTTCTTGACCGGTAAGCCGGACGGCTTTCGATTTGCGCATATGTTGTTGTTGCACATCAGGGTATACTTGGAAGTGACACCAAAGCGTCGGGTTCAGCAGGGTTGCGCTGGGCAGCCCGGTCAGCGTCCGACACTTGCGGACGCTCCGTTATAAGACATTCCCTCTTCCTCTCGGGGGCGCGCGCGCCACTGTTCGACCCGCTCGTCGACCCATCCTACGGATGGAGCCCAGGACTTCGACTTGCTGGCCGTTTATGGACCGGCCGCTGGGTTGCTTTTCGGCATCGGCACACCAAGAAGCTTTGGACGCCTACGAGGTAGTGGCAGCTCGCTGAAGCGCCTAGCGGCTAGGCTAGCGTCGCGATCATCATTCACCTTCCGGCGTGGGGGTCTTGTTGTCAGCCTTCGAACGCATGCACACACACCCCCCGGAACTTTTGCCGGGTCGCCGTGTTCGTTGGTGATGACGAAAATTGTTGACCTTGGACCGCCTAAGCCCGGCAAGCCACATGACGCTGAATGGCCGGAGCATTTCCATGCGTGCCCCATCTGCGGCCAGCAGGTAGACCGACACGACTTCCGGCAGGTGATGTGGCACGAGCAGCCCGATCACGAGCCGCTCGATCTCAACCAATAAAAAGCCTGCCGCCCTTCCGGCCGCGCGGGCTGACGACAGAGACGTCACACCGCAAGCCTCACCAGCAATGGAACAATCGGCCATCACCGTCGTGGCCCTGAGGGTACCCAGCCGCAGAAGGGTCCTAAAGCCGCACAACCTTGTCGAGATGCAGGCGTATCCGCTGGCCTTCTGCGAAGGCCAGTGCGAACGATTCCAGGGCGAATGAGCGTGTAATTTCCTGGTCAGTTTCAATGATGCGGACGACCCATTCGCCACTGGCTCCGACCACTTCCACGCAAGGCGCGGCCTTGCAGATTGGCACCACGTTGCCCATCACGTCCTCCCTACGAAAAGCAATGGCGAGTCGAGTTAAAACCGTCGTAGCCGGTAGATCAATAACAATTGCTTGTTCGGATCGGACGAACCAACCTGGATGGGCAACACGACCGGGGGCTAATGCCACTTCGGTCAGGCGAACCCTCCGGGGAACCTACCGTGAGATAGCCTCTGCTTCAGGTCGTTGGCATTCAGGATGGCGGCCAGCTCTTCGGCATACTCCATGTCGGGAAGGTCGACAGATGGGTGGCCCGCTACAATAGCCGGGAGCCCGGTGAACACGTCGAATACCGTCCACGTCCCATCCGGTTCCTGCCTTTCGTCGTACCGCAGAGTTGCCATGAGGGGATCATATAGTCACCCTTAGGTGTTGGGAATATTTGGTCCACGGAGGCTCGCGATCCGGAGCGCTGATTTCGCCGCTTTGAAGATTGCCGATCTCGTCGACAGAGATCAGGCCGCTCAATCTGCGATCGAACTTTATGGGATGGAAGCACCGACCGCCGTGGCGCACTGCGCTTTGGAGGCGCATTTCGACGGTCGACCAGATGACTACCGCTTTTGGTGCGATGTCTTTCACCAACTGAGAAAACCAAACTGACGGAACTTTGCCGCAGCATCTTGTTCGGTCGCGCATGGCTAGAATAGCCGACCTTGGACCGCCTATCCCCGGCAAGCCACACCAACCGCAGGACTGTGACGATCGATTTCACGCATGCCCGATCTGCGGTCAGCAGGTCGACAAACGCGATTTCCGCCAGGTGATGTGGCACGAGCAACCAGATCACGATCCGCTTGAACTGGATCAGTGAGGCAGGAACAACTTGGCAGCCTTCAGGGCCGCGTCACACTAGGAAGGAAAGCGCGGGCCGGACCCTTTGCCGCCGGCCGGCAGCGGTAAGGCATCCTCACGAGCGCTGCGGTGGACCAACTTTTCCATTTACGCGTTGTTCCTAATGCAAATGAAAGGTCGTGTCCCATCAGGTGGGTGTAGCTCGGCGGTAGCGAAGCCGCTCGCGAGCGCGCCGTTAGTAGCGCTGTAGCCAGCGAGCGGGGTGTGGGTGGTCATCGGCGCTTTCCGGTAGGGTTTGGTTGTTGACGCCAACCCATTTCGGAAGGACCACCGATGACCGACGACATGATGAACCTGCGCACGCTCGTGGAGAAGACCCCGGATGCCGATCTGCTGCGGGAGATGATCGGCTTTGCCGCCGAGCGACTGATGGAAATGGAGGTGGGCGCGGCCACCGGCGCCAGCTATGGCGAGAAGAACCCGCTGCGGCTCGCCCAGCGCAATGGCTACCGCGACCGGGACTGGGAGACGCGGGCCGGCACGGTCGAGCTGCGCATCCCGAAGCTCAGGAAGGGAAGCTACTTCCCAGGTTTCCTCGAACCGAGCCGCATGGCCGAGAAGGCGCTAACCGCCGTCATCCAGGAAGCTTATGTGCAATGCATCTCGACCCGGTCGGTTGACGACCTGGTCAAGGCCATGGGTATGAGCGGCATATCCAAGAGCCAGGTCTCGCGGCTGTGCGAGGAGATCGACGGGAAGGTGAAGGCCTTCCTCGAGCGGCCGATCGAGGGCGATTGGCCATACCTGTGGATCGACGCCACTTACCTGAAGGTCCGCCGCGGTGGGCAGATCGTCTCGGTCGCCGTTATCATCGCCGTCGGCGTCAACGCGGACGGCCGGCGCAAGGTACTGGGCATGGAGATTGGCACCTCGGAGGCCGAGCCGTCTGGACAGTGTTCCTGCGCAAGCTGACACGTCGCGGCCTGCGCGGCGTTAAGCTCGTCGTCTCCGATGCTCACGAAGGCCTCAAGGGGGCCGTCACCAAGGTGCTGTGCGCGACATGGCAGAGGTGCCGCGTCCACTTCATGAGGAACGTGCTGGCCCATGCCGGCAAGAGCGGCCGCAGGGTCGTCTCAGCCTTCATCCCCACCGCTTTCGCCCAGGAAACGCCCGAGGCCGCGTCCGTACAATGGCGCGCCGTCGCCGACCAGATCCGGCCGAAGGTGCCGAAGCTGGCGACAATCATGGACGACGCCGAGCCCGACGTGCTGGCCTACATGACCTTCCCCAAGGAACATCGCGCCAAGCTCCACTCGACGAATCCGATCGAACGTCTCAACGGCGAGATCAAGCGGCGCACCGAGGTCGTCGGAATCTCAGGCCGAAACGATTGTCAACCAGAGGCGCTGAGGGAGCTATACCTCACGTTTGGGTGTTGCTCTTGCGCAATAGCTAAGTCGGCAAAGGAAAGAAGTCGCTCGGTTTTCAATAGCCGGGCGCTCTTGCTCATGGAACAATCAGACTCAGCGCGAGTTTGAATGCGACGATGAGCAAAGATTACGCAATAGAATCATCCGTTTGTATCGAAATGGCACGGTCGCTCCGATCATGTCTGGCGGAAGAGCGAGCGCTCATGCACCATTTCCGGGAGGAACTCGCCTCGGCACGGAGTGACAGTGTTTACTCCCGCCAGGACCGCATCAGATCCGAACAGCAAAAAGCCCCTGCCGTGGGGCTAGGGCTTGATGGGATGGCCCGCGCCTGCTTCCGAGGCTGCGCGGGCCATCCCATGACGAGTGAGGGACGCATCTTGGTCACCGGCACGGACCGCTGAAGAACGAGCCGGTTGTAGCCAAACAGCCTCAGAGCGGGAATGTTCCCGCCTGACGCAAAAACACCCGTGGCTCAGCCGGCGGGCTCTGTTGCAGGGGCACTGTGCACGGGGGCGGCGTCTGCCGTCAATGCAGTTTGCCGACTAGCCGAGCGTATTCGGCTTCAGCCCTGCCATATGACCCATCAGCCAGCGCAATTAGACGCGCGCGATCAAGAATGACTACCTCTCCTCGCATTGAGCGTATCAGACCTTGGCCCTCCAAGGTTTGCAGCGCTATGGTGACGCCGGGCCGCCTGACACCGAGCATAACTGATAAGAACTCGTGCGTAATCGCAAAGCTGTTCCCGTCGACGCGATCATCACACATCACCAGCCATCTTGAGAGCCTGTCGACTATGCCGCCTGCTCGTCATCCGCCGCGCAGCACGCGCCAGATAGACCAACAGGGCGTAACTAAGCGAGGCGAGCGCCGCCGCTGCCAGCCAGTGACGCCCAATGCGCCGAGGCCCATCAACTTCCACCGGGTCACCTCGGCAGAGACCGCCTCCACCTCGGTCATGTCTTCGCTGAGCGATTCACCGCGTCTTCAGTCTCGGCAAAACGCTCCGCCAGCTTATCGGTCTTGGCGTACATCTTCGATTGGCTGGCGGCTGGGCGCTGCTCGGATTGCTCGTAAGAGAGCGCGGCTGAAGCATCGCCGTCCTTTAATGTCGCGCCGAATCTCAGTTGCGTCTCGCTGAACGCCCTCCATGGACGCCCCTCATCGTTGGGCCACCAGGGTCTTTCTTGTTGTTTGAATAGCCGCCTTCGTGCGCGAGCACTTTGGCAGGCGCTTTCTTTTCGCGCGAAATTGCCACCGTTTTAAAGCGGGAGGGTCGGGATGCAGGTTTTCGATGACATCGAGGCGCTGCTGGATGCGGGTGAAGCCTCGACGGCACTTAAGGAAGTGCTGGCGCTGGTGCATCAATTTGGGCGCGGGTCCAGTGTCTTGGCGGGCGCGATCGACGACCTCATTATCGACCTGTCGACGCTATCATTCGTCGCCGATGCTTACGGAGACCGCATCGCGGAGGCGGCGCGCATGCTGGCTCGAAAAAGACTATTGAAGATCAAGTTGCTCGCACCTCGTCAGAGCATCGGAGCGGCCAGCTAGAGATTGGTGGTCGCTACGAAAAACGTGTCGACCTGCTCGGTGCTCCGACGCATCGAAACCTCTCGCCATCATCGGTTCCGTACGGACGAAAGAGCCGCCTGACCCTGCGACCAGATGAAAGCTTGGACTTGCGGCAGACCGCAAGCAGTTGGAGCTTGAATTGCCGACACACTCTCAGGAACCGTTGCCGGGATCGCACTCCATTGGTCGTCGGCCCAGATCCGGCGCGCCTCGCTTAAGGTGCCGGTCGAATATGGCCAGCTTCTCTTCGTAGCCGAGCCGCACTCTGGACCTGCAGCTATCGCATTTGAAACCGGCAATCGTTTTCAGCCAGGATCCCCTTCTCACCATAGGGCGTGAACAGGAGGGGCATTGGAATTCTAAAGGTACGTCGCGCAGTTCGTTTGATAGAGGCACTGTGCATGTTCTCCTCAGCGGCACGGCCACTGCAACAAAGTAGAAGGAGAAATGTTTCCGGCTTCGGCCATTTGCGCGAAAGAATCGGACCTAAGTCTAAATGGTGAGCGGCCTGAAACCCATTCGCCTTGCTATCGGCCTTTGCGTCGGAAAATGAAATAGCGAGGGTGATCGAAGGCGGCCCCGGGCGTGAGGCTGGCAAGTGGGGCCAAGACAGCGGCGGTAAAGCGGAGCCTGTGGCGATCAAATAACCGGTTCGCCCAGAATCTCGTTCACCCAGCTCATAGTTCTCAGCCCGTATGCCATTCCGGCGCAGTCGGCAAACCAGTCGAAGACACTCATGTCACGGCCTGTGACGCATTGAAGGATTTCGATCGCTGCGCCCGTTAAAGCAAGTAGAACCGCCAGCCGGACCACCTGTTGGGGCCAGCCGAGGCTACCCAAAGCCGACAAGGTGGCGAACGCGGCGGCGTGGTTGAGCTTGTCGTGATGAGACGTAAGGGCCAATCCGAGGGCGTGCAGCAAGTGGTCTGGCAATAGCGCGAGCAACAGGACGACCGCCAACGTGGAGAGAAAGGCAGCCCTTGCCATGCGCTGATAAAAGCTCCACTGCGGCAATCTATCCGCAGCACTCCCGGTTCCTAGTTCTCGCTTCCGATACTGGTGCACTAGGCAGAGCTCCAACCTGCATCTGAGCTACGAGCGCGAACAACTGGCATGCTTAACAGGCCTCCTGATGTCATCAGGAAGTTCCATGAAACAGCCTATGTCACTCTGGATGGTTCCATAGGGCGCTGCGAATGTCGCCCTCCATTGTGATGAGGCCGAGGGTTTCCTGCCGAAAAGACGCGGCGGAATAGGCGAGCCATTGGTACCGCTTGCGGCCAGGTGCGATGCGTATCGTGCTGGGCGGGAGCGGAACTCTTCCAGCCTTGGCCCGGCTGTGCAGCCGGGCCGACGCCCTTCTGAATTCAATTATCGCCGGCGTCGCGGCTAACAGACGAAACCGCTGTTTAGTCTGGCCATTCCTGCCTTGGTGATCTCGCCTCTACGTATTCCAATCCTAGACGCTAGGCCAGCAGCGGCCACTCGCGGCTGTCCATCAACAATCCCAAACATCAGGTCGCGGTTATATACAAAAAAGCCGGCCACCTTTCGGCAGCCGGCCAGTGCAAACAAGGAAGGGAACGTTGCACTGATGGGGCAGTGCACCGTCCGAAGCGTTTCCAGGCGACAATGTTCCACCGATGAGAGAACAAAGAAGGCTTCACCGCCAGCGCACAATCCCCTTAGCCGAGCTGTGTTGCCGTCGCCTAGTGTCTAAAGGCCTTTAACCAGCCACGGATCGGTGTCGTATCCGAGGCGCGGCTTTTCCGGCGTTCCACCGGCCGGCAATTTGGCGGTTCCGGTCGGCCTGCAGTCCAGCTCGAGCACCTGCTTCTTGGCCGAGTGCTTCGTAGAGCAAAGGTCCGTGGCGTCACTCACCACCACCTTCTTCTCCTTGGCAACAGCGACACCAGTCACAGCGATCACGATCGCCGCGCAAAACACAGCTGCTCTCATCATACTCCCCACCGTTGCTCCTCCCCAAAAAGGCTGAGCATGACGTTACGGCACATTTAAATTAGCGCAAGCGAATATTAGCTTGGCTAGTCCCCTTCACATCGGCTCTGGTCGCCTCCCCCTTGCTGCTGCGCCTTGCGAAACCGGGAGCGCGATATGGTAGGATGGGCGCATGCCTGCTCATGATCGGAGGGCCGATGTTCATGACTTGAGCTCGACATGGCAGAGGGCTGCAACCGTCAACTTTCCCAAGTCGTCGTGGCGATGAACGATCGCGTCGAGGATCGCTTACTAAGCGGCGTTTACTAGGTTCCGCTGGTGCAGCCCTGCGCGATCACACCATAACCACGTGATGACAAATCAGCCATGTGTGTGGCGCGGCGGGCTTGTTCCGCCTGTGGCCGGCGCCTACCCACCCGGGTTTCCCAACCATGGCGTCGGCCATTTTCGTTCTCTCAGCGATTATAGGCCTTTGCTATCGGCCTATGTGTTGGCCTTGGATGGCGAGATCGCGGTTAGATCGCCTCGTTCGTTTGGATGTTTCGCTGGCGTTGGGAGGAGGCGTATATGTTCGCCAGCCGGCGGATACCACACCGCCCCACCGGTCAGGCCCAGCGCGCCCGCTGCAAAGTCCCGCAGACGGCTGCTGGGCCGCTGGCGGGCAGCGGCTACTTGCTGACGATCCAATCCACCAAGCCAGTTTCGATCAGCTCGAACCAATCGTGCACCAGGGCCTTGGCTAAATCGCGCCATTGACACTCAGGCGTACGGGAGACGGCAACAGTAGAAGGGTCGGCATCTTCCCAGCCCTCGCGCCACGTCATCGCGATGACGTTGACGAAGGCGCATCAGCAAGGTGGCCGTAGTGGCCGCTTGAGCGATATCTATGGGCGTTGCAACCATCGCAGCCTCCCTCAAAGCGATGGCAAACCCCTCACTAGTAAGCCCGCTCAGACTCTCTCTGCAATCAAAAAAGAGTTGTCCTCGCTCCCTGTTCTGTCATCGCAATGAAGGACGACATCTTCGAGCACCCGCAGCACACCTGTCGCATGGAAAAAGCTGTAGGCGTTTATAGGTGCTTGGGGAATCCGCCGTTTGTTTGCGTTGTGGAGCGGGACAAAGCAAGTTACTCACTCAGGCTGGCTACCGTGAAGCGGGGCACCAGCCCGACTTCCACGCGTTGCCGTGGGAAGCTGAACACAGGGCCGTCAAAGAAAGGCAAGGTGGACGCGACGGCGCTCGCTGAACGCATTCGGGCGCCGGCTGCGTTCGCGTTCACACCCGGCGCTATGTCGCTTCTAGGCCCGCTCTGTCGCTACTTTGTGCGCAGATATTGTGGGAACTCTGCCTCGGCCCACGCACTCAGTGGCTGACCAGAACGAGCGCATCATCGGCCTAACCGTTTAGGCTGTAGAATTTGTGTGTGCGCTCGTATCGAGATGCGGGTGATGTCGCAGCCGAAACGCGCTGCTTCCTTCTCGATCCGCCCCATCAGTTTGGCGCCGATACCAGCACTGCGCATCTCGGCGTCGACAACCACATGGTTGGCCTACGCCCACTTTCCGCCCATACCCGTTTTGCTGATAGAGCGGGTAGATAGCCGCGATCTCTTCGAGCTCCATGGCTGAGTGTCGATGCCTATGTCGGCGAGGTGATGAGTGCGGCCTTGCCGCCGAACACCAGCCCCAACTGGGCAGTCGCATCGCTCGACATTACGGGCGATGCAGCCACTGCGAAGGTCGAGGACGAATTTGGAACCACAAGGTTCACCGACTATCTTTCTCTGCTCAAGATCGCAGGAGAATTGAAGATCCTTAGCAAACTCTACCACCTTCACTAATACGACCGTCCAGATCAGAGGCCAAATACCGCAAAACTGACCAACCTGTCGTAGGTCTCCCAGCGCCTTTAGAGCTTGAGCTCAGTCCTTAGCGCGTCGATTCGCTTCGAGGCCTCGGCTTTGCTTAGATCTTCGGCGTAGCTTCTGTCGTCGCCCGCCTGCTCACATAATGTTTTCAAGTAGGAAGCTTGCGACGGAGTCATTGGCTCGTCTCCCGTCGTCCATTCGTCAGGATCCTTGCTGATAGCTTCGCCTTTGGCTCGGGGTGTAGTTTGCATGACGCTCTCCATGTTGGGAACGGCACAACGTATTTGATCTGCTTTTGTTCCACATGCTTGAAGTGTCTGAGATTGCGATGGCAGGGGTGTTCACGAACGCAAGTTTACCCGTGCTGGAAGAATCCGACGAGATTGCTTAGCTTCCGCTCGCGGTCGCCAACGATGAACTCAACGCCAACTCTGCGCGAGACATCGAAAGATCCTCCGCGCCCGCAATTTACCCCAACGGTGAGGAGACGCCCCATGAAAGCAATCGTAGCGACGGACCAGACTGCAGGAACGGCCGGGATGAAGTTGGTGGAGTTGCCCGAGCCTCGGGCGGCAATTAACGACGTGGTCGTACAGGTTCATGCGGCAGGATTCGTCAACACCGAACTGGAGTGGCCCTCGACGTGGGCCGACCGAGCCTTCCGTGACCGGACCTCTTCGATCCTCGGCCACGAACTGGCTGGTGTGGTCACTGCGCTCGGCTACGGCACTACGGGGCTTTCTATAGGTCAGCGGGTGTTCGGCCTCGCGGACTGGCATCGCGACGGCACCCTCGCCGAGTATGTTGCCATGGAGGCCCGTAACCTCGCGCCGCTGCCCGGCGATGTCGACTTTACGGTGGGCGCTAGCCTGCCGATCTCCGGCCTGACCGCATGGCAGGGGCTGTTCCAGCATGGCCGCATCAAGGCCGGGCAGAGCGTTCTCGCGCATGGCGCTGCCGGTGCCGTCGGTTCGATGGTGGCGCAGCTTGCCAGGGAGGCCGGAGCCTATGTGATCGGCACCGGGCGGGCCGCCGACCGCCAGAAAGCGCTCGACTTCGGTGCAAATGAATTCCTCGACCTCGCAAAAGACACCCTTGAAGATGTCGGCGGCGTCGATCTGGTGTTCGATGTCATCGGCGGCGATGTCCAGAAGCGATCCGCAACGCTCGTCCGGGCCGGAGGTATCCTTGTCACAGTCGTCGGACCAACGGATATTCGACCTGCAGACGGCCTGGCGGTTGACTTCGTCGTCGAGGCTGATCGAGCCCAGCTTTCTGAGATAGTGCAGCGGATCCGCGATGGACGACTGCGGACGAACATCGGCAAGGTTTCGAGCTTGCATGATGCCATCGGCACCTTCAACTCAACGGACCGACGCGCGGGCAAGACCGTTGTTCGCGTTCGTCCGTGAGAACTTGGGAGAGAGGCGGGCCCTCGCTCCTTATGGTCGCGTCGGCAGCTGACACGGTGAGGTGCAAATCAGCGCCTGTCGCGGGATTTAGCCATCGTAGGGCGGTGTTTGCGGGAACCTACTTTGTACGTTTCCGACTCTTGCCTTTTTCGGAAAGTGACCCACAGAATAGCTGATTGAGGTTCTATCTCTCTGGGAGGATGGGATGGACATTCAAGCACCTGTTCGGCCTACGCAGCAAACGGCCAAGGAGCTGGTCCGCGAGGTCCTGTTGGGCTCTCAACCCGGCGACATTATTTCCGTCAAAGCGACCATTGTAGCGGTCCGTGAGCGCGGCGGCGATCTTCTCGAAACTGACTGCCAGTTAGTCGAAATGATCGTCAAATCAGCCTCCGTTTGGGGACTGTTCATCGCCTTTGACGTTCGAGAGGCGTGATGCCCCACCGTTGGTTCAACCCTCCGGTTTATGTGAAGACTGAGCGCCCGGGGCTTCGCCTTGGTGTCAACCGGGTTGATGCCGCCGCCGGGGAGCTCCTAAAGTGGTCCAATCGTGGCCCCAAGTGGCGGCTGGCGGCCGAGGCTTGCCTATCTGCGATGGATGGCAAAATGCCGGGTAATGACTTCCGGCTGCTGTTCGAAGCCGCGGCCGATGAAGAGGAGATGCTGCTGCCGGATTAACAACGCTATACGACGAGCCCATTCGGGTCTGTTCGCGTTGCGAATTCACCGGCGCAACGGGCATTTATGCTGTCCGTCTCCGTCGTCAAACTTTAAAGTGAGACACTAACGAGCGACGACCTAGATGGACAGTTTATTCGCCGGTGCGCGTACCATATAGGGCCGCGGGTGACCGATGGAGGTCACATGGTTGATGAAGAGCATCGCCGCGAACGGAGGCAGCGGGTGCTGAAAGGCGCCTCAATCATCAGCGGAATCACAAACTCCGAGATCAGTTGCACCATTCGGAACCAAAACAGTGGCAGAGCTGAGCTCAAAGTCCCGGTGGAATCGCGTGTCCCTGAGCGGTTCGTGGTTTACGTGCCGACCGACGGCGTTGCCTACCAGGCAGTCCTGCGGTGGCGCAGGAACGACCGAATTGGGGTTCAATTTATAGGAACGTTGCCAAAGCCGCGTCTCCACTATGGCTGAGCTTGTGCCCGGGATGCACAGACCGGCGAATTGGACACTCTCCGGCGCTCGGCACGTGTTCCATGGCAGTCGCACTTTAGAGATTACCCCCCGGCGAAACTTCGCTTCAGGTCGACGCGGTCAGAAGGCTTACAAAATCGCGGGAATATTCCCCGTCCAGATATTTAGCCGGAGCGCCCCACGCCTCGGCTGGTTGGCCAGTGAACGCGTCAAACACCGCTCAGGTTTCGTCGAGTCCCTCCTGAGGTCGTATCTTTGAGAAGCCATGCCGTCGCTAGGTAAGTCTGCGGTCCAGTTCTCAAGCGGTGATCGACATTCCTGTTGGAGTGCGGGTTCTACAGGAGATTCGGTTTTGAGGATCGCGAGGGCTCAACGGATCATGAGCGACCCAGCAGGATCAGAAACCGGCACCCGTCTGCGCAGCCCTTTGATGAAGATAGGTAGAGTCAAAATCTGCGGCGCGAACGAGCCCTGCCCAGTCGGTCGCATGAAAACGCGAGCCAACGGTGGATATCAGACCGTCGCGTCTAAGGTCCTGAAGCACTCGGTTCACGTGCACGGTAGAGAGGCCAAGTGCGTCGCCAAGTGCAGCCTGCGTTATGGGGAGATAGGCCACATGATCTTCAATGCGGCCTACCGAGCGAAGGCGAACAATGAGTTCGCAAAGAATGTGAGCCATACGCGAGTAGGCGTCGCGCCTACCGACGTTGGTGACCCACTCTCGATAGATCGCCGCATCGATCACCGTCGAGCGCCAAAACACTCTCGTTATCGAAGAGTGCTGGTCGCAAACGGCGCGAAGTTCGTCGTGCCGCATGAAGCCCACCCTAGCGGGCATGAGAGGGGTGAAAGTGCAATCCATGACCGACAAATGCAAACCATGCAGGTCGGGAATGTCGCCCGGAACAAAAAAGGAGGAGATTTGACGCTTCCCCTCCCCGGTTAGTTTGATCGACCCTATTAAGCCTTCAAGAACGACGAACGAAAGGCTCGGCTTATCGCCCTCGCGCAGAATGTCTTCGTTGGCCTGATATCTCTTCTCCTGAATCGAGATGTTCCCCAAGGTCGCAATGTCTGATTCTGCGAGTTCCGAGATGGCTTGGAGCTTGCGGATCAACATTTTGAAAGAATGATCATGTGCCATCAAGAACCTGTTCGTGTTTGCTCCCAACTTTTAGTTGGCGCTAATGTTCCCGCTGCCTAGAGGAGACGAAGGCCAATGGTCAGTGCGTCGATGATGCGCGCAAAGTTCAGCTGTCCTCAATCCTTTTCGCCTGCCGCAACCTGTTCGAAACGGCTGGATCACAACCTGCTTTCCACCGGATTAACGAGTGCTATTGCGCGCCAGGAACCTTAAGAGTTCGCAGCCGTTCAACTGTTGGGGCGCACGAAGCAGGCTTTCAATGTCATCGGGTTCCGTGCTGATCGTGGAGACGTCGAGAACTCTCTCCGGGAGGCCGGGTTCGAGGTGGTCGCCGGCTTAAAAGGGCCTTCAAGCGATTGCGACTTTCGATCGTGAGCCGGAGCGAGTTGTGGCTCTCCTGAGAGATATCAGACTTGGGGACGGCCCAAGCGGGTGGGATGTGGCCCGGCACCTCCGAGGCGCCGATCCTACTATGCCAGTTATATGACAGCGTTGGTCGATGCCATGGCCTGCTACGCAATTGACCGACATCAAATCGACATCCTGTCTCTCGGCTGCGTTGAATTGGAGTTCGCCTTCACCAAGGGCCAAATCGCCAAGGGCGGTATCAGGCACTGGCGCGAGATCATTTCTGCCGCCATGCGCCTGCAAAGCCAGAATGCACTGGGCCAAGCTGGGCTGCTGGTAGGACGAGACCGTCTACTACGCGTCGACGGAGCACCTATGAAGTCTAATCCGATCGACCTCGACGACTACACCGGTCCGCCGCAGAGTTACCTGTTATTGCTGCCTCACTGGTCAAGCAACATGAGGAACGGCTGGCCGCGCTTTTCGTTGCGCCGCGTCCACCCTACAAAGCGGTGTATGGGCCAAGGTCTCAGGACCCGTAAATAGCCACCTGTTCTTCGCACGATGTCGGCTTTCAGAAACCGCCTAAAGCGATCCCGATATTGAGCGCAATGGCCATCCGTTCTGATTAAGTCGTCTTGGCCAGCCGTGGTCTTCACTCGACCCCGCATGATGAGGTATGACCAAGAAGGATGTAGACTAAACCGGAAGAGACAAGGTGCAGGTGCAAGGCATTGAGAGAAATAGCAGGAACCGAACCAATCCACAGGAATATTTTGTTGGTATTTATGTTGGTATCAGATGCGGCTAACATTCCCCTAAGTATCTGAAAGCAAAACGGGATTTTCTTCACTTGAATTCCGCCTCTGGGCACCATCACCCTAGGGGTCCATTCCGGACACATAGCTGAGCAATGCCTCCGCGCTGCACATCGCGGTGTCAGCGCCGCCAGTGAGTTGAACTCCGCCTGCAGCCATCCGAAACGCCGCGCCGATTAGCGCCGGTTATTTCAGTCCGAACTCGACCGGCGTCGGCTGACCGCCGGCCGGCCCATCGAACAGCAGAAGCACGCGCAGCCTGCCATCGGCCTCGCCGAGCGGCAGCAGCGCTTCCGGCTTGATCTCGGCGCCATAGCCTTCGAGATCGAGAAGCTTATCGGCCTGATCGCCATCGGAGAACACTGAGTAGTCGCCGAGCTTGATGGGCTGGCCTTCGGGCGGGTCGTTGACGGGACCGGCGAGCACGAGCAGCTTTCCCTGATAGGCGAGAAGATCGCGCACGCCGCGCGCATGTCCCTCGCCGTCGACTCCGAGTTCCAGCTTCAGCAGGGTCGCGCCGCCCGGCCCGTGATCGAACAGCATGCCGAGCGGCACCGACAGGATGACGGCCCGGTTGCCCTCCAGAACCGGCCCGCGCAGCCCCGCCAAAAGGGCGCCGTCGCGCACCGCCACGCCCTCTATGGTGAGGCCGTTTTCCTCAAGCGGGCTTTGGGCGAAGGGCGCGAGCTCGGGCTGGGCGCGCACGATTGCCGGCAGTTCCGTCGATCGCCTCTTTTCCGGCTCGGCCATGAGCTTGCCGGTCGTCATATCGATCGAATCGGGCGCAAAGCGAATGCGGAAAATCTCACTGCTCGCCATGACCCTCGCCTCGACCTCGGCGGCGGCGTCGACGCCGGATTCATGGCGCGGCCGGCCATGTGAACCTATGACGTAGAAGGCTCCGCCGGCGAAGGCCACGCCCTCGGCGTCCAGTTCGAGAGGCTTGCCGACGAAACTGTCGTCGATCAGCCGCACGAAATCCCCGGCGATCAGCTTACCGTCCTGCAGGATGATGATCTGTGCCCCTTGCGTCTCGTCATCGGCAATGAGGCAAAGCCGCGGGAAGCCACTTTCCGTCGCGCAGGCAATGCCGCTCACATCCTTGGAATTCTTGCTCTCCGATCCCTCGAGATTCTTCGGCTTGCCTGTCAGCTTGCCCTGGATCGTCCAAGGTTGCGGAGCCTGCGCAAGCGCCGCTCCGCTCCAGCCAACCGCCAGGCACGCAGCCACAAGCGAGGCGCTTAGTTTGCGAGAGTCAATCGACCATGTCATGGCGCTCAATCCATCCGCCCGCCCGTCAAGAACATGCCAAACGCGCGATGCGGCACAGCCGTCGGGAACGGGTGGAGCAGACGATTGACTTGCTTTGTCCGTTTTGAACAGCTTCTTCCGAGCGCGTCGTATTTAAACGGGATCCTGCGACGCACTTCAAGTCTTTGTCTCGATACACGCTCAATTCCTTCCATGGCATTCAGGTATTTTCGAAGACGCTGAAATAGCCACTGGATTTTTACAATAGATCAAAGTAACCTTCTCCTGTCGGCTTCTCACTTTTGAATGATCGTTGTCTATTTTCGTGCGGCGCAGTAGCACTGTGCTGGGCAAATTCTGATATTTATGGAGGCACTGGCATGTCAGGCATTGTGCGCGTGTGGATTTTTGGAATGTCGGTGCTTTTCCCGATCGCCATGAATTCGCCGAGTGCCGCGAAATCGCTCGAATGTACCTATGAGGGGCAGGCTGGCGTCGATGGCAGCCGGCTTATCGAAATCAACACAGAGCATTCGAACTATTCTTACCAGATGGTCGCATCAAACCCCGAAGATCTTGAGGCAGAGGGCAGCACTTCCTCTGACGCCACATTCGTTGAACTGGACGGCGCCCTCGCCGCTCTCGTTCATGTGAAAGGTTTGATGCAAGCGGGCGAAATCACCACCGAGACGCCGGCCCTCACAATTTTTTACGCCGGAGCGGACGGTAAGTTCGTGGAGGTGACGGACGGGGCCATCGCCAAGGGTACCTGCGTGGCCGGCAATGGCGAGGAGGCTGCACGGCAAGAGGCGCCTTCCGATACTTCTGATCCTTTTTCAGCGCCTTGGGAAAATTCGCAGAACGCAATCGTGCTCGATCCGTTCAAGGGCAACGGCATCGTCTGGCACAAAGTAAAGACGGACCGGCGCGTCGCCGCGGTTATTCACAAGGCGACGCAGGGGCTCGGCAGAGATTCCGCATATGCCACCCGCAAAGGCGAGGCAAAGGCGCTCGGTCTCAAATGGGGCTCATACCACCTCCTGACAAAAAGCGACGTTGACCGGCAGATCAGCAACTACCTCCAGGTGGTCGGAAACGATACGACAGAGACCCATGCCGTTGATGTGGAATGCCTTTCCACGTCCTCAGACTGCCAGGATGGAACGTTCAAGGTCACTTTCGTGCAGATCGAGAGCGCGCTTCGCAGGATGAAGTCGGAGACTGGACGGTTTCCGCTGCTCTATGTGAACCATTCCGTCGCCAAAGAGCTCTCCCGCCACTGGCACGGCTCGACCGAGTTCGGCGGCGTCCCGCTCTGGTATGCACGCTTCAAGCGGCACGTAACCGACTTCCCCGAAGGGCCTTGGCACGGCTACACGCTCTGGCAATTCTCCAGCGAGATAAACTGCTCTGCTGCTTCCTGCCCATACCGAGTACCGGGGACCGACCCTGACATGGACCTAAATGTCTACGGGGGGACCGTTGCGGCACTTCAGGCAGCGTGGCCTCTCGATCATTGAGTAGGCCGGGAAGCCACGGCCTGTGCCCCACAGCACGATTTGAACTGACTTGAGCGGTGGCCGCTCAAGCCTAGGCGTCGCGTTCAACGAGGATATCGGCCTCGATCGCCGCATTGACGAAGGCAGCGCGGGCATAGTGCGCCTCTTTCAGGCCTTCGAGAACGCCGAGGCAGGCCTTGCGGGCGGCGACGTGATAGCGGCCCGTCTTCGCGGGCCAGCGGTTCATCAGGATGTCGGCGGCCTGCGCCACGCGCTCCACCTTGTAGATGGTGTTTCCGGACCTGCCGAGCGCCACGCGAACCGGCTCATCGACATGCTGGTCTTGCATGCTTCCCCTCCCGAACGCGATCGCGAGTCAATTCGGCATGCACTGAAATGGTTCCAGAAACGAAAGAAGCCCGCCAGCCTGAGCCAGCGGGCTTTCTGTTGATCAGCAAGTCTCGCGCTCAGTGGAGGTCTATATCAAGTCTCGTCAGTGGATGGCGGAACGTCAATGGTTCCGCCGCCACCTGACGTAGGCGAAGCAACATGCGCCGCAAGTTTGCCCTTCCGGTGCAGGACCGGCTTTTCGTATACTTCTTTCATTGAAATATGCCCCAAGGCCCAAACGCCCGGCGCAACCCGCGCCTCCATCAGCCCAATGTCAAGCAAATACGAAAACCGGCGCAACGCGAATGACAGGCTTGCCGCGATAGGAGATGGCGGCGTCCAACATTTGCCGCCCAATGAAATCACTTTGCGCCCATCGGCCAAATGGCGGATTCGCTTTGCTTGGTGATCCCCTCCACCTAGGGCAAACTGCCTGCCGGGGCTGCAGGAGGAGAAATGCGAGCACGCGCAGCTACGATCGGCGATCTCGAAAGTGTCTTCCGTGATCTGTCCACGCGGATGTCGGACGAGTATGTGGCCGCCGGCAAGGACAGCAAGGTCGCCTACGACAATCTGATGATGAATTTGAAGGAAGGCCGAGCGCACGCGCTGGTCGAGGGCGACAAGACGGTGGCGATCGTCGCCTGGCACGAGAACAGCGACGCCGCCGACACGCTGTTTGCCGCGCAGGAGGGTTTCTTCAGCGCCGCGACGGTCCGCTTCTGCAGGCGCCACATCCGCCACATTCAGGCGCTGGCCGGCAACCTTCCCATCCACTCGCGCAGCTGGCTGCAGCGGGCCGACGTCGGCAAATGGTTCCGTGTCATCGGTTATGTCGAACGCGGCCGAGAGAACGGCGCCACTGTGTTCGAATTGCCGCCGGCACGGGGAGCGTCAGCTGCGCGGGCTGCCTAGGGCTGCGCACCCACGGATGCCATCACGGAAAAGCCCCCGCCAGGATGGCGATGGGCCAATATCGCCTGCAATGGGCTCATATCGGGGGCTCAGATATCGGGCTGATCCAGCGCCTCGAAAATCACCCGTTCCAGCGGACCGAGATCCTCTTCGATCTCGCTGACCTCAAGGCCTAAATGCCGAGCATCCAGGGCAGCTCGCGTGGTCAGGGTTCGAGCCGTTGCCTTGTCGGCAGGCAGTTCGCCCGGCAGGTGCTCGTGGATCCAGCCCTGCAGGAAATCAACGCCGCGCTCGCTCATCGATTTATCCCTTCCCTTATCTGGGGGATCATTCCCCCAGAATGACCCCAGAAGCGACGATCTGAGCCGTCAGGCTGGTGAGCCTGCCTCGCTTCACGAGCGTCGGCTTTTGGTAGATTTTCTTCATGGCGGTGCCTTTCGCGACAAATCGCTCGTCGGCAACAACGTCCGTCGCGGGGCAGCGTTCCATGGCGGGCTGTTGAGCCCGACCCCCTGACACATCGTATTTGAGAACAGCCCCGCTCCCGCGACCCGTGATGTTGATGCCGCGGCAGGTTGCGAAGCCAATGCGGGGCGTGGCATTTGTCGATGCCGATCATTGGGATGGCAAGCAGGACATGGCACGGCCACCAGACATCGCCCGACACCAGGCCGCCAAGGCAGGCGTCAGCCTGAACCGGGCGCTTTCCAAACTCGGCCTGTGTTCGCGCAAGCAGGCCGAGCTGCTGATAGCCGAAGGGCGCGTGCGGGTTGGCGGCAAGGTGGTGCGCGATCCGTCGCTGCGTGTCGATCTCGGCCGCGACCGCATCGCTGTCGACGGCGAGCAGATCGTCGGCGAGGCAAAAGTCTACCTGATGATCAATAAGCCGCGCGGACAGGTCACCACGCGCGATGACCCGCAGGATCGTGGCACCGTCTATGACTGCCTGGTGGAACTGGAGTTGCCTTTCGTGTCGCCGGTCGGCCGCCTCGACAAGGCCAGCGAAGGCCTGTTGCTGATGACCAACGACACGCGCTGGGCCAACCGCCTGCTCGATCCGGCCTCGCATGTCGCCAAGACCTATCATGTCCAGATCGGCACCGCGCCCGACGAAGCGATGCTGGCGCGCTTTCGCGACGGAGCGATCGTCGACGGCGAACTGCTGACCGCAAGTTCGATCGAACTGCTGCGCAGCGGCGGCCGCACTGCCTGGCTGGAAATCGTGCTCGACGAGGGCCGCAACCGCCAGATCCGCCGCCTGCTCGGGGCATTCGACATCGAGGTGCTGAGGCTGGTTCGGGTGGCGATCGGCGGTTTGCAGCTCGGCGAACTCGCCAAGGGCAAGGCGCGGCATCTGACATCGGAGGAATTGGCGGTGCTCGCGCGTTAAGAGGCAGGCTTGCCGCGAACCCTACTTCTGGTTCCACCTGCGTATCACCGGCTCGCTCAGATCGTGCTCATAGCCGAGGATGCTGAGGCTCGCGGTATCAAGTACGAAGTGCGCACCGCCTTCGGGTGGCAGACCGAGCCAGCGCGCGGCCAGCACGCGCAGGAAATGCGAGCTTGAAAACACCAGCACATTGCCCTCGATTGCCCGCAGCCCGGCGATGATCCTGTCGGCCCTGGCGCCAACATCCGCTACCGACTCGCCGTCGGGACAGCCGTCACGGAACAATTGCCAGCCGGGGCGCTGCACAACAATCTCCTTGGTCTTAACGCCCTCATAGGCGCCATAGTCCCATTCCTGCAGGTCGTCCTTCTTGACGGCAGCAGCGCCGAAGCCGGCAAGCGTGCAGGTGCTGAAGGCGCGCTGCGACGGGCTCGACCACACCGCCTGGAAGGACAGATCCTTGAGCCGGTCTGCCACGCCGCGAGCTGCCGCCTCGCCCTTTGCCGTCAACGGTATGTCGGTGCGGCCGGTGTGTTTTCCCGAAGCGCTCCACTCCGTCTCGCCGTGACGGACGAGGTAGATTTCGGGGTACGGATTGCTCATGCGCCGGCCTTTCGGTTTTACGTCCGCACCCTACCCGGGAGGGCCCGGCCAGCGCCAGCCACGTGCAGGCGGAAAAGGAAAGGCCGCAACCGAATCGGCTGCGGCCTTGTGCTCAAACGTCAGTGCCCGGAGCGGTCAAGCGGGCTGCAGATCGCCCGACAGCGCCAGGTCGGCTTCCTCGGACAATGTGCCGGCCATGGCGGCGGCGAACTTGGTCTGGTCGAGTTCGCCTTCCCAGCGCGCCACAACGATCGTCGCCACTGCATTGCCGACGAAGTTGGTCAGCGCCCGGCATTCCGACATGAAGCGGTCGACCCCTAGGATCAGCGCCATGCCGGCAACGGGTACCGTAGGCACGACAGAGAGCGTGGCGGCCAGCGTGATAAAGCCGGCGCCGGTGATGCCGGCGGCACCCTTGGAGCTCAGCATGGCAACCAGCAGCAGCAGAATCTGGTCGCCATAGGTGAGCGGCGTATCGGTCGCCTGGGCGATGAACAGCGCCGCCAGCGTCATGTAGATGTTGGTGCCGTCGAGGTTGAAGGAATAGCCGGTCGGGATGACCAGGCCGACCACCGAGCGGTTGCAGCCGGCGCGCTCCATCTTGGCCATCAGGCCGGGAAGAGCGGCTTCCGAGGACGAGGTGCCGAGCACCAGCAGCAGCTCTTCCTTGATGTAGCGGATCAAGGCGAGGATCGAGAAGCCGTTGTACCAAGCGACAGCGCCGAGCACGACCAGCACGAAGAGCAGCGACGTCAGGTAGAAGGTGCCGATCAGAAAGGCGAGGTTGGCAATCGCGCCGATGCCGTATTTGCCGACGGTGAAGGCCATGGCGCCGAAGGCGCCGATGGGGGCGGCCTTCATCAGGATGGCGACCAGGCGGAAGATAGGCGAGGTCAGCGCCTGCAGGAAATCGACGACCGGGCGGCCGCGCTCGCCGACCAGAGCGAGAGAGATGCCGAACAGCACCGAGAAGAACAGCACCTGCAGGATGTCGCCTTGCGCGAAGGCGCCGGTGATGGTGTCGGGGATGATGTTGAGCAGGAAGCCGACGATGGTCGTGTCATGCGCCTTCTCGGTGAAGGTGGCGACCTTCGAGGGGTCGAGCGTCGCCGCATTGATGTGCATGCCGGCGCCCGGTTGGACGACGTTGGAGACGACCATGCCGACGACCAGCGCCAGGGTCGAAAAGACCAGGAAATAGATCATCGCCTTGCCGGCGACGCGGCCAACCTTTTTCAGGTCGGAGACGCCGGCAATGCCTGTGGTCACCGTCAGGAAGATGACCGGCGCGATCACCATCTTGACCAGCTTGATGAAGGCATCGCCGAGCGGCTTCAGCGAAGCACCGAGTTCGGGATAGAAATGACCGAGCAGGATGCCGGCGGCGATCGCCGTCAGGACCTGCACGTAGAGATGACGGTAAAAGGGTAGCTTGCCGCGCGGTTCGGCGGCAGCGAATGCTGGCTGCATGACGTCCTCCATGGCGCCCCGATCGAAAGCTCGACCTCCCGGGGCAAGTTGTTTCCGCAGCCTCGCGACTGCTGTACTGGTCACTGCAACTGCCGTGCCAGACTGAGCGGCATTACCGTATCCATTGATTTTGTTGGAGATCTTTGTCGACCGAGCTGGTGCGCCGCAACCGCAAGTGCGGACATCCGCATGACTGAATTGTGCTTTGTGCGAAATCATGCACAAATAGGGAATGCTGCAACGCCCTGCCGCGGTCCTGTCGCCGACGCCCGAGCAACTCGGCAAACGCGCGCGTCGCGCCTGGCTGCTGTTTGCGGCGATCGCGCTGGTGATCGTTGCCACGGCGCTCACCGGCGCCGGCCTCTACTCGCGCCGCGCCGAGGTCGCGGCACTGGCGGCGCAAGGCCGCACCGATGCCAATCTGAAGGTTGCGTTGCTGCGCGCCGTGCTGGAAAGCCCGCGGGCGCTGCCGCTGCTCTTGTCCGAGGACCAGCAGGTGCATGACGCCCTGCAGAACAAGGGCGCTGTCACGATCGACGTGCTCAACCGCAAGCTCGAAGGGCTGGTCTCCGGCACCAAGGCTTCGGTGCTTTACGTCACCGGCGTCGACGGGTTTGCGATCGCCTCCAGCAACTGGCGCGAAACAACCAGCTTCGTCGGCAACGACTATGGTTTCCGCGCCTATTTCTCCGGCGCCATGCAATCGAGAACGGCCGAATATTTTGCGCTGGGCAACATCAGCAAGCGCCCGGGCCTCTATATTTCGCGTCGCGTCGGCAATGCGGCGGCACCGCTCGGCGTCGTCGTCGTCAAGATGGAATTCGACCAGCTTGAAGCCGACTGGCATGAGGCCAACCGGCCGGCCTATGTCAGCGACGACCACGGCGTCGTGCTGATCACCAGCGTGCCGTCCTGGCGCTTCATGACCACCGCGCCGCTGACCGGCCCGGTGGCTGCCGCCATCCGGAGCAGCCAGCAATTCGGCAACGCGCCGCTGATCCCCTTGCCGATCACACGCCCCGAGGCATTGAGCCCTGACGTGTCGATGGTGCATGCGATAACACCGGGCGGCAGCGATGCCGAATATCTCAGGCTTTCGACACTGGTCCAATCGACGCCATGGCGGCTCGATTATCTCGTGCCGGTCGAAGCGCCGATCGCGGCTGCGGTGCGTGAGATGCGGCTGCTGGCGCTGGGCGTCGTGGTGCCGTTGCTGGCGCTGGCCGGCTATCTCCTGTGGCGCCGTCAGTCGGCGCAGATGCGCATCGCTGCCGAACAGGCAGCGCGCATCGAGCTTGAGCGCCGCGTCGTCGAGCGTACGCATGACCTCAGCCTGGCGCGCGACCGGCTGCAGGCCGAGATCACCGATCACCGCAGCACCGAAGCCAAGCTGCAGGTCATGCAGCAGGAATTGGTGCAGGCCAACCGTCTTGCTACCCTCGGCCAGGTTGCCGCCGGGGTCGCGCATGAGATCAACCAGCCGGTGGCGACGATCCGCGCCTATGCCGACAATGCGCGTGTGTTCCTGGAGCGCAAGCAGACCGCCTCGGCCGAGGAGAACCTTGGCGCGATTGCCGCGCTGACCGAGCGCATCGGCGGCATCACCGAAGAGTTGAAGGTCTTTGCCCGCAAGGGGCGCACGGCAGCCGAACCGGTCGAATTGCGCGGCGTCATCGAGGGCGCCGTGGTGCTGCTCAGAAGCCGCTTTGCCGGTCGGCTGGACGCACTCGATATCACGCTTCCGCCGGTAACGCTCAAGGTGATGGGCAACCGGCTGCGGCTCGAACAGGTGCTGATCAACCTGTTCCAGAATGCGCTGGAAGCGCTGGACGGGCGCGACGGCGCCAGGGTGCAGGTGTCGGCCCAGGAGACGGCCGACGGCGTGGCGCTTGCCGTCGCCGACAATGGGCCGGGCATTTCGCCTGCCATCCTCAAGTCATTGTTCACGCCGTTCAACACCTCGAAGGAAAAAGGCCTCGGGCTCGGCCTCGTCATCTCGCAGGACATCGTCGCCGACTATGGCGGACGCATCGAGGTGGCGAGCGACCAGGCCGGCACGCGCTTTACCATTCACCTCGCCAGGGCAGCATGATGGACACCGCACCGGTCGTATTGATCGACGACGATAGCGAATTGCGGAGGGCCACGCGGCAGACGCTGGAACTCGCTGGTTTTTCCGTCTCGGCCTTTGCGGTGGCGAACGAGGCGCTGGCCGGGCTCGACGCCAATTTTCCCGGCGTGGTGGTGTCCGACATCCGCATGCCCGGCATTGACGGCCTGCAGCTCTTCGACCGCGTCTTGCAGCTTGATGCCGACATTCCGGTAATCCTGGTCACCGGGCATGGCGACATCGCGGTTGCGGTCAAGGCGATCAAGGATGGCGCCTACGACTTCATCACCAAGCCTTTCGCCGCCGACCGGCTGGCGCAAAGTGTGGCACGGGCGGCGGAAAAGCGCCGGCTGGTGATGGAGAACCGCGCCTTGCGCGAAAGCGCCGAACAGGCGCAGGACGGCCTGCCGCTGATCGGGCAGACGCTGGCGATGGAGCGATTGCGCCGGACGCTGCGGCAAATCGCCGATACCGATGTCGACGTTCTGGTGACCGGCGAGACCGGCTCCGGCAAGGAGGTGGTGGCGAGCCTGCTGCATCGCTGGAGCCGCCGCGCCAGGGGCAATTTCGTGGCGCTGAATTGCGGCGCGCTGCCGGACACGGTCATCGAAAGCGAGCTGTTCGGCCATGAGGCCGGCGCCTTCACCGGCGCACAGAAGAAGCGCATCGGCCGGATCGAGCATTCGAGCGGCGGCACGCTGTTCCTCGACGAGATCGAAAGCATGCCGGCCTCGACCCAGGTGCAGATGCTGCGGGTGCTGGAAATGCGCGAGGTGACGCCGCTCGGCACCAATGAAATCCGGCCGGTCGACCTGCGCGTCGTCGCCGCCGCCAAGGTCGATCTCGGCGACGCCAGCCGGCGCGGCGCCTTCCGCGAGGATCTCTACTACCGGCTCAATGTGGTGACGATCTCGATCCCGCCGCTGCGCGAACGCCGCGACGACGTCGCCCTGCTGTTCTTCTACTTCGCCGAGCGTGCAGCCGGCCGCTTCCGCCGGCAAATGCCAGCCGTGCCTGCCTCAGTGCACCGCCATCTGAGCCAGCACGACTGGCCGGGCAATGTGCGTGAACTCGCGCATTTCGCCGAGCGTTTCGTGCTGGGACTCGAGGAAGCGGCGCAAGCGCCACCTTCCGCCCCGGCGGAGCCGGATGACGCCAGCTCACTGCCGGAACGGCTGGAACGCTATGAAGCCAATGTCATCCGCGAGGCGCTTGGCCGCAATGACGGCGATGTCCGGCGCACGATTGAAGCGCTCGGCATTCCGCGCAAGACCTTCTACGACAAGCTGCAGCGGCACCGCATCGTGCGCAGCGATTTTTCCAGGTAATTCATTTTCCAGGTATTCAGGCGTGTGGACCCGAAAGCAGGTAGATTTTGTGAACCGGCGCAAAAAAACCGTGGCAAGTCGGCATCAGAAAGTGTTGAAGACCGCATCGGCGGCCTTCGGCACGGCGCGATCCGGTTGCGCTCGGCAGATGTTGATGATTTGTTGCCGGTCAGCGGAGAATGAATGATGCGAGAACCTGTCGGTCAAGATGAATATGGATCGACCAACCCGTTCGATCCGGACGATCTGACGAATTTGAACGCGATCGGCCCGGCCATGGGCGGCGGCAACGACTTCGAGAAATACGCCGTTGCCGTGATCATCGTCTTCGGCGCGCTGATCATTGGCGGGCTGATGGCCGCTTCCATGACCTTTGGTCACCGGAACGGCTTCCTGTTTGCGCTTGGCGGCGCAACCGCGGCCTGGATATCGGGCAATGCGCTGCTCCTCGACCGTCCCCGCATCTACGCGGCGTTCGTCGTGATCGCGGCGCTGATGCTCGTCGGGTCGACGCTTACGCTCGTCCTCTGATCAATCTCTTGTTTTGATCAGTAGCCAATCGCCTCGCCGGATGCGGCGCGGCTGTCGATGGCGCCGTTGTAGCGGGCGCCGCCGCCCTTCTCGATTTCCGCCAGGCTCTTGCCGCCGACAAGAATGCCGGCCGCCTGACCCCAGGTAGAATCCGCGAGATCGAGGTGGTAGCCCATGCCGGCCAGCAGTTTTTCAGTGTCGGGCGACAGGCCGAACGGTTCGACATAGATCGTGTCGGGCAGCCATTGATGGTGGATGCGCGATGCGTCGATCGCCTCCTGGATGTTCATGCCGTGGTCGATGACGTTGACGATGGCTTCCAGCGTGATGGTGATGATGCGCGAGCCGCCGGGGCTGCCGATAACCATGAACGGCTTGCCGTCCTTGGCGACGATGGTCGGGCTCATCGATGACAGCGGCGTCTTCTTCGGCTGGATGGCATTGGCCTCTCCCTGGACGAGACCGTAGAGGTTGGGCACGCCAGGCTTCTGGGTGAAATCATCCATCTCGTTGTTGAGCAGGATGCCGGTGCCGTCGGCGACCAGGCCGGCGCCGAACGAACCGTTCAGCGTATAGGTGACCGCGACCGCATTGCCGTCATCGTCGATGATCGAATAGTGCGTCGTTTCCTTCGACTCGCCGAAGCCCTTCGGCATCAAATCCTGCGAGACGCCGGCGCGGAACGGGTCGATCTTGTCGCGGATCTCCTTGGCGTAACCCTTGTCGAGCAGTTTCGAGACCGGATTGTCGACGAAATCGGGATCGCCGAGCGCCGAGTTGCGGTCCACATAGGCGTAGCGCATCGCCTCGACCATGACATGCACGGTCTCGGCCGAGCGGGCGCCGAGATAAGACAGCGGGTAGCCCTCCAGCACGTTGAGGATTTCGCAGATGATGACGCCGCCGGAGCTTGGCGGCGGCGAGGACGTGATCTCATAGCCCCGATAGGTGCAGCTCACCGGTTGCAGCTCGCGTACCTTATATTGCTCGAAGTCTGAGTTGGCCAGAATGCCGCCCTTGGCGCCGCTCGCCTTGACGATGGCGTCGGCGATGGCGCCTTTGTAGAAGGCGTCGGCGCCTTTTTCGGAGATGGCGGCGAGCGAGGCTGCAAGATCGGGCTGGAGGAGACGCTCGCCGGCGCCATAGGGTTTGCCGTCCGGCTTCAGGAAGATGGCGGCGGCGGCAGGGTCCTTCGCCAGCCGTGCGGCATTGCTCGCGAATGAAGCAGCGTCGCCCTGGTCGAGGATGAAGCCATCCTTGGCATAGGCAATTGCCGGCGCCATCAAATCCTGGCGTGGCAGCGTGCCATATTTTTCACGAGCCATCTCGAACCCTGCCACGGAACCCGGTACGCCGACCGCAAGGTAGCCATCAAGGCTGGCGCCCTTCACCGGATTGCCGTCCTTGTCGAGATACATGGTCTTGGTTGCCGCCAGCGGCGCGCGCTCGCGGAAATCGAGGAAGGTCGATTTGCCGTCCTTGAAGCGGATGGTCATGAACCCGCCACCGCCGATATTGCCGGCATTAGGGTAGACGACGGCGAGCGCATAGCCGACGGCGACCGCCGCATCGACGGCATTGCCGCCCTTCTTCAGCACCTCGACGCCGGCTTCCGACGCCAGATGCTGGGCGGTGACGACCATGCCGTGCTCGCCCTTCGCAGGTTGAGGCGATGCGGCATGGAGCGCGCCGGATGGCGCGAGCGCAATTGCGAGCGAAAGGGTGACGCCAATCAGCGTCCGGCGGGTCAAGGGCATGGCGGTGCTCCAAGTGCGGTGTGCCTAGAAGAGCTACATGGAGCGGCCGAGTCCATCATCAATATGAGCGAACACATATTGATGTTCGCCTGCCGGCAGAGGCAAGCTAATCTCCCCCCTGTGGTGGAGATTAGCCAATCTCAAACAATCCCGCCTGACCCGCCCACAACCGCCGGCCGTTCCGCCGCGACCTTCGCCCGGTAGCCCGCCGCGCGATATGCGGCGACTGGATCAATGGCGCCGCCTGTGTTCAGCCGCGCCATGGCAAGGATCGGCTCGACATCGGTGCGGTAGGCAGCTTTCAGCGTCTGCGTCGCCATCAGCGCATCATTGCCGTCTTGGAAACCCTCGAGCGCCTTGCGGTCGACCAGCAGCGCCTGCGCATAGGCGCGCTGCACCTCGACTGCCGACAGCATCAGGCTTTCGATCGGGTCGGTGACGTTGTGGCTCTGGTCGAGCATGTGAGCGGGATCGAAACCCTCGGCGCCGGAAAGCTCGGCATCAACCAGTTCGTTGAAGACCAGGAACAGCCGATAGGGATCGATCGAGCCGGCATCGAGATCGTCGTCGCCATACTTCGAATCGTTGAAATGGAAGCCGCCGAGTTTCTTGAACTGGATCAGCCGCGACACGATCATCTCGATGTTGACGTTGGGCGCATGGTGGCCCAGGTCGACCAGGCAGTAGGCCTTGTTGCCCAGCTCCTTGGATATGAGGTAGTTAGTGCCCCAGTCCTGCACGACCGTCGAATAGAAGGCCGGCTCGTACATTTTGTGTTCGGTGAACAGCTTCCAGTCGGCGGGCAGTCCGGCATAGATCTCCTTCATCGCGTCGAGATAGCGCTCGAAGACTTTGGCGAAATTGACCTGGCCGGGGAAATTCGAGCCGTCGCCTATCCACACCGTCAGCGCTTTGGAACCAAGCGTCTTGCCGATCTCGATGCATTCAAGATTGTGCTCGACTGCCTGCCGGCGCGTGCCGGCATCGGCATGCGACAGCGACCCGAACTTGTAGGACAGTTTTTGGTCCCTGGCATCCGAGAAGGTGTTGGAATTCATGGCGTCGAAGCCGAGGCCGAAGCGCGAGGCCGCCTGCTTCAGCCGGTTCGGATCGGTCTTGTCCCACGGTATATGCAGCGAGACGGTCGGCGTCGCCTGCGTCAGTTGGCTGATGACGGCGCAGTCCTCGATCTTGTCGAAAATGTCGCGCGGCTCGCCGGCGCCGGGAAAACGGGCAAACCGCGTGCCGCCTGTGCCGACGCCCCAGGACGGAATGGCGACGGCGAATTTCTCGACCTTGTCGCGGATGGCATCGATGGCGATGCCGCGGCGGTCGAGGCGTTCGCCGAGAGAGGCGTAGTCGCGCTCGAGGTCGGGTTTGCGCTGGGCGTTGTGGCTGGAGACGAGATCGGCGGCGATGATGGTTTCGGACAAGTGCTATTCCTCCCAATGCGTTCAGTCAGCGCTGCCCCTCATCCGGCCCTTCGGGCCACCTTCTCCCCTTATAGTGACGGGGAGAAGAGAAGCGCTCCGCCCTTAACTCAGCGCGTAAAGCTCTGCGCGTTGCCGGCGTCGACGTTGATGATGTTGCCGGTGGATTTGGCCGACATGTCGGAGGCGAAGAAATAAATCGCTTCGGCAATGTCTTCGGGAAACACCGAGCGCTTCAGCATCGAGCGCGAGCGGTAGTGTTCTTCCAGATCGTCGGTCGACATCTTGTAGGCGGCGGCGCGCTGTTCCTTCCACTCGCCGGTCCAGATCTTCGAACCGCGCAGCACGGCGTCCGGATTGACGACATTGACCCGGATCTGGGCTTCCGCGCCTTCCAGCGCCAGGCAGCGGGCGAGATGGATTTCGGCCGCCTTGGCGGTGCAATAGGCGGCGGCGTTGGGTGACGCGGCAAGGCCGTTCTTGGAGGCGACGAAGACGACATTGCCGCCGATCTTCTGGGCGCGAAACAGCCGGAAGGCTTCGCGCGAGACCAGGAAATAGCCGGTCGACAATATGTCCATGTTCTTGTTCCACAGCGCCAGCGTCGTCTCCTCGATCGGCGCCGAGGAGGCGAGGCCTGCGTTGGAGACGAGAATATCAATGCCGCCGAACTCGACGGCTGTCTGGGCGAAGCCGGAAATCACCTGCTCCTCCGCGGTGACGTTGATCAGCACCGGCCGGACGAAGTCCTTGCCATAGGCTTTCGCCAGTTCGTCATTGGCGCTGGCAAGTGCGGCCTCGTCGATATCGGCCAGCACCACGCAGGCGCCTTCGCGCAGCAGCCGGCTGGCGGTGGCGCGGCCGATGCCGCCGGCGCCGCCGGTGACCAGCGCGATTTGGCCGGCGAGCGACTTCGGCTTCGGCATGCGCTGCAGCTTCAAATCCTCGAGCAGCCAGTATTCGATGTCGAAGGCCTCCTGCGCCGGCAGGCCGACATAGCACGAGACGGTCGAGGCTCCGCGCATGACGTTGATGGCGTTGACGTAGAATTCGCCAGAGATGCGGGCGGTGGCCTTGTCGCCGGCGAAGGTGAACATGCCGACGCCGGGCATCAGGTAGACCACGGCGTTGGGGTCACGGATCGGGGGCGAGTCCGGATGCTTGCAGCTTTCGTAATAGGCCTGGTAGCCGACACGGTACTCAGCAATATCCTCGGCGAGGCGCGCAATCACGGCTTCGACGTCGGGCTTCGCTGGGTCGAACTCGATAACCAGCGGGCGAATTTTTGTGCGCAGGAAATGATCCGGGCATGAAGTGCCGAGCGCCGCCAGCGGGCGCAAATCCCTGGAGTTGACGAATTCGAGCACGGCGGCGGAGTCGTCGAAATGGCCGAGCTTGTGGCTCTTCTCCGAAATCAGGCCGCGTATTCTCGGCATCAGTCTTGCCGCGATGGCGCGGCGCTCAGCCGCGTCGAGCGATTTGACGACTTCGCCGCCGAATATGGCGAGCCCCTCGGAGCGGCGCTCGAACCATTCGATCGCCTGGTTGATGACCGAAATGGTCGTTTCGTAGCATTCCTTGGGTGTGTCGCCCCAGGTGAACAGGCCGTGGCTTTCGAGGATGACGCCCTTGGCCTCGGGGTGTTCGACGCAGAATTTCTCCAGCCACAGGCCAAGTTCGAAGCCCGGCCGCTTCCACGGCAGCCAGCCGATAGCGTCACCGAAGATCTCCTTGGTCAACGCCTTGGAACCCTTGGCCGCGGCAATCGCGATAATGGCATCGGGATGCATGTGATCGACGAACGGCTTCGGCACATAGGCGTGCAGCGGCGTGTCGATCGAGGCCGCGCGCGGGTTGAGATTGAAGGTGCAGTGGGGAAGATAGCCCACCATCTCGTCCTCATGCGCGACGCCGCGATAAAGGCCTTTCAGCGCCTGCAGTTTGTCCATGTAAAGCGTGGCGAAACCGTCCAGCTTGATCGAGGCGCTGTCGCCGCCCGAGCCCTTGACCCATAGCACTTCGACTTCGGCGCCGGAGAGCGGGTCCTTCTGCCGGATCTTGGACGAGGTGTTGCCGCCGCCATAATTGGTGACACGCTTGTCGGAGCCGAGCGTGTTGGAGCGATAGACCAGAAGCTCAGGCTCGCTCAGCCCCTTGGCTTTAGCATCGTCCCAAAGGTTGGCAAGGCGCGAGCCGGAGCGCTTGTCGAGCATGATTATCCTCCCTGGGACGCAAAAGGCGCGGTCCATTTTGCCGGAAATGTCTACGCAAGCATCTCGGTTGTCAATCATAAACGATCAAGATCGATCATATTGCACTGCACAATGAAATTATATGAGCGGAAATGATTGACACTGGTGGTTTTCTAGTGCCTCATGACCATGCAGGGAGGAACCATGCACGAAAAAGAGCGCCACAGGATCATTCTGTCCGCCGTCCAGGAAAAGCCTGTGGTGACGGTGCAGGAGATGGTCGACCTGACGGACTCCTCCGAGGCGACGATCCGGCGCGATATCGCGGCTCTTCATGTGCAAAAGCGCCTGCGTCGCGTGCGTGGCGGCGCCGAGGCGATCTCGCCACCGCAGTTCATCGGCCTCGCCGGCCGGCCCTTTTCCGTCAACGAAACGCTTAACGCTTCGCAGAAGCGCGCGATTGCGCGCGAAGCGGTGGAGCTGTGCAAGGACGGCGAGCCGATCATCATCAATGGCGGCACCACCACCTTCCAGATGGTGCATTTCCTGACCGGACGCCGCATGCCGATCTTCACCAATTCGTTCCCCATCGCCGAGCATCTGCTCAAGCATTCGAAGAACACCGTCATGCTGTCGGGCGGCACCATCTACCGCGAGCAGAACATCATCCTCTCGCCCTTCGACAATGACGTGACGCGTAATTTCTACGCGCGCCGCATGTTCATGGGCGCTCAAGGGCTCGGGCCGCTTGGCCTGATGGAAGGCGACCCGCTGCTGATCCAGGCGGAGCAGAAACTGATCGACCAGGCCGACGAACTGGTGGTGCTGGTCGACTCATCGAAATTCCGCCAGCGCTCGAGCCTGATCCTGTGCGGGCTCAAGCGCATCGCCACCGTCATCACCGATGACGGCATCGAGGATCGCGAAGCCAACATGCTGGAGGCCGCGGGTGTGACGCTGATCGTCGCCCGCAAGTCGGCAAAGGAAGAATCCTCGCTGCAGGCCTGAGGCCAACCGCAGCGACGATGGAATGCAACGCTCAAGGGAGGAAATACGATGAGCTTTCTGAAGAAATTGATGGTGACGGCCGCGTTCTCGGCCGCCATGTTCGTGAATGCCGCCTATGCCGAGAACGTCAAGATCGCGCTGGTGGTGAAGTCGCTCGGCAACGGCTTCTTCGACGCCGCCAACAAGGGTGCCGAAGAGGCGGCCAAGGAACTCGGCGATGTCGACATCATCTACACCGGCCCGACCAAGGCGACCGCCGAAGCGCAGATCGAAGTGGTCAATTCGCTGATCGCGCAGAAGGTCAACGCCATTGCGATTTCGGCCAATGACGCCGACGCGCTGGTGCCGGTGCTGAAGAAGGCGATGGAGCGCGGCATCACCGTCATCTCGTGGGATTCGGGCGTCGCCAAGGAAGGCCGCCAGCTGCACCTCAACCCGTCCGACACCGGCCTGATCGGCGAGACCATCATCAAGCTTGCCGCCGACTATCTGCCGGAAGGCGGCGAAGTCGCCATTCTGTCGGCTTCGTCGACCGCGACCAACCAGAACGCCTGGATCGACGCGGCCAAGAAAATCCTGCCGGAGAAATTCCCCAAGATCAAACTCGTCGCCACCGTCTACGGCGATGACGATTCGGCCAAGAGCACCGACGAAGCCAAGGGCCTGCTGAAATCCTATCCGAACCTCAAGGCGATCATCGCGCCGACCACCGTCGGCGTCGTTGCCGCTGCCCAGGTCGTCACCGACGCGAACCTGATCGGCAAGGTCAATGTCACGGGTCTGGCGCTGCCGTCGGAGTTCAAGAAGTTCATCGACAACGGTTCCAGCCAGGCGGTTGCCCTCTGGAATCCGATCGACCTCGGCTACTCCGCCGTCTACCTCGCTCATGATCTGGCGGTGAAGAAGGAAGAGGCAAAGCCGGGCGCAACGCTGTCGATCGGCCGCGTCGGCAAGGTCACGCTCGATGACAGCAACTCGGCTGCGATGGCTCCGCCCTTCCAGTTCGACAAGTCCAACATCGAAAAGTTCTCCAAGATCTACTGATCTCGGACGTCTCGGACCAAGCGCGGCGGGACCAAAATCCCGCCGCGACTTTAAACGGACCTTGTTTCAGGGCTTGATACGGATATGGACACGACAGCCCAGCACGGCATTGCGAAGGAGGAGCCCACGGGTCCTGCCCCGCGCCTGACGCTGTCCGGCGTCTCCAAAAGCTTTCCCGGCGTGCGCGCGCTGCACAATGTCAGCCTGTCGCTTTACCCCGGCCAGGTTACGGCGCTGATCGGTGAAAACGGTGCCGGCAAGTCGACGCTGGTCAAGATCATGACCGGCATCTACCAGCCCGACGCCGGCACGATCAGCATTGACGGCCAGGCCGTCACCCTGCCCAGCGCGCATGCCGCCTTCGGCCACGGCGTCACCGCCATTCATCAGGAAACCGTGCTGTTCGACGATCTGAGCGTCGCCGAAAACATTTTTCTCGGCCATGCGCCGCGCACGCGGCTAGGCACCATCGACTGGCGCACCATGCGAAAACACGCGCGCGAAGTGCTCGACACCATGCATGCCGGCCATATCAACGCCGATGCGCGGCTGAAAGACCTCGGCATCGCCAACAAGCATCTGGTAGCGGTTGCTCGCGCGATGTCGATCGATGCGCAGATCGTCATCATGGATGAGCCGACCGCAGCCCTTTCGATGAAGGAGATCGAGGAGCTTTTCCTGCTGATCGAATTCCTCAAGGAGGAAGGCAAGGCGATCCTGTTCATCAGCCACAAGTTCGACGAGATCTATCGGATCGCCGATCGCTACACCGTGTTCCGCGACGGCGAGATGGTTGGCGAGGGCCTTATCAAGGATACCGGCCAGAGCCAGATCGTGCGCATGATGGTCGGCCGCTCGGTCGATCACATCTTTCCGCAACGCAAGGCCGAGATCGGCGCGCCGGTGCTGTCGGTCGCTGGCCTTTCGCACCCGACCGAATTCAACGACATCGGCTTCGAACTGCACAAGGGCGAGATCCTCGGTTTCTACGGCCTTGTCGGCGCCGGGCGGTCAGAGGTGATGCAGGCGATATCGGGCATCACCCGCATATCGGGTGGAACGATCACGCTGGAAGGCAAGACGATCACGCCGAAATCGGCGGCGGATTCCATCGAAGCCGGCATCGTCTATGTGCCGGAAGAGCGCGGCAAGCAGGGCGTGGTGATCGGCCTGCCGATCTTCCAGAATGTCTCGCTGCCTTCGCTGAAGCGCACCTCCAAATCCGGCCTGCTGCGATTGTCGGAAGAATTCGCGCTCGCCCGCTCCTACACCGAGCGGCTTGACCTCAGGGCCTCCTCGCTCAGCCAGGATGTCGGCACGCTGTCGGGCGGCAACCAACAGAAGATCGTCATCGCCAAATGGCTGGCGACGGCGCCCAAGGTGATCATCCTGGATGAGCCGACCAAGGGCATCGACATCGGCTCCAAGGCCGCCGTGCACGGCTTCATGGCCGAGCTCGTCGCGCAGGGCCTGTCGGTGATCATGGTGTCGTCGGAACTGCCGGAGATTCTGGGCATGTCCGACCGCGTCGTCGTCATGCGCGAAGGGCTGGTTGCGGCGGTCTACGATAATAAGGGGCTGGACGCCGAAACGCTGGTCCGGACGGCAGCGGGGATCGCGGCATGAAGGCTCTCCTTAAATACCGCGAGATCTGGCTGGCAGCGGCGATCGTCGTTTTGATTGCTCTGATCTCGACGCGTTTCCCGGCCTTTGCCGACCCCGGCAATCTCGCCCAGGTGTTCAACGACACCTCGATCCTGATGATCCTGGCGCTGGGACAGATGGTCGTCATCCTGACCCGCTCGATCGACCTGTCGATGGCCTCCAACCTGTGCTTCACCGGCATGGTGGTGGCGATGCTGAACGCTGCGCATCCGGCGATCCCTATCCCGCTGCTGATCGTCATTGCGCTGGCCGTCGGACTGGTGCTCGGCGCCATCAACGGCCTGCTGGTGTGGCGGCTGAACATCCCTTCGATCGTGGTGACATTGGGCACGCTCACCATCTATCGCGGCGCCACCTTCGTCCTCTCCGGCGGCGCCTGGGTCAATGCCGACAAGATGAGCCCGGACTTCATCGGCTTCCAGCGCGCAGCTTTCCTGGGCATTCCGGTTCTGTCCTGGATCGCCATACTGGTCATCGCGCTGTTCTTCGTGGTGATGACGCGAACCGCGCTTGGCCGTTCGATCTATGCCATCGGCGTCAACCCGACGGCGTCGGTCTATGCCGGCATCGATGTCGGCCGAACCAAATTCATCGTCTTCTGCATTTCAGGCATGATCGGCGGGCTCGCCGGTTATCTCTGGATTTCTCGTTATGTCATCGCCTCGGTCGAGGTCGCCAACGGCTATGAACTCAATATCATCGCCGCCTGCGTCATCGGCGGCATTTCGATTGCCGGCGGCATCGGCTCGGTCGGGGGCGCGGTGCTCGGCGCGCTGTTCCTCGGCATCATCTCCAACGCACTGCCGGTCATCAACATCTCGCCTTTCTGGCAGATGGCGATTTCGGGCAGCGCCATCATCCTGGCCGTCGTGCTCAACGCGCGCGGCGAACGCCAGCAGGGACGGATCATCCTGAGGAAAGCGGAAGCGGCATGACCGACACCCCCGCCCCGCGCCACATTCCCGACCGGCTCGACAAGCCGCTCTCTTCAGCGATCTTTTCCTGGGAAGCGCTGCTGGTCGTCGTGGCCGTCGCCATCTTCGCCATCAACAGTTTCGCCTCGCCCTATTTCCTAGATGCCTATTCGCTGTCGGACCTGACCTTCAATTTCACCGAGAAAGGCCTGATCGCCTTCGCCATGGCGCTGCTGATCATTTCGGGCGAGATCGACCTGTCGGTCGCCGCCATCATCGCGCTCGCCTCGACCATGATGGGCATGGCGGTACAGGCCGGCGCCGACACGCCGGTGCTGGTGGCTATCGGCATCGTCGTCGGGCTCGGTTGCGGCGCCTTCAACGGGCTGTTGGTGACGAGGCTCGGCCTGCCGTCCATCGTCGTCACCATCGGCACGATGAGCCTGTTTCGCGGCATCGCCTTCATCATCCTCGGCGATCAGGCCTACAAAGGCTATCCCGAGAGTTTTGCTTTCTTGGGCCAGGGTTACGTCTGGTGGGTGGTGTCGTTCGAACTGGTGCTCTTCCTCCTCGCGGCCGTCGCCTACTGGTTCCTGCTGCATCGCACCAGCTTCGGCCGCCGTGTCTTTGCCATCGGCAACAATCCGGTCGCGGCACAGTTTTCCGGCGTTCGCGTCGGCCGCATCAAATTCATCCTGTTTTGCATGACCGGACTGATGGCGGGCATCGCCTCGGTGCTGATCACCTCGCGGCTCGGCTCGACGCGGCCGTCAATCGCGCAGGGCTATGAGCTTGAGGTCATCACCATGGTGGTGCTGGGCGGCGTCAGCATTCTGGGCGGCTCCGGCAGCATTGTTGGCGTCGTGCTCGCCGCCTTCATCATGGGGCTGGTGACCTTCGGGCTCGGCCTGCTCAACGTGCCCGGCATCGTCATGTCGATCTTCATCGGCCTGCTCTTGATCGTCGTCATCGCACTGCCGATCGTCTGGCGGCGGCTGCGGTACAGCTGATGCCTGAGAAATACGCCTTCAAGATGCAGCTCAAACCCGGCATGAAAGCCGAGTACAAAAAGCGCCACGATGAGATCTGGCCGTCGCTGGTGGCGCTGCTGAGAGAGGCCGGCGTCGCCGATTATTCGATCCATCTCGATGAAGACACCAACATCCTGTTCGGCGTGCTGTGGCGGCGGGACGACCATGGCATGGCCGACCTGCCGAAGCATCCGGTGATGCAGCGCTGGTGGGCGCACATGGCCGACATCATGGAGACCAGGCCGGACAACCAACCGGTGGCCATCCCCCTGGAAACAATGTTCCATATGGCATGAGTGCGCTGCGCCACATCGCCGTCATCGACATCGGCAAGACCAACGCCAAGGTGGCGCTGGTCGATCTCGTCACGCTGAGCGAGGTGGGGTTGCGCCGCATGGCGAACGCGCCGCTGCGGCAAGCGCCCTATCCGCATCACGATGTCGAGGCGCTGTGGAGGTTCATCCTCAACAGCCTTGCCAGCCTCGACCGCGAACAGCGTATCGACGCGATTTCGATCACCACGCATGGTGCGACCGGCGTGCTGGTCGACGCCTCGGGCGAGCTGGTGCTGCCTGTCCTAGACTATGAGTTAGATGGCCCCGACAGGTTGGCGGCGGAGTATGATGCTGTTCGTCCGCCCTTCGCCGAAACCGGTACACCGCGCCTGCCGGTCGGTCTCAATCTCGGCGCGCAATTCTTCTGGCTTGAGAAGCGTTTCCCCACCGAATTCGCCAAGGCCGCCGCGATGCTGATGTATCCGCAATACTGGGCGCTGCGCCTGACCGGCGTTGCCGCCAACGAGGTGACCTCGCTCGGCTGCCACACCGATCTGTGGAGCCCTTGGGAGGCGGACTTTTCCTCGATGGTCGACAGGCTGGATTGGCGCAGGCTGATGGCATCGGTGCGGCCGGCCAGGGACCAGCTCGGCCCGATCCTGCCGGCGCTTGCCGCGCGCACCGGGCTCGATCCGCAGACCCCGGTTTTCTGCGGACTGCACGATTCCAACGCCTCCCTATTGCCGCATCTTCTGTCCGACGAGCCGCCCTTCTCGGTCGTCTCGACCGGCACCTGGGTGGTATCGATGGCGGTCGGCGGCAGAGAGATTGCGCTCGATGCTGCGCGCGACACGCTGGTCAATGTCAGCGCGCTGGGCGACCCCGTGCCCTCGGCGCGTTTCATGGGTGGCCGCGAGTTTTCCCAGCTGACCAACGACAAGCCGCAGGACTGCAGCGGCAGCGAGGTGCTGGCCGTTCTGACAAAAAAGATGCTGCTTTTGCCTTCTACCCAGCAGGGATCGGGACCGTTCCCGCACCATGCCGCGGCATGGCTTGGTGCCGAGGGCATCAGCAAAGGCGAGCGGTTCGCCGCCATTTCCTTCTATCTGGCACTGATGACGGCGACCTGCCTCGAGCTGATCGGCGCCGACGGCCCGACCACCGTGGAAGGACCGTTTGCTCGCAACCGGCTCTTTGTCGGCATGCTGGCGGCAGCGACCGCGCGCATCGTCATCGCCTCCGAGGCGGCCACCGGCACCAGCATCGGCGCGGCACTGCTCGCATCCGATCAGCCAGTGACGCACGGCAAGGGCGAAAGAATTGAGCCGCAGACCGACCCGGTCTGGGCGGCCTATGTCACCGCGTGGCGCGCGGCAGTCGACGCGCAAGGCTGATCACAAAATCCGCTTGCCAAAGGCCGACATGACGAAGTTCACGGCGTCGGCGCCGATCCGCGGCTCCAGACCGGTGGTCAGCCCGGAAACATCCATCGACAGCAGACCGCCGGACAGCGAGATCGCCTCCATTGCCTGATGCGTCTCGCGCACCGTCAGCCCGCCCGAGCCCGCAGCCCAGCCGGTAAATTCGGTCGCCGTCGGCGAATAGCTGACGTGAAAGCCCTGCGTGCCCGACGTCGCGATGCGGATCGCCTCATGCATGAGGTCGCGCATGCCCATGGCGTCGATGTCGGTCATGGTGAAGGCCGAGACACGCGAATCCTTGAGCACCCTTGCCTCCGCCGGATCGGCATGGCGCAGGCCCACGATGACGACATTTTCCGGCGAAAGCTGCGGCTGCAGCGCGCCGGGCTTGTGATCGAGACCGAGCGCGCGGGCCAGCACCGAGACTTCAGGCATGTCTTCGGCCTCCTCGTCCTCGGGCATCAGGGCGGCGAGGGAATCGATCCAGATCAGGCCGAAGGAATGCGTGGCGCGCGCCGTTGCGGTCAGCGCCTTGTGGGCGATACGGCGATCTGCGCCGGCGGCGAGACGGACGAGGCCCGAGGGCGGCCGCTCGACGTCGGCGAGTTCGACCACGTCGAAATTCATTGCCTCCAGCCGCGCGCCGGTTCCCTCGCGGGCGATAATCCCGCCGGCTTCCGGTTCGGCCGAGATCGACACCATCTTGCGGCCGGAGAAATCCGCGACGTCGTGCATCGGCGCCTTCTCGACATATTCCGAGGTCATCGCCAGAAGCATGGCGCCATAATTCATGCGGAAGGCGACACGGTCGCCGACGGTAGGTCGCGGATCGGCATCCTGCACATCGAGCAGCAGATGGTCGCTGGAAGCGCCGAGCACCCTCACCCCCTTGGCGATCGGCGTCAGCCCTTCGACCAGCACGTCCTCGCGGCCTATATTGGCGATGGCGCGCAGCCGATCGCCCTCGTCGGCGAAGACCGGCTGGTTGCCGAAGGCGTCGTAGCCGGATGTGCCGATCGGCCGCGAAGGCTTGAGTTTGACCTCGATGATGTCGCTGGTCAGCCGGCAGGCATCGGGTTCGAGTACGGGCCACGGCACGTCGCGAAAGGTTTCGACACCGCCTTGCAGGATCGCCTCGCCCACGCGCAGATTGTTGATGCCGGGCGGCAGCTTGCCTTCGAGCAGCAGCGTCAGCGACGACGAGGCGCCGCCGGAAATGAAGTCGAGGCTTTTGCCGGACAGGCGCTCGGTCTTGTAGGCATGGGCGACGAGTTGGCCAAGGTTCTCCGGCGTCGGCATTATGGCGCCGAAGCAGCCGAGATTGGTGCCGATGCCGGCGATGCGCACGCCCTTGAATTCCAGGATCTGCTCGACGGTGGGGATCAGGTCGCTTGGCCAGATGCCTTCGCGGAGATCGCCGAGATCGATCATCAGCATGATGTCGTGGACGCGGCCCATGCGCTCGGCAATGCGCGATATCTCGCGGATGGTGGTCAGTTCCGACTGCAGGCTGATGTCGACGGTGCGCACGACCTCCTCGACGCGCGCCATGGGCGGGCTGCGCAGCAGCATGACCGGCGCATTGATGCCGCTGTCGCGCAGCCGCCGAATGTTCTCAAAACGCGATTCCGCGATGCCGGCAACACCGCCGCGCAGCATGGCCCGCGCCACCTGCGGCATGCCGCATGTGCCCTTGGTGACACCGAATACCTTGATATCAGACAATGCGCAGCGTTCGACGATGGTGCGGGCGTTGCGCTCGATGCGGCCAAGGTCGATAGCGACTTGCGGTCCCGACATCGCTCAGTTCCCGTAGACCAGCCCTTGCGGGTCGATCTCCGGCTTGCGGCCGGCGACGAGGTCGGCCAGGAACTTGCCCGAGCCGCAGGCCATGGTCCAGCCGACATGGCCGTGGCCGGTGTCGAGGTAAAGGTTCTTGTATTTCGCCTTGCCGATGACCGGCACCGAGTTGGGCATCATCGGTCGCAGACCTGCCCACAACAGCGCCTTCTTCTCGTCGAAAGCGCCGGGGAAAAGGTCTTTGCCGGTGCTCAGCATGGACTTGAAGTCGCTGAGCTTGAAGCTGCGGTCGAAGCCGGTGAACTCGGCTGTCGAGGACATGCGCAGGCGGTTTCCGAGCCTGGAGTAACCAACCAGCCGGTCCTCGTCGGCGCCGCCCATGGTCGGTCCCTTGCTCTCGTCCTCCAGCGGGATGGTCGCGCTATAGCCTTTAACCGGATAGACGGGCAGGTCGATACCGTAGCGGCGGCCGATCAGGCCGCTCTCGGGGCCCATGGCGATGACGACGGCGTCGCCCGTCACCGGGCCGGCCGATGTCATGACCGCACGCACCCGATCGCCTTCTATGTCGAGCCCCTCGACCGTGGTGTCGAACAGGAATCTGACGCCGAGCTTTTCGGCGGCATAGGCGGCCAGCCCATCGACGAATATCCTGGAATCGCCGGTCTGGTCGATTGGCGAATAAACGCCGCCGGCGATCTTTTCCTTCACTCCGGCGAGCCCGGGCTCAAGTTCGACCAGCCGGTCGCGGCCGACGATCTCGATCGGCAGGCCATGCTTCGCGAGAAACTGGTAGTTGTCGGTGCCGGTGTCGAGACTGTGCTGCGAGCGGAAGAAATAAAGAATGCCCTTCTTGCGCTCGTCATAGTGGATGCCGGTGGCGTCGGAGAGCGCGTTGATGCAGTCGCGCGAATAGAGCGCCAGGCGCAGTTTGACCTGGCTGTTGGCGCGCAGGCGCGCCACCGTGCACTGGCGCAGGAAGCGCAGGCTCCAGGCGAGGAAATAGGGATCGAAGCGCAGCCTGACCTTGATGCCGAGATCATGGTTCCAGAGCGCGCGCAGGAAGGTCTTCAGCGCCGCCGGGGAGGCCCAGGCGGTGGCGTCGCCCGGCGACACTAGGCCGGCATTGGACTGGCTGGTGCCGCGCGCCGGCGCCGGATGGCGCTCGATAACGGTGACCTCATGGCCGTCGGCGGCCAGATAATAGGCGGCCGCGGTACCGACAACACCGGCTCCAAGCACCGTTATCTTCATGCCACCCCCTCTTCGCGGCGCAGCGCCTCCACGCCGCATCGCCAATGCCTTCAATAGCGCTTCGCTGCGCGCCTTGCGAGCCCTCGGAAGTGCCCGGCTCAGCCCCGCGCGGAGTTCTTGCCGGTGAGGATACGCTCCCAGGCGAGTGCATCGGCGACGATCTGGTCGAGGTCGTCGCGTTGCGGGGTCCAGCCGAGTTCGGCGCGTGCAAGGTCCGAATTGGCAACCACGGCGGCGGCGTCGCCGGGGCGCCGGTCGCCCATCTTGACCTCGAAATCCCGGCCGAAGGCGCGCCGCACGCTGTCGATGACCTCGAGCACCGAATAGCCGTGGCTGTAGCCGCAATTGGCGACGAGGCTGCCGCCGCCGGCGCGCAGGCGCTGCAGCGCCAGCCGGTGCGCCGCGGCCAGGTCGCTGACATGGATATAATCGCGCATGCAGGTGCCGTCCGGCGTCGGATAATCGGTGCCGAACACCTGCATGAAGGGGCGTTTGCCGAGCGCGGTCTCGCAGGCGACCTTGATCAGATGCGTGGCGCCAGGCGTCGACTGCCCCGTCCGGCCCCTGGGATCGGCGCCGGCGACGTTGAAGTAGCGCAGCGCCGTGTACCGCAAGGGATGCGCAAGCGCTGCGTCGCGCAGCATCCATTCGCTCATCAGCTTGGACAGGCCGTAGGGCGATTCCGGCGCCAGGCGGGCATCCTCGCGCACCGGCTCCAGGCCGGCGCCGCCATAGACGGCGGCGGTCGAGGAGAAGATGAAATGCGGCACGCCCTCGTGCACCGCGGTTTCGATCAGCGTGCGGGTCTTGGAGGTGTTATTCTCGTAATAGGCGAGCGGGTCGGCAACCGATTCCGGCACCACGATGGAACCGGCGAAGTGGATGATCGCGTCGACCTCGTTATCCCGGATGATCTGGCCGACCAATTCCCTATCGGCGACATCGCCGACGACAAGCTTGGCTTCCGGCGCTACCGCCCATTCGAAGCCGGTGGAAAGGCGGTCGAGAACGACGACGCTCTCGCCGACATCCAGCAGTTCCCAGACCATGTGGCTGCCGATATAACCGGCGCCGCCCGTTACCAAAACCGTCATCCGTGTCCTCTTTTACTCATGATTTATCGGAAACTGTCTCAATCACCGCCTTACTGGAAAGCCTGCGGCAAGGCCATTAGAAACGCCTGAATGTTAAATCCGTAACAGTCTCACCGGCCTGTGGCATCGTACGGAAACAAAATTGATCCACATCAAGGGAATAGGCCACGATCCGGGGTCGTTAGGAACAGGCTTGGGGCGTGGCATTTTGACCAAAACGGCCCGGTGGACGACGAATGGGCCAACGATTATGATCCCGCGCAAAACTGGGAAGGCGACATGAACTATCAGCGGTTCTTTGAGGAAGCGATCGATCAGCTCCACGCCGAGCGGCGCTACCGGGTTTTCGCCGATCTCGAGCGCATTGTCGGCAAGTTTCCGCGCGCTATCTGGCGTTCCAACGGCCGCGCCGAGGAAATCACCGTCTGGTGCTCCAACGACTATCTCGGCATGGGCCAGAACCCCGATGTCATCGCCGCTTTCCAGAACGCGGCCGGCAAGATGGGTTCGGGCGCCGGCGGCACCCGCAACATTTCCGGCACCTCGAACCCGTTGGTCGAGCTCGAGCTGGAACTGGCCGACCTGCACGACAAGGAAGCGGCGCTGGTCTTCACCTCCGGCTTCGTCTCCAACGAAGCGTCGATCTCGACCATTGCGCGGCTTTTGCCCAACTGCCTGATCATTTCGGACGAGCTCAACCATGCCTCGATGATCGAAGGCGTGCGGCGCTCGGGCGCCGAAAAGAAGATCTTCCGTCACAATGACGTCGCGCATCTCGAAAGCCTGCTACAGGCGGCGGGCCGCGAACGCGCCAAGCTGATCGTGTTCGAGAGCGTCTATTCGATGGACGGCGACATTGCGCCAATCAAGCAGATCGTCGAACTGGCCGAACGCTACAACGCCATGACCTATATTGACGAGGTCCATGCCGTCGGCATGTACGGACCGCGCGGCGGCGGCATCACCGAGCGCGAGGGGCTTGCCGACCGCATCGATATCATCGAAGGCACGCTGGCCAAGGCGTTCGGCACGCTGGGCGGCTATATCGCCGGCAACAGCGCCGTCATCGACGCGGTGCGCTCCTATGCGCCGGGCTTCATCTTCACCACGGCGCTGCCGCCGGCCGTCGCCGCCGCCGCCACCACGTCCATCCGCCACCTCAAGCGCTCGCAGGCCGAGCGCGATGCGCAACAGCACCAGGCGTCGCGGACCAAGGAGGTTCTGTCTGCAGCTGGCCTGCCGGTGATGGAATCGCCGACACACATCGTGCCGGTGCTGGTCGGTGACCCCGAACTCTGCAAGATGGCCAGCGACCGTCTGCTCGGCGTGCACGGCATCTACATCCAGCCGATCAACTATCCGACCGTGCCGCGCGGCACCGAGCGGCTGCGCATCACGCCGACGCCGTTCCATACCGATGCGCTGATTGCGGGACTTCAGGACGCGCTGGTCGAGACATGGGATGCGCTGGGCATTCCCTACGGCTCCGCCGGACGGCCCACTGTCGCCAAGAGCGACCGGATTGTGCCACTGCTGGTGCCGAAGTCGGGCGGCTGAAGCCGCCGCCCATTTATCTCAAACCGTCCTCATCCATCCCGCCAAGCGATGTGCCGCTTCCTCGAGCTGGTCGAGGCGGCGGTGGAAGCACAGGCGCAAAAACGCCTCTCCGCCAGGGCCGAAGGCGGTGCCCGGCGCCAGGCCGACATTGGCCTTGTCGACGATGTCGAAAGCAGCCCGGCGCGGATCGGTGATGCCGTCGACCGTGAAAAACAAATAGAACGCGCCTTGCGGCACGGTGAAGCGCGCTTTGCCGGTTGCGCCGAGAATATCGCAGACCAGGTCGCGCGCTTTCCTGGCGCGCTCCACCTGCTCGACGATGAAGGCATCACCGTGGTCCAGCGCCGCGACGGCGCCGCGCTGCATGAACTGGGCGACGCCTGAGGTCGAATACTGGATCAGGTTCTCGAACACCTGCTGCAGCTCGGGATGGGTCTTGATCCAGCCGACGCGCCAGCCGGTCATCGCCCAGTTCTTGGAAAAGGAGTTGACGAACAGGATGCGGTCTTCCGCGGTCGAAATGTCGAGGAAGGACGGCGCACGGCCGTGGCCGTAGTGGAACAGCGAATAGATCTCGTCGGCGATGATCCACAGACCCTTTTGGCGGGCGAGATTCAGGATCGCCTGCAGCGTTTCCTTATCGGCCGTCCAGCCGGTGGGGTTCGATGGCGTGTTGACGAACAGCGCCTTGGTGCGCGGCGTCACCGCAGCCGCAATCTTGTCGACATCGCAGGACCAGCCATTGCCCGACTGGTCGAGCGTGACCGCAACCGGGGTAGCGCCGGAAATACCGGCGGCGGCGGCGAAATTCGGCCAGGCCGGGGAGAGATAGACCACCTCGTCGCCGCTGCCGGCGACCGCGGCTAATGCCAACTGAATGGCATGCATGCCGGAACCGGTGGCGATGAATTCCTCTTCGGCGAAGCTCTTGCCGAAATGCCTGGCATAGTAGCGAGAAAGCGCTTGCCTCAGCTCCGGAATGCCTTTCTGCCAGGTATAGAAGGTCTCGCCATTGGCGAGCCCCTTGGCGGCGGCTTCCGAAATGAAGGCAGGCGTCGGCAAATCGCCTTCACCGGCCCAGAGCGGGATCATGCCCTCGCGCGTACGGCCGTAATTGACGACGGCGACAATGCCGCTTTCGGGGGCGGCCACCGCTTCGGCGCGCAAGCTATCGATCAGGGTCATGAACAGGTCCGTTTTGATGTCTGCTTTGATGCATGTCATTATCCAGAACCGCTGCGCACTTATGGGCGACATGCATTGGCGGATGCTCTTAGCAGATGCGGCAACAGAAAACCCCGGCCGCGAACGACCGGGGTTTTGGTCCAGAAATCTGGCCTTGTCTATTTCCTGGCGAGGAGATCGCGAATTTCGGTGAGCAAAGCGACGTCGGCCGGTGGCGGAGCCGCAGGTGCGGCCGGCTTCTCCCGCTCGAGCCGCTTGCGCATGTTGTTCACGGCCTTTACCATCAGGAAGATGATGAAAGCCAGGATGACGAAATTCAGCGCCACGGTGATAAAATTGCCGTAGGCGAACACCGCGCCTTCCTTACGCGCGTCGGCAAGATTGGTCGAATGCACTGTTGATGAGAGGCCTATGAAGTAGTTGGAAAAGTCGACGCCACCAAGTGCGCCGATGAAAGGCATGATGATGTCATTGACAAGAGAATCGACGATCTTGCTGAAGGCCGCGCCGATGATGACGCCGACCGCAAGGTCCATCACATTTCCTTTGGAAATGAATTCCTGGAATTCTTTCAGCATACGACCCTCCTTGTCATGACGGACCGCGCTGCCGCCGTCCCTCCGGCGTCGGCCCGTGCGCACCATAACAAAAACCTGCGGCTGCAACAGAAGCAAAAGCTGGAAAACACCGCTTTCTCCTTACCTTGGTTCACGGTTCGACAGGGCGGCGTCGCGACCATGCGCCGAAAGCCGCGATGGACTTGACCTTAGAGCTGTGATTGCCTCTGGGCAGGCCGGGGTGAAAGCTGGCCGAGGAGGATTTTCGGGCCGTGCAGGGCTGGTTCATCGTCATCATTGCCGTCGCCTATGTGACGCTGCTGTTCGCCATCGCCAGCCTTGGCGACCGGCGGTCGACGGCGTCGGGACCCGGCCACGCCCGGCCCTTCATCTATGCGCTCAGCCTCGCCATCTACTGCACCTCCTGGACCTTTTTCGGCTCGGTCGGCCTGTCCTCCGAGCGCGGCCTCGAATTTTTGGGCATCTACACCGGGCCGGTGCTGGTGTTCGTGTTCGGCTTTCCGCTGCTCAATCGCATCGTGCGGCTGGCCAAGAGCGAGAAGATCACCTCGATCGCCGACTTCCTCGGCGCGCGCTACGGCAAGAGCTTTGCCGTCTCGGCGATCGCCACGCTGATCGCCACCATCGGCGCGGTGCCCTATATCGCACTGCAATTGAAGGCGATCTCCGGTTCGGTCGGCCTGATGGTCGAGCATTATACGGGATCGCCGCCCTCCTTCGATCCCTTCGTCAGCGACATCTCGCTGGTGGTGGCCATGCTCTTGGCGCTGTTTGCGGTGCTGTTCGGCACCCGCCATGCCGACGCCACCGAGCACCAGGACGGGCTGGTGCTGGCGGTGGCGGTCGAAACCGTGGTCAAGCTCGCCGCCTTCCTGGCGATCGGCCTGATGGTCACCTTCCTGATCTTCGGTGGCCTGGGCGACATGATCGACAAGCTGGCCGAAAACAGCCAGGTGCGGCAAGCCATGGGCTACAACACCTCGCTCGCCACCTGGCTGGTGCTGACTTGCCTGAGCGGCTTTGCCATCATCATGCTGCCGCGCCAGTTCTACGTCACCATCGTCGAGAACCGCGGCGAGGCCGAACTGCGCACCGCGACCTGGGTGTTTCCGCTCTATCTCGTGGCGATAAACCTGTTCGTGCTGCCGATCGCCTTCGCCGGCCTGGCGCTGGTCGGCGCCAAAACCACCAGTGACCTCTATGTGCTGGCGCTGCCCTTGTTCGGCGGCCATGACTTCCTCGCCATGGCCGCCTTCATCGGTGGGCTGTCGGCGGCGACCGCCATGGTGATCGTCGAAAGCGTGGCGCTGTCGATCATGATCTCCAACGACCTCGTCATCCCGCTGTTCGTGCGCCGCCTGCTCAAGACCACGACCTCTGAGAATGAGGATTGGTCGACGCTGATCCTCAACGTGCGGCGCGGCGCCATCTTCATCCTATTGTTCATCGCCTTCCTCTACTACCGCGAAAGCACCAACTCGGCGCGGCTGTCGTCGATCGGCCTGATGTCGTTCGCGGCAATCGCCCAATTCGCGCCGGCGCTGATCGGCGGGCTGATCTGGCGCGGCGCCAATGGCCGCGGCGCGGCCCTTGGCATGGTCGCCGGCATCCTCGTCTGGGGCTATACGCTGCTTTTGCCGTCGCTCTCGGCAGCCGACGCGGACATCGTCGTGCAGGGGTTGTTCGGTTTCGAGGCGCTGCGGCCGCAGGCTCTGTTCGGCACCGTCGCCGAACCGTTGAACCACGGCGTGCTCTGGAGCCTGTCGGTCAACACGCTGTTCTTCGTGCTCGGCTCGCTGTCGCGCGCGTCAGTGCCGCTGGAGCGGATCCAGGCGTCGATCTTCGTGCCGCGCGAATCCGGCCCGATGCCCAGCCTGCGCCGCTTCCGCACCGCCATCACCGTCAACGTGCTGAAAGACACCATCTCGCGCTACCTCGGCGTCGAGCGCACCGAGCGCTCCTTCCAATCCTTCGAGAAAAGCAATGGCGTCTCGCTGCACGGCAATGAGCAGGCCAGCATGGATGTCATCCGCTTTTCCGAGCAGCTGCTGGCGAGCGCGGTCGGCTCGTCTTCGGCGCGGCTGATCCTGTCGCTGCTGTTTCGCCGCAACGACCGCGAGTCCAAGGACGCCTTTCGCCTGCTCGACGACGCCACCGAAGCGCTGCAGCACAATCGCGACCTGCTGCAGATCGCGCTCGACCAGATGGAGCAGGGCATCACCGTATTCGACCGCGATTTTCGTCTGATCTGCTGGAACAGACAATATCGCGCGCTGTTCGACCTGCCCGACGAGATGGGCCAGGTCGGCGTCTCGCTCGACCGCATCCTGCGCCACCTCGCCGAGCGCGGCGATATTCCGGCCGACCAGCGCGTGGCGATGCTCAACCGGCTGACCAGTTTCGTCAGCCCGTGGCAGATGGAGTTGAAGACCAGCGGCCGCATCCTCGAACTGCGCTCAAACCCGATGCCGGACGGCGGAATCGTCGCCACCTATGCCGACATATCAGGACGCGTCGAACAGGATTTGGCGCTGAAGCGGGCCAATGAATCGCTGGAGCAGCGGGTCAAGACGCGCACCATCGAACTGACTAGAGTCAACGAGGAGTTGACCCGGGTCAATGAGGAGCTGGCGCAGGCGCAGATGCTGGCCGAGGAGGCTAATCTGGGCAAGACGCGCTTCCTCGCCGCCGCCGGCCACGACATCCTGCAGCCTTTGAACGCCGCCCGTCTCTACTGCTCGTCGCTGATCGAAAAAGCCGGCAAGGGGCCGGCGGGCAAGGCTGCCGTCAACATCGAATCCTCGCTCGAATCGGTCGAGACGATCCTGGGCGCCGTGCTCGACATTTCGCGCCTCGACGCCGGCGCAATGAAGCCGGACGACAGCGCCTTCCGCCTGGACGGGCTGCTGCGCCAGATCGGCAATGATTTTCAGCCGCTCGCCGCCGAAAAGAAACTCGATCTGACGATCATAGCCTCGTCGCTCAGCGTGTTGACGGACCGCAACCTGCTGCGCCGGCTGATCCAGAATCTGGTCTCCAACGCCATCAAATACACCCCCCATGGCCGCATCCTGGTCGGCGTGCGACGGCGCGGCGAACTCGCCGAAATCCAGGTGATCGACACTGGCATCGGCATTGCCGGCGACAAGCTGAACACGGTCTTCAACGAGTTCACCCGGCTGGACGAAGGCGTGCGCGAGGCCGAAGGTCTCGGCCTTGGCCTGTCCATCGTCGACCGCATCGCGCGGGTGCTGCGGCTCGAGATCCAGATCTTTTCCAACCCGGGCAAGGGTACGCGCTTTTCCGTTATCCTGCCGGTTGCGGCGGTTGAGGCGCCGCGGCGCGAGGTCGAGCCGAAGGCGCCTGCCCGCACCGCGAATTCGCTGGCCGGCCTGCGCGTCATGTGCATCGACAACGACGCCCGCATCCTCGACGGCATGCGGCTTCTGCTCGAGGGCTGGGGCTGCAGCATCGGCACGTTTTCGGGTTCGGAGGATTTTGGCAGGGCCGATCGTCCCGACATCGTGCTTGCCGACTATCATCTCGATGGCAGAAGCGGCCTCGACATCATCGCCCGCCTGCGTGACATCCATGGTTCCGACCTGCCGGCCGTGCTGGTCACCGCCGACCGCTCCACCGAGGTCCGTGCCGCTGCCGCCGCGCTCGACGTGCCGGTGATCAACAAGCCGCTGAAGCCGGCGGTGCTGCGTTCGATGATGGCAAGGGTCAGGCCGCTGGCGTCGGCGGCCGAGTAGAGTATCTATCTTTTTGTTTTACGCAATTCCCAAGGGAAAGCGCTACGCACTTTTCCTGGAATAGCTTTAGCCCGCCGGCTGCAGCGGATCGCTGCCGATCTTGGACAGCTGGATCACCGCCTGGGTGCGGCTGTCGACGCCGAGCTTCTGCAGGATGGCCGAAACATGCGCCTTGACCGTCGCTTCGGAGACGCTGAGCTCGTAGGCGATCTGCTTGTTGAGCAGGCCTTCGGCAAGCATGCCGAGGACACGCGTCTGCTGCGGTGTCAGCGCCTGCAGCCGCTTGATCAGGTCGGATATTTCGGGGTCGCGCTCGACGCCGAGGTCGATGCCGACGGGTGCTGCGATGTCGCCGGCCAGCACCGTCTGCACGGCGCTGCGGATTTCCTCCATGCTGGCCGATTTGGAGATGAAGCCGGACGCGCCGAGATCGAGCGCGCGCCGGATGGTCACCGGGTCGTCATGTGCCGACACCACCACCAGCGGCACCGCCGGGTGGATGCCGCGCAGCGCGATCAGACCGGACAGGCCGCTGGCGCCCGGCATCGACAGGTCGAGCAGCACCAGGTCGACATCCTCATTGGCCACGACCAGGACCTTGGCGCTTTCGAAATCGCCGGCCTCGTGAATGGCTGCGACATCACCAACGCCGGCAAGCGCCTCTTTCAGCGCGCCGCGGAAAAGCGGATGGTCGTCGGCGATGACGAAGGTGTAACCCGACGGCAAATGTTCCTCCCCAAATCCCTTATTGATTATCGGCTTTTACGGGGACCGGACGATTATGCGGCGAAGCGCTTTGTCTTCATGCGGCAATGGCCGGACGGGGCATTCCCCGCCGGGCAGTTCAGGTCTTTTGCGAATTGAGATTGGCGCCGTCATCCTTGTCCATTTCCTTGACGATGCCCATGAAGCCGCGCAGCATGCGCTCCATATAGCTCATCGTCTTGTCGAAATCCTCCTCGCTCGGCAGCTTCGATTCGAGGCGGGCGGACAGCGAGTTCTCGAGCTTGGCGACGCGTTCGTCCATTGCCTTCATCGAGGCCTGCAAACGGTCGACTTCGTCCTGGAAGGCGGCGCGTTCGTCGGCGGCCATCTTGCAGACGAGCTGGCCGGAGCGCTCCTCGCAGATCGACATGGCGCCGGTCCGGGTGTCCATGCGGACATAACCGTTGGCGGATTTTTCCAGCCGGTAGCGGTCGGTCTCTTCGGACCAGGCCGATGCCGCAACCAGCGAGACCAGTGCGGCGGGGATCAGTATGTGCTGCAGACGCATGTTCCATCCTCCACGAGCCAGTATGCGCAACCTATCACAGCTTTGCGCCGTAAATGCGGACGAGTTGCCCTTCCCCGCATGATCGGTTCGGATTATAGCGCAACCATGTCTCAGATTATCTACAAGATCGCGCCCGAAGCGCTTTGGCGCGAGGCCGAGAAAAACGGCCGTTTCACCGGCGCTCCGATCGATATCGCCGACGGCTTCATCCATTTCTCCACCGCTGATCAGGTCAGGGAGACGGCGGCGAAGCATTTCGCCGGCCAGATGGATTTGCTGCTGATCGCCATCGACGGGGCGCTGCTCGGTGACGCGCTGAAATACGAGGTCTCGCGGGGCGGCGCGCTGTTCCCGCATCTCTATGGCGTGCTCGATATGAGCGCCGTGCTGTGGGTGCGGCCACTGCCGCTCGGGGCCGACGGCGCCCATCAATTCCCGGCGCTGGAGGCCGAATGATCGTGTTCGATCGCATCGGCCAGAAACTGCTGTTCACCTTCGATCCGGAAACGGCGCACGGCATGTCGATCGCGGCGCTGCGATGCGGTCTGCCGGTCGGCGCGCGGACGGTGCGCGACGACAGGTTGAAGCTCAGCCTCTGTGGCATCGCTTTCCCCAATCCGCTCGGCATGGCCGCAGGCTACGACAAGAACGCCGAAGTGCCCGACGCGCTGCTTGGCCTCGGCTTCGGCTTTGCCGAAGTCGGCACCGTGACGCCGCTGCCGCAGGCGGGCAATCCGAAGCCGCGCATTTTCCGGCTGACGGAGGATGATGCGGTGATCAACCGCCTGGGCTTCAACAATGAGGGCCACGAGGCGGCGGAAAAACGCCTTGCCGCGCGCCAGGGACGCGGCGGCATTGTCGGCGTCAACATCGGCGCCAACAAGGACAGCGCCGATCGTGTCCGTGACTATGAGTTGGGCGTTTCCCGTTTTGCGAAATACGCCAGCTATCTCACCGTCAACATCTCGTCGCCCAACACGCCCGGCCTGCGCACCATGCAGGCGCGCGAACAGCTCGGCGAACTGTTGTCTCGGGTCATGGCGGTGCGTGCAGCAGCTTCGGCGCAGCCGCCCCTCTTCCTCAAGATCGCGCCCGATCTGGTCGAGGCCGAGCTGGAGGACATCGCCGCCGAAGTCAGCGAGAAGCAGATCGACGGCGTCATCGTCTCCAACACGACGCTGGCGCGGACCGGATTGCGTAGCACAAGCGGCGAGACCGGCGGGCTCTCGGGAAAACCGCTGTTCGAGCGCTCGACCATCGTGCTGGCCAAGATGCGCAAATTGCTCGGGCCGGAGCGCGCCATTATCGGCGTCGGCGGCGTCGATTCCACTGATGCCGCGCTGGAGAAAATCCGCGCCGGCGCCGATCTCGTCCAGCTCTACACCGGCATGATCTATGCCGGGCCGGCGCTGCCGGGGCGCATCCTTGCCGGGATGGTGCGATTTGCCGACAAGGAGCGGCTGAAATCATTGCGCGAACTGCGCGACAGCCGGCTCGATCAGTGGGCTGCCAGGCCGCTCTAAAACGCCGTGCGCAACCGGAGCCGCAGGATGGCCAGCAGGCTGAAGCCGCGCACCAGCAGGAAAACGTGCAGCGCCGCCCACAGGCCGTGATTGCCGAGAGACGGCGCCAAGCTGAACAATGCGGCGCTGAAGGCCAGGAACGACACCAGCATCATGTTGCGCATGTCGCGCGACCAGGTAGCGCCGATGAAGACGCCGTCCATCTGGAAGGCCAGCACGCCGCTCAGCGGTGTCAGTGCCGCCCACGGCAGATAGATGTCGGCAACAGCACGAACATCCGGCGACGTGGTGATCAACGAAATCAGGCCGGCGCCGCCGAGCCAGAAGATCAGCGTGGCGGTTCCGGCGAGGCCGAACCCCCAGAATAAGGTCAGACGTACCGCCCGGCGGAACGCCGTCTCGGCACGTGCGCCGATCGCGCGTCCCGCCAACTGTTCGGCCGCGGTGGCGAAACCGTCGAGAAAATAGCCGGCGACGAGGAAGAAGTTCATCAGCACGGCATTGGCGGCCAGCGTCAGCGTGCCGAACTGCGCGCCCTGGCGGGTGAACAGCGCGAAAGCGGCGAGCAGCGAGAACGAGCGGATCATGATATCGCGGTTGAGCGACAGCATGCGCAGGAAAGCGGGCATGTCGAGCAGGCGATGCCGCGGCAGGCGGGGTGCGGCCCGGAAGCGCCAGACAACGATGGCGAGACCCAGCAGCATGGCCAGACATTCGCCGGTGACGGTCGCCCAGGCCACGCCGGCGACGCCCCAGCCAAGCTTCAGGCCGAGCAGGATGCAAAGCACGATGTTGATGCCGTTGAGCACCGCCTGCAGCATCAGCCCAAGCCCGCCCTCGCCGCGTCCAAGGACATAGCCGAGGATGGCGTAGTTGATCAGCGTGAAGGGGGCGGCGAGCATTCTGATGTGGATATAGACGCCCATCGCCTCGCCGACGCGCGCTTCGCCGCCGATGAATTTCTGGCCGGCGATGGCAATCAGCGGCGCAAGGACGACAAGCACGATGCCGGCGGCGACCGCGATCAGCACGGCGCGCCAGAACACCGCCTGCTCCTCCAGTTCGTCGCCGCGCCCAAACGCCTGGGCGACGAGGCCGGTGGTACCGGAGCGCAGGAAATTGAAGGTGCTGAAGACCACGTCGAAGACCAGCGCCCCGGCCGCCAGGCCGCCGAGCAGGGCGGCATCGCCGAACTGCCCGACCACCGCCGTGTCGACGATGCCGAGCAGCGGCGTCGTCAGATAGGCGAGCGTCATCGGCACGGCGATGGCGAGCACCGAACGGTTGGTGACGGCGAAGGGTCTCGCGTCGGCTGGGATTGCACCCGTGTCCAGGGGACTGCTGCCTTGCTGATTGCGGCTTGATCGAACAGCCGATGTGCCCCATTTTCCGGCCACCGCGCAATCACTCTTGCCGTGACGGCCAACCGAAATGTTCTTCTGGCGCGAGCCCGCCGGATCCGAGTACTGGTTTTAAGCAATTCCCAAGGGGAAGCGCTACGCGCTTCTCCCGGGAAAACCGCTGCACACTTTTCCTGGAATTGCTTTAGCCATGCCCCTGCAGATCGTCCATCATCCCGACTACGATGCCGGCTTCGCCGTCAATCATCGCTTTCCGATGAGCAAATATCCGCTGCTGATGCAGGCCTTGCATATCAGGGGTCTGATCCATGCGGGGGCGCTGTCGATGCCCGAGCCGGCGCCGGCCTCCTGGCTGAAGCTCGCCCATGCGGCTGATTATGTCGACCAGGTCATCACGTGTTCAGTGCCTGAAAAGATCGAGCGCGAGATCGGCTTTCCCGTGGGACCGCGCGTTTCGCTCAGGGCGCAACTCGCCGCCGGCGGCACGGTGCTGGCGGCGCGACTGGCGCTTATCGATGGCATTGCCTGCAACAGCGCCGGCGGCAGCCACCATGCGCGGCGCGCGCAAGGCGCGGGCTTCTGCACCTTCAACGATGTTGCCGTCGCTTCGCTGGTGCTGCTAGCCGAAGACGCGGTGAAAAACATCCTGATCGTCGATCTCGATGTGCATCAGGGCGACGGCACCGCGGACATCCTGAAAGACGAGCCACGCGCGTTCACCTTTTCCATGCATGGCGAGCGCAATTATCCGGTGCGCAAGATTGCCTCCGATCTCGACGTTGCCCTGCCGGACGGCACCGGCGATGGCGCCTATCTCGAACGGCTGGGTGTCCTCCTGCCGGAGCTCTCGGCCAAGGCGCACTGGGACATCGTCTTCTACAATGCCGGTGTCGACGTGCATGCCGAGGACCGGCTCGGCCGGCTATCGCTCAGCGATGACGGCGTGCGTGCCCGCGACGCCATGGTGATCGGTCATTTCCGCGCGCTGGGCATCCCGGTCTGCGGTGTCATCGGCGGCGGCTATTCGACCGATGTCGCAGCGCTCGCGGCGCGCCACGCCATCCTGTTCGAGGTGGCGTCGGACTTTGCCTGAGTGGCCTTTGGTTTGAGCACAATCTTTTCCGAAAACCGGTTTCCACTTTTCGGGATCGTGGTCCGCTTCACTTCCGGTAGTTCGCGAGCCTGAGCAGGATGAACACCGGCACGACGATCGCGGCGCCGAGCAGGATATAGCCCAAGAAGCGATAGACCGCGTTGAAGCCGAGGTTCCAAAGATCGATGAAGAAACCCTGGATGCGGTAGAAGACGTCCATCGGCGTCCAGCCGAACGCATTCATGACCAGGCCGACCAGGAACGACACGACCAGCAGCTTGACGATCACCCTGACGGGCGAGTCACCGAGAAAGCGCGTCACTGTGGACAAGGGGCCTGCCTCCAGATTGGTGTGCCCGGATTCGGGGTACAAACCCACGAATACGCACTTGCTGCGCCCGCATCAAGGCGGGCGGACGGCGCAATCGGTCGGGTTTCCAACAGCCGTTTCCGAACAGCTGTCCAAGGGCGATTGCCCGAAGCACGCCCATCATGATATCGAGAGGCCGACGCGGGTATGATGTAATGGTAGCTTGTCAGCTTCCCAAGCTGAACGCGAGGGTTCGATTCCCTCTACCCGCTCCAGTTCCTATCCCACTTCCCGCAAGATAAAATCGTGCAGCATCTTGGCTGCCGGCGACAGCACGCGGTTCTTCACCGTGATCAGGCTGTAGGGGCGGACCTCGATGTCGAACTCGGTCTGGACGACATCGATGGCGCCGGCGAGACCGTCGGGGTTCTGGATGAATTTTGCCACCTGGATCGACACCGGGGCGATGGCGTCGGACTGCGCCACCATGACCAGTGTGAGCAGCAGCGACGAGGTGTTGAGGATGCGGTCCGGCAGGGCGATGTTGCGGTTCAGGAAATTGCTCTCCATCGCCTGGCGCAGCGGCGACCCGCCCGACTGGAACACCCAGTCGAAGGCGGCGGTGTCCTCCAGCCTCACCGCCTTCCCATTGTTTAGAGGATGGCCGTTGCTCAGCGGGTGGCCTCGGCGCACGATCAGGCAGGCCTTCTCGACGCCGATGACGCGCGATTCGAACAGGCGCGGATTGAGGTCTTCGGGGACACGGGCGATGATGAAATCATGGCGCGTGGCGATCAGTTCGCGCGCCAGCACATTCGACGTCTCGACCTGCATGGTAATCTCGATGCGCGGATAGAGGCGGCGTATCTCGCGGATCGCCGGGACCGCCAGTTCGATCGCCGGCGCCGTCACCGCGCCAAGGAACACCGAGCCGCCCTTGCCGGCCTTGAGCTCCGATATTTCGCGGTCGGCCTCGCGCATTTCGAGCAGGATCGAGCGCGCGCGCCGGGCCAGCGCCTTGCCGTAAGGGGTGAGTGTGATGCCGCGCGGCAGCCTTTCGCAGAGCTTCACCTCGAGCACCGCTTCCATCTCGGAAATCATGCGCGAGGCCGCCGGCTGCGAGATGTTCATCACCTGGGCGGCAGCACTCACCCGACCGTGATCGTCGAGTGCTGCGATCATGCGCATGTGACGCAGGCTCAAGCCGCTACGCAGAAGTGTCTCGCCATCGCCCGGCAATTCATCGTAACCGCTTGAAATTCCCTGAGGACCTCGTAAAGCCGCCATGCCTTTTCCCGCTTCCGCCACTGTTCCAGCCCGGTTTAGTCATATACCGGTTTTGGTATAGCAACCACCGAAGATCGCATTTGACAGTTATGGCAAAGGGTCACACTTTCGCGCGTCCTCAAGACTTGACGGTCGATGACGAGCAAAATCGTATCGATTTAAATCTGAGGGCCGATTGGGAGGATACCGGAGATCGATTATGACGGCGGCGGCGCTTTGGCGCATCCGCCCGACTGCGCGGCCCGCGAAGCCCCGAGGTGTCGCGTCCATCAACCAGGGAGAGTTTTACGTGAAAATCATCAAGACACTGGCCGCCGTCGCGGCCCTTGGCATCGCTGCCATGACCTACTCGGCGCATGCAGCCGACAAGGGTCTTGTCGGCGTGCTGATGCCGACCAAGACCTCGCAGCGCTGGATCAATGACGGCGATGCCGTCAAGTCCCAGCTCGAAGCTCTCGGCTACACGGTCGACCTGCAGTACGCTCAGGACGACATCCCCAACCAGCTCAGCCAGCTGGAAAACGAAATCACCAAGGGCCCGAAGGCGCTGATCATCGCTTCGATCGACGGCACGACCCTGTCGGACGCGCTGCAGAAGGCCGCTGACGCCGGCGTCGTCGTCGTCGCCTATGACCGCCTGATCAAGAAGACCGCCAATGTCGATTACTACACCACCTTCGACAATTTCGGCGTCGGCGTGATCCAGGCGAACTCGCTGGTCAAGGGCCTCAAGGAGCGCTTCCCGAACACCAAGCCGTGGAACGTCGAACTGTTCGGCGGCTCGCCGGACGACAACAACGCCTTCTTCTTCTACAACGGCGCAATCTCGGTGCTGCAGCCGCTGATCGATGACGGCTCGATCAAGATCAAGTCCGGCCAGACCGGCATGGACAAGGTCGGCACGCTGCGCTGGCTCGCCGCCACCGCCCAGGCGCGCATGGACAACCTGCTGTCGGCCAACTACTCGGACGGCAGCCGCGTCGATGGCGTTCTTTCGCCCTATGACGGCCTGTCGCGCGGCATCACCGCTTCGCTGCGCGCCGTGGGTTACGGCACCGACGCCCAGCCGTGGCCGATCGTGACCGGCCAGGACGCCGAGACTGCTTCGGTCAAGCTGATCATCACGGGCGAGCAATACTCGACCGTGTTCAAGGACACCCGCGAACTGGCCAAGGCCACCGTCGAACTCGTCGACAAGGTGCTCTCGGGCGGCAAGCCGGACGGCCTCGACGAAAAGACCTACAATAACGACGTCAAGGTCGTTCCCTCGATCCTTTTGACGCCGCATGAGGTCGACAAGTCGAACTACCAGGCACTGGTCGTCGACTCCGGCTACATCAAGGCCGACGAACTGAAGTAATCCGTTTAGAAAGACAGGGGTCCTGCGCGACGCAGGACCCCTTTCCGTTCACAAGCGACCCCGGTATTGTTTCTACCGGACTTAGTTTGCGTGCATGTCGTTGTCTCAAACCGCAAGCACTTTGGAGCGACATGCAACAGGAGGAGCTTGCCCTGATGACGACGATTTTGGAGATGCGCGACATCACCAAGACCTTCCCCGGCGTGAAGGCGCTGTCGAACGTCAACCTCAGCGTCGAAGAAGGCGAGATCCACGCCGTGGTTGGCGAGAACGGCGCCGGCAAGTCGACGCTGATGAAAGTTCTGTCGGGCGTCTATCCCGCCGGCACATATGACGGCCAGATCATTTTTCAGGGTCAGGAATGCCAGTTCAAAGGTATCCATGACAGCGAACACAAGGGCATCGTCATCATCCACCAGGAGCTAGCGCTGGTGCCGATGCTGTCGATCACCGAAAATATCTTCCTCGGCAACGAAAACGCCCGATACGGCGTCATCGACTGGGATGCCAACGAGGCGCGCACCGCTGCCCTGTTGAAGAAGGTGGGCCTCAAGGAGGACCCCAAGACACTGATCACCAATATCGGCGTCGGCAAGCAGCAGCTTGTCGAGATCGCCAAGGCGCTGAGCAAGGACGTCAAGCTTTTGATCCTCGATGAGCCGACCGCGTCGCTCAGCGAGAAAGACAGCCAGGCGCTGCTCGATCTTCTGCTCGAATTCAAGCGGCAAGGCATGACCTCGATCCTGATCTCGCACAAGCTCAACGAGATCAACCGGGTCGCCGACAAGGTAACCGTCATCCGTGACGGGCGCACCATCGAGACGTTGGCCAAGAAGGATATCTCCGAAGACCGCATCATCACCTCGATGGTCGGCCGTTCGCTCGACGACCGCTATCCGCCGCGCGAGCCCAAGATCGGCGAAGTCGTGTTCGAGGTGAAGAACTGGTCGGTCTATCACCCGCTCCATGCCGAGCGACAGGTGATCAAGGGCATCGACATCAATGTGCGCAAGGGCGAGGTGGTCGGCATCGCCGGGCTGATGGGCGCCGGCCGCACCGAATTCGCCATGAGCCTGTTCGGCCGCTCCTATGGCCGCCGCATCACCGGCGAAGTGCTGCTCAAGGGCAAGCCGGTCGATGTCTCCTCGGTAAGCAAGGCGGTCCAACACGGCATCGCCTATGTCACCGAGGACCGCAAAACCTACGGCCTCAACCTTATCGACCATATCAAGCATAACATTACGCTGGCCAATCTCGACGGCGTGTCGCGCCACAGCGTGATCGACGACATGCGCGAGCTTGCGGTCGCCAACGACTATCGCAAGAAGACCAATATCCGTGCGTCAAGCGTCTATCAGATGACCGGCAATCTTTCCGGCGGCAACCAGCAGAAGGTGGTGCTGTCGAAATGGTTGTTTGCCGACCCTGACGTGCTGATCCTCGACGAGCCGACACGCGGCATCGATGTCGGCGCCAAATATGAAATCTACACGATCATCGCGCGCCTTGCCTCGGAGGGTAAGGCGATCGTGGTCATCTCCTCGGAAATGCCGGAATTGCTGGGGATTACCGACCGCATCTACGTCATGAACGAAGGGCGCATGGTGGGCGAAATGCCGGCGGCGGAAGCAAGCCAGGAAAAGATAATGCGCGCCATCGTCCGGGGAGAAGGAAAAGCAGCATGAGCACCGAAAGCGCCCCCGCCCCGCAGGGCAACGTCGCCGACGAACAGCGCCCGCGCATCGCCGTCTCGGCGCTGGCGACGAATTTGCGCGAATACGGGCTGATCATAGCGCTGATCGTCATCATGCTGTTCTTCCAGTTCACCACGTCGGGGACGTTGTTCAAGCCGGTCAACCTCAGCAATCTGGTGCAGCAGAACTCCTTCATCATCGTGATGGCGCTGGGAATGCTGCTGGTGATCGTATCGGGCTATATCGACCTCAGCGTCGGATCGGTCGCCGGTTTCATTGGCGCGCTGGCGGCAAACATGATGGTCATCTGGCAACTCGGACCGCTGAGCAATCCGCTGGTGGTTTCGATCGTCTGCCTGGTCGCGGGTGGCCTGATCGGCGCCGCGCAAGGGTATTGGATCGCCTATCACCGGATACCGAGCTTCATTGTCACGCTGGCCGGCATGCTGATCTTCCGCGGCATTTGCCAGGCGTTGCTTGGCGGCGGCTCGTCGGTGGGTCCGCTTCCCGACGACTTCAAGATGCTCAGCTCCGGCTTCATCCCGGATGTGATCGGCCCACTGACGCTCGTCCCGCCGGTCGTGAACGCAGCCGGCAAGACCATCATGGGCAGCGGCGTGACCCTGCACATGACGACGGTCGTGCTGGGGCTGATCGCCGTGCTCGCCTATGCCTATTTCGGGGTCCGCACCCGGCGCAAACGAGAACGCCATGGTTATGAGGCCGAGCCCTTCACCCTGTTCGTCGTCAAGACGCTGGTCGCCAGCGCGCTGGCGCTGTTCCTGGTCTATGAGTTTGCCAGCTACCGCGGCCTGCCCGTGGTGCTGCTGGTCATGGGCGTGCTGATCACGCTGTTCGTCTTCGTCACCAATCGCATGACCATCGGGAGGCGCATCTACGCCATGGGCGGCAATCCCAAGGCGGCGCAGCTGTCGGGCATCAACACCGAGCGGCTGACGCTGATGGTGTTCATCAATATGGGCGTGCTGTCGGCGCTTGGCGGCCTGATCATCGCGGCTCGTCTCGGCCAGGCGGTGCCGGCGGCGGGTCTCGGCTCGGAGCTCGATGTCATCGCCGCAGTGTTCATCGGCGGCGCCTCGGCGATGGGCGGCGTCGGCCAGGTTATCGGGGCGGTCGTCGGCGGCTTCATCATGGGCGTGATGAACAACGGCATGTCGATCATGGGCGTCAATGTCGACTGGCAGCAGGTGGTCAAAGGCCTGGTGCTGCTCGGCGCCGTGATCTTCGACGTCTACAACAAGAACAAGGCCTGACAAGCTTCAGCGAGGCAAGCAGGAGGCATACGGTCGCGGCGCAGCCGGCAAGTTGTCGGCATAAGAAGTCCCCCGAGGGATGGAGCTCGCGAGCGCAATCCGGACGAAGAGTTCAACCCGTGGCGCGGCGAGGTCCGAGCCGCGCAGGTCAAGGTTTGCCAAGGGGCAACCCGGCCAAGGCACATGAGAGAGGATTTCATCATGCTAATCTCCCAGATCCTCGACGACGCCGAGACCATCCGCGTCGTCGCCCGCAATGGCGGCGGCAAGACCAGGATCATCAACGGCGCCCGCAGCGTCTATTCGCTGGCCATGGAAGCCGCGCGCACCGGAACGGGCCTCGCCGCGCTGATCGAGCGCAAGGGGTTCGGTGAAGCGATAGACCTCGACGCCGTCTACAAGAAGGGCCGGCTGGTGTCGCCGATCAACCATCCCGATCCTGCGCATCTGCATCTGACCGGCACCGGCCTGACCCATCTCGGCTCGGCGGCGACGCGCGATTCCATGCACAAGAAGCTCAGCGATGGCGGCGAGGAGCAGCTTACCGATTCCATGAAGATGTTCCGCATGGGGCTCGAAGGCGGCAAGCCGGCCAAGGGCCAGACCGGCGTGCAGCCGGAATGGTTCTACAAGGGCAACGGCACCATGGCGGTGGCGCCGGGCGCCGCACTGATGTCGCCGGCCTTTGCGCAGGACGCCGGCGAGGAGCCGGAAATCGCCGGCATCTATGTCATCGGCGACGACGGCGCGCCGTTCCGCGTCGGCTTCACGCTGTCGAACGAGTTTTCCGATCATGTTACCGAGCGGGTGAACTATCTGTTCCTGGCACATTCCAAACTGCGCAACGCCTCGTTCGGGCCGGAAATCCTGATCGGCGACCTGCCGGCCGACGTCAGGGGCTCATCGCGAATCTATCGCGACAGCAATTTGCTGTGGGAAAAGCCGTTCCTGTCGGGCGAAGCGAACATGTCGCACACAATCGCCAATCTCGAACATCATCACTTCAAATATTCGGCCTTCCGCCAGCCGGGCGACGTGCATGTGCACATGTTCGGCACGGCGACGCTGTCCTTTGCCGACGGCATCAAGACTCAGGCCGGCGACGTGTTCGAGATCGAGGCCGGGGATTTCGGCCTGCCGCTGCGCAACCCGCTGGAGATTGAGCAGCCGGTTAAGGTGGCGGTGAAGGCGCTTTGAGAGCGTAATCTCCCTCCTTGAGGGGGGAGATTGGCAGCGCCCACCGTCAATAAATATCGAAGTCGAAATACTTGGCCTGGATCTTCTTGTAGGTGCCGTCGGCGACGATGGCGTCTATCGCCGCGTTGAGCTTGTCGCGAAGTGCCGTGTCCTCCAGGCGGACAGCGATGCCGGCTTGCGTCTCGGTGCCCTTGACGTCACCGACAAGCTTGCAGCAGCCGTCGCTCGCCTTCTTCAGCCAGTCCATCAGCACGAATTTGTCGGAGATGACGGCGTCGAGACGGCCGTTCTGCAAGTCGGTGATCGCCTCTTCCTGGGTGGGGTAGAGTTTCGCCTCGGCGCCGGCCTTGCCATAGGCGTCCTGCGCATAGTCGGCCTGAGTGGTCGAGGCCTGCGCGCCCACCGTCTTGCCGGCAAGGGCTGCCGGTTCGGTGGAAGTGAGGTCGCTGTCCTTCGGCGCCACCAGCGCCAGCGGCGTCGTGTAGTATTTGTTGGTGAAGGCGACCTGTTTCTTGCGCTCCTCGGTGATGCTCATCGAGGCGATGATGGCGTCGAACTTTTTCGCCTGCAGCGCCGGGATGATGCCGTCCCAGTCCTGGGTGACGATCTCGCACTCGACCTTCATCTGCGCACACAGCGCATTGGCAATGTCGATGTCGAAGCCCTCGATCTTGCCGTCCGCGGTGATGGTGTTGAAGGGCGGATAGGCGCCCTCGGTGCCGATCTTCAATTTCTCCTGCGCCTCAGCCAGCGAGCCGGCCGATATCACCAGCATGGCAGCGCTCGCTGCCGATATGATCCATCTTGAAATCTGCATTTCGGTTCCCCTTGCGCGCCGTTCTCTTGCCGGCCACCGAAAGGCAGCCAAGCATGGTGAGGCAGCGCAGGCAAGTATTTTGCCTGACGGTGATCGAAGGTTCAGCCGGCGGGGCGGAAATGCTTGGAGAGCTTGAGGCCTTGCGCCTGGTAATTCGAGCCGAGATCGGTGCCGTAAAGCGCCTGCGGCCGCTTCAGCATGTGTTCGTAGACCAGCCGGCCGACGATCTGGCCGTGGTCGAGGATGAACGGCACTTCGTGGCTGCGCACTTCGAGCACCGCCCGGCTGCCGGTGCCGCCTGAGGCCGAATGGCCGAAGCCCGGATCGAAGAAGCCGGCATAGTGAACACGGAATTCGCCAACCAGCGGATCGAAGGGCGTCATCTCGGCGGCGTAGAGCGGCGGCACGTGCACGGCTTCGCGGCTGACCAGGATGTAGAACTCGTCCGGGTCGAGCACCAGTTCGCCGGCGCCGCTCTTATAGAGCGGCTCCCAGAAATCGACGGCATCCTGGGCGGCGCGCTTGTCGACATCGACCAAGCCGGTGTGATGCTTGCCGCGATAGCCGACCAGGCCGTTCTGGTCGCCGTCAAGATCGATCGACAGCGCAATGCCGCCGCCGGAAATGTTGGGCGGCTCGGTCGCCACCAGCATCTCGGCGCGGTGCAATTCGTTCAGTTCTGCCTCCGACAACAGCGCGTTGCCGGTGCGAAAGCGGATCTGCGACAGCCTCGATCCGGCGCGTACGACGATCGGGAAGGTGCGCGGACTGACTTCGAGATAAAGCGGCCCGTGATAGCCGGGGGCGATCTTGTCGAACTCATGGCCGCGATCGGTCATCACCCGGGTGAAGATGTCGAGCCGGCCGGTCGAGCTCTTCGGGTTGGCCGAGGCCGACACGTTTGCGGGCAGCGCCAGGCTTTCGAGCAGCGGCACGATGTAGACGCAGCCGGTTTCCAGCACCGCGCCCTCGGCGAGACTGAACTCATGCAATTTCAGCCGGTGAAGCTTGTCGGCCACCAGATGATCGGGACCCGGCAGGAAGGAGGCGCGCACGCGAAAAGCCTTGTCGCCGAGCCTGAGATCGAGGCTCGCCGGCTGCACCTGGTCGACATCGAGCGCGCGCGGCGACTTCAGCGCGCCGGACTGAAACAGCGCGGAAATGTCCTGATCGGGAAGAATGCCTGTCTGCCGCAAAAGGCTGGCTCCGCTCCAAGGTCGGTCTCTTTGTGGCAGGTTCTTGCCGCAAAACCGCTGGATATTATTGCGGAACCTGCCTGGTACAAACCTCTTAATGAAGCCGGCAATTGACGCAAGCGCAGGTGAGGTCTAAAGGGTCGTTATCCCGTGGTGATTTGGCCGGTCGGCTTGCAGCCACGTTAAACAAGTCGCTAAAGGACCGTCGGGCCGCAAGGCCATATGGACCGGTTGCGACTTTCGCGGCCGGTTTTTTTGTGTCTGGAACAAAAGCGATGAGCACCAAGAAGCGTAACTGGAAACCTCAGACCGCACTCGTGCACGGGGGAACGCTGCGTTCCCAGTTCGGCGAGACGTCCGAAGCGATGTACCTCACCCAAGGCTATGTCTACGAGACGGCGCAGGCTGCCGAGGCCCGTTTCAAGGGCGAGGAGCCGGGCTTCATCTATTCGCGCTATGCCAACCCTACCGTCGACATGTTCGAAAAGCGCATGTGCGCGCTGGAGGGTGCCGAAGATGCGCGCGCCACGGCGTCCGGCATGGCGGCGGTGACGGCAGCGCTCCTGTGCAGCGCCAAGGCCGGCGACCATATCGTTGCGGCGCGCGCGCTGTTCGGCTCCTGCCGCTGGGTGGTGGAGACGCTGGCGCCGAAATACGGCATCGAGGCAACGCTGGTCGACGGCACCGACATCGCCAACTGGGAAAAGGCGGTGCGGCCGAACACGAAACTGTTCTTCCTGGAAAGCCCGACCAATCCGACGCTGGAAGTGGTCGACATTGCAGCGGTGGCGGCGCTCGCCACCTCGATCGGCGCCAGGCTGATCGTCGACAATGTCTTCGCCACGCCCTTGCAGCAGAAGCCCTTGCAGCTCGGCGCCCATATCGTCGTCTACTCCGCGACCAAGCACATTGACGGCCAGGGACGCTGTCTCGGCGGCATCATCCTGTCCGACAAGAAATGGATCGACGAGAATTTGCACGACTATTTCCGCCACACCGGCCCGAGCCTGTCGCCGTTCAACGCCTGGACGCTGCTCAAGGGCCTGGAGACGCTGCCGGTTCGGGTGCGCCAGCAGACTGAAAGCGCGGCCAAGATCGCGGATTTCCTGGCAGGACGGCCGGAAATCGCCCGCGTCATCTATCCCGGCCGCGCCGACCACCCGCAGGCCGACATCGTCAAGAAGCAGATGACAGGCGGATCGACGCTGATCTGCCTCGACGTCAAGGGCGGCAAGCAGGCGGCCTTCGCCTTGCAGAACGCGCTCGACATCGTGCTGATCTCCAACAATCTCGGCGACGCCAAGAGCCTGATCACCCATCCGGCGACCACCACGCACAAGAACCTCAGCGACGAAGCTCGCGCCGAGCTTGGCATCGGGCCGGGAACGCTCAGGCTGTCGGTCGGTCTTGAGGATACGGACGATCTGCTGGAGGACGTTGCGCAGGCGCTGAAGGCAGCCGGATAGGCCGCGAGGCGTCACGCTCCCGACGAAACCTCTTCCAGTTCGGCCGTCTTGGTGCCGATGGTCATGATGTTGCCGCGCCAGTCGACGGCGCCGCTCAGCCAGCCGCGCGCCCAGATGGCGGGAAGCATCATGTCGCGCACCATCATCGCCGGGACCATGCGCAGCGACAGGTGCCAGCCCTTGGCCGCGGCCAGCGCGCATTCGGGAATGTAGGCCGCCGTCAGCACGGCCAACACCGTGGCCGGCAGGCTGATGCCGGCACTTGCGGCCGCCACCAGCGCCAACGCCAACGGCACGGCGACGCCGGTCAGGATCTCGGGTGCGAAAAACAGCGGGAAAGTGACGCGGCGCAACCGCGCCCAGCGCGCCTGGCGCGACCAGATGTCGGCAAGTCGGCGCTGCCCCAGTGGTTGCTCGAAAGGCGAGGCAACGAGATTGACGCGCAGGCCCAGTCCGTTGACCAGCTTGGTTGCAGCAGCATCCTCGGCGATCTCGGCGGCCAGCGCGCGGATACCGCCACTGGTATCGAGCATCGGCTTGTTCCACAGCATGCTCTTGCCTTGGGCAAAGCCGAGACCGAGCGCCTCGCCGGCATATTGCCAGCGCGCCTGCAGCGTGTTGAGGAACGCGCATTCGACCTCGGCCCAGAAGCCATCCGGCCGAGAGCCGATCGGCGTCGAGCAGATAAGCCCGGTATTGGTCCGCCAGGCCGCCATCATGTGCTGGACGTAATCCCTAGGCATCAGCACGTTGGAATCCGCGAGAATAACCCAATGATAGAGCGCCGCTTCCCAGCCCTTGACGCAGTTGTTGAGCTTCGGGTTGCTGCTGACGCGGTCGTCGCCGATCAGCAGCCGGGCCGGCACGTTGGGAAACAGGACGATCGCCCTGTTTATCAGTTTGACGACGGGATCGTCGGCGTGAGCGACGCAGAAGATCAGTTCGTAGCGCGGCCAGTCGAGCGAGAAGGCTCGCTGCAGCGTCTCTTGTGTGAACGGCTCCACGCCGCGCGACGGCACGACGATCGAGACCGGTGGCTGCTCGTTGGACGGCGGAGGGATGAGACGGCGCGCTTTCAGCTTCGACGATGCAAGCAGGATGCTGGCGAGATTCGAAAGAAGCAAAGCGGAGGAAGCGAAAGCGGCTGTGAGAGCTGGTTCCATCGAGATCTGGTCACTCCGGAAAGGCCGCTCGCGGCTGCTTCGTCAGTCGACAGATGGGCCTTGAGTCGCCGGCAAGGTTTGCGCACACCAACACTGTCATGTGTCACTTAAATGACATTGTTTGTCGGCACCTCCGCTTTGAGGCTGGCAGGACATGCCGTTGTGCGCGTATCAAACCGCATAGCGCGACAAATGTTCCTTGCCGCGCAACCGGAGCAGCCCATGTATCGCGCCGTCACGCGCAACATCGAAGTGCAGGTCAGACCGTTCTACCTGGAGGACCGCTCGGACCCGGCGGAGAACCGTTATGTCTGGGGCTACCAGGTGACGATCGACAACCAGTCGGACGATTTCGTGCAGCTTATGTCGCGTTACTGGCACATCACCGACGGCAGCGGCCGGATCGAGGAAGTGCGCGGCGCCGGCGTGGTCGGCGACCAGCCTGAGCTCAATCCCGGCGACAGCTATCAATACACGTCAGGCTGCCCGCTCTCGACGCCCTCCGGCTTCATGGTCGGCCACTACACCATGCGCAACAAAAAGGGCGAGACGTTCGACGTCGCTATTCCCGCGTTTTCGCTGGATCTGCCGGGGACGCGGCGGACGGTGAATTAGGGGTTTTCTCCCCATCTCTATACGGGGAGAAATGCCCGGCAGTGCAACGAGGGGCGCCGCCGGACTCATGAGGTTATCTTCCACGCACATGACGTAGGCTATGCGCGGCCATTCACCAAAGTTCGCGCTGCCCCTCATCCGCCCTTCGGGCACCTTCTCCCCGTGAACGGGGAGAAGGAAGAGATGCTACTGAGCTGCAAACTCCGCCGGGTCGAAGTCGTACTGCTTCGAGCAGAACTCGCAGGCGACGTGGATGCCGCCATCTTCGATGCTGTCCTTGATCTCCTGCGCGGAAAACCCCTCGAGGATGCCGCGTATCTTGTCCCTTGAGCAGGAACATTGGTCGGCGACCGGCACGCCGCCGAAGACGCGCACACCATGTTCGTGGAACAGCCTGTAGAGCAGCCGCTCGGCGCCGATGGTCGGGTCGATCAGCTCGGTCGGCTCGATGGTGCCGAGCAGCGCCACCAGCTCGCGCCACGAATTGTCGGCCGGCTCCTGCGTCACGTCACGCGGATCGCCGTCGCCGCCCGAAATGTCCGGCACGCGCATGCGCTCGGGTGACTGCGGCAGGAACTGCGCCAGGATACCGCCGGCGCGCCACTGCTCGCGCGCACCGCCGGGGCCGGGCGTCAGCAGCTTGGCCACCGACAGCCGGAGGTCGGTCGGGATCTGCTCCGACTGGCGGAAATAGGTGCGCGCGGCGTCTTCCAGCGTCTCGCCGTCGAGTTGGACGATGCCCTGATAGCGCTGCGTGTGCGCGCCCTGGTCGATGGTCAGCGCCAAAACGCCGCTGCCCAGCAGCGTCTGCTGCGAGGTCTGGCCTGCGGCCACCAGGGCCTCCAGCCGGTCGGCATCGAAGCGCGCATAGGCGCGCAATGCCGAGGGCGTGGAGAAATCCGCGACCAGCATGTCGACAGGCCCGTCGGTGCGGGTCTGCAGGATGAACTTGCCTTCGAATTTGAGCGAAGTGCCGAGCAGCACCGTCAGCACACAGGCTTCCGCCAGCAGGCGGGCGACCGGCTCGGGATAGTCGTGACGGTTGAGGATGGCGTCGAGCATCGGCCCGAGTTGCACGGTGCGGCCGCGCACGTCGAGCGGGCCGACCTCGAAGGGTACGACATGATCGTCGCCGGCATAGCCGAACTCGCCGAGTTTGGGGTGATGTTCATTCACTTGATGCGTTTCCAACATGACAAAGCTCCAGGGCGCGGCCATGCGGCCCGGAGGGGTGCATGCGTCCAAACGCGCTTGATTTGCGTGATGGGGCGCAAATAGGCATCGCGCCGCCCCGGATCAAGCGCTTGGAGATCAAGCGCCTGGAGATCAAGCGCCCAGACACCAGGCCAAAACCGCCTTCTGGGCGTGGAGCCGGTTCTCGGCTTCGTCGAAGACAACCGAATGCGGACCGTCGATGACCTCGTCGGTGACTTCCTCACCGCGATGCGCCGGCAGGCAGTGCATGAACAGGGCGTCGGGCTTGGCCCTCGCCATCAGCGCCGCATTGACCTGATAGGGCGAGAAGACATTGTGGCCGCGGGCGCGGTGTTCCTGGCCCATCGACACCCAGCAGTCGGTGACGATGCAGTCGGCCTGGTCGACGGCTTCCTCGGGCGAGCGGGTGAAGTGCAGCTTGCCGCCATTGCTCTTCGACCAGTCGATATGCTTTTGCGCCGGCTCGCTGCCTTCCGGCACGGCGACATTGAGGTTGAAGCGGAACCGCGCCGAGGCCTCGAGCAGCGAATGCAGCACATTGTTGCCGTCGCCGGTCCAGGCGATGGTCTTGCCGGCAACCGGACCGCGATGCTCCTCGAAGGTCATGATGTCGGCCATCAGCTGACAGGGATGGGTGTCGTCGGTCAGCCCGTTGATGACCGGAATCGTGGCATTCTCGGTCAGCTCGAGCAGCCGCTCATGCGACGTGGTGCGGATCATGATGGCGTCCACATAGCGCGACAGCACCTTGGCGGTGTCGGCAATGGTCTCGGAGCGGCCGAGCTGCATTTCGGTGCCGGTCAGCATGATGGTCTCGCCGCCGAGCTGTCGCATGCCGACGTCGAAGGACACGCGCGTGCGCGTCGACGGCTTGTCGAAGATCATGGCCAGCACCTTGCCTTCGAGCGGTTTGGTCCGTTCGCCGGCCTTGAGGCGCGCCTTGCGCACCACCGCATCGTCCAGCATCAGGCGCAGATCGCCTTCGGAAACGGCGGAAAGATCGGTGAAATGGCGAAGGCTCATCGGGAATGGTTCTCGGGATTACTTCGCGGCGGCCGCGGCGATGGCGTCGGTCAGGCCCTTGGCAGCGGCGAGGATGCGATCGAGCGCTTCGCCGATCTCGGCGTCGGTGACGGTCAGCGGCGGCAGCAGACGAATGACGTTGTCGCCGGCCGGCACCGCCAGCAGATGCTGGTCGCGCAGCGCCATGTTGACCTTGGTGTTGGGCATGGCGCATTTCAGGCCAAGCATCAGGCCGCTGCCCCTGATGCCTTCGATGACATCAGGAAATTCGTCGGCGACCGCCGCCAGGCCCTGCTTCATCAGCAATGCCTTGCGCTGGACGTCTTCGAGGAAGCCGTCTTCCAGCACGACGTCGAGCACAGCGTTGCCGACCGCCATGGCCAGCGGATTGCCGCCGAAAGTGGTGCCATGCACGCCTGCCGTCATGCCGACGACAGCGTCGTCGGTGGCGAGGCACGCGCCCATCGGGAAGCCGCCGCCAATGCCCTTGGCAATCGCCATGATGTCGGGCGTCACGCCGGTCCATTCATGCGCGAACAGCTTTCCGGTGCGACCGATACCGCACTGGACCTCATCGAAGATCAGCAGCAGGCCATGCTGGTCGCAGAGCTGCCGCAGCCGCTTCAAGGATTGCGTCGGCACCGGGCGGATGCCGCCCTCGCCCTGTACCGGTTCGATCAGGATCGCGGCGGTCTCTGGTGTGATCGCCTTCTCGGCGGCGTCGATGTCGTCGAAGCCGACCTGGTCGAAGCCTTCGACCTTGGGGCCGAAGCCTTCGAGATATTTGTACTGGCCGCCGGCGGCGATGGTCGCCAGCGTGCGGCCGTGGAAGGCGCCTTCGAAGGTAATGACCCGGAAGCGCTCGGGATGGCCCTTGACGAACTGGTAGCGCCGCGCCGTCTTGATCGCGCATTCGAGCGCCTCGGCGCCGGAATTGGTGAAGAACACCTTGTCGGCGAAGGTGGCGTCAGCCAGCCGCTCGCCGAGCCGGGCCTGCCCCGGGATCTCGTAGAGATTGGAGACGTGCCAGAGCTTGGCCGCCTGTTCGGTCAGCGCCGAGACCAGATGCGGATGGCTGTGGCCCAACGAATTGACCGCGATGCCGCCAGCGAAATCGAGATATCGCTCGCCCTTGTCGGTAACCAGCCAGGTGCCTTCGCCATGATCGAAGGCCAAAGGGGCGCGGGCAAAGGTCTCGTAAAGCGCCGAACCGCTCATTATATGCGTCTCCGGTACCGGAAAAATCAAAAAAGCCGCCAAAGCGGCGGCCTTTGCGGCTTATCGTGTTTTTCGGCCATGAAGTCAACGAAAACGTCGTGCAGAGGCGCGTGGCCAGCTCCCGACGAGACGCCGGCTCATAAGCGACCGGGCAAGTTGGGGAAAACCTAAAAAACCGATTCGTGTTGCACCTGGGACTCTTGTCACCGAGTCAACACATGAGGTAATTGTAGTCGGGAAATAACTAGATTTCGTGCGGCGGACCTAATCACCTAATATATGTGGTGTCTGCCCCGGCAAAGATTGCCGGGTCGGGAACGGATTCCGGCTGCCGCACACATAGCAGGAGCGCGGTCTCATGAACTGGACTGACGAGCGGGTCGAACTTCTCAGGAAACTGTGGTCGGAGGGCTTGAGCGCAAGCCAGATCGCCGCACAACTCGGCGGGGTCAGCCGCAACGCGGTCATCGGCAAGGTGCACCGGCTGAAGCTGTCGGGCCGCGGACGCTCGACCGCGACGCCGGCGCGTCAGAAGAAGACAACGCAGGGATCTTCGATCCAGAAATCGGTGCCTCGCGCCGCAACCACGCAGCGCCATGTCACGACTTCGATCGGGGCGAACGCACTGCAGGCGCAGTTCGACGCCGAGCCGGTGGCGCGCCACTACATCCGCCCGGTCGAAAACGTCGTCGTGCCGATCTCGCGGCATCTGCAGCTCACCGATCTCACCGAGCGCACCTGCAAATGGCCGAATGGCGATCCGCTATCGGAAGACTTCAACTTCTGCGGCAACGAGGCGGCTGAAACCGGACCTTACTGCAAGTACCACGCAAGGGTGGCGTTCCAGCCGGCTTCAGAGCGGCGCAGGAGCCGGTAGTTAGGAATAGGGATTGGGGACTGGGCAGTAGGGAATGGGGTAGCGCTCGTGAGGCGCTACCTTATTCTGCCTACTGCCTACTGCCTACTGCCTACCATCACAGCCACCCACTCTTCCGAAATCGCCAATACAAAAACGAGCAGATCAGCGCGATCGAGACCAATACGACGGGATAGCCGTATTGCATCTTCAGTTCCGGCATGTCGTCGAAATTCATGCCGTAAATGCCGGCGAGCGCCGTCGGCACCGCCAGGATCGCCGCCCATGAGGCCAGCTTCTTGGTGTTCGCGGTTTCCTGGCTCTGGCCGACCAGCAGGCTGGCTTCGAAAGCGAACGCCAGAACCTCGCGCAGGCTGTCGATCTTTTCCTGCACGGTCCGGATATGGTCGGTGACATCGCGAAACAGCGGATGCATTGCGGTATGGATCTGCGGCAGTTCGGCGCTGGTCAGCCGGCGGCAGACCTCGACCAGCGGCAGCGCCGCATTGCGCAGGCGCAACAGATCGCGGCGCAGCATATAGAGCCGCTCGATGTCGGGACCGGTCATCGGCTTCAGCAGCACCCTGTCCTCGATCGCCTCGACCTCGTCCTCGATCTGCTCTAGCACCGGCATGTAGTTGTCGACGATGAAGTCGAGGATGGCGTAGAGGACGAAATCCTCGCCCTTGGCCAGTGAGTGCGGACAGCTTTCCCAGTGCTGGCGCACGGCGGCGTATGAGGTCGAGGGACCATGCCTGACGCTGACGATATAGCCTGAGCCGACGAACAGATGCGTCTCGCCGAAGGTGACGCGTCCGTCGATCAGCTGTGCAGTGCGGGCAACGATGAACAGTGCATCGCCATATTGCTCGATCTTCGGCCGCTGGTGCGGATGTTCGGCGTCTTCGATCGCCAGTTCGTGCAGATGAAATTGCGCCTTGACGCGCAGCAGAAGCTCGCGGTCGGGTTCGAGCAGCCCGATCCAGACGACATGGCCCGACTTCTTGGCCCATTCGCCGGCTTCCTCGATCGGTATGTCGGCGATGCGCTTGCCGGCGGTGTAGACGCTCGACGCGATGATGCCGGACGATGCCGGCGCCGGCTTGAACTCTCGGACATATTCCATCGCAGCCTCCTGAGCGCCTGGCCTTGGCCAGGAACCGAGACGCTAACATCCGGGCAGTTTAGCGCAATATGATTAAGCGTTCGAGGGGCGCGATCACTTCACCGGCAGCACCGGCAGGGCAACCTTGTCGGTCTTGTCGCCCTTGGGACGCTCGGCCGGCAACTGCTCGCCGGTGACGATGTAGTAGATCGTCTCGGCAATGTTGGTGGCGTGGTCGCCGATGCGCTCGATGTTCTTGGCGCAAAACAGCAGATGCGTGCACGGCGTGATGTTGCGCGGATCTTCCATCATGTAGGTCAAAAGCTCGCGAAACAGCGAGGTGTACATGGCGTCGATCTGGTCGTCGCGGTCGCGAACGAAGCCTATTTTCTCGACCGAGCGCGAGGCATAGACGTCGAGCACTTCCTTGAGCTGGGTCAAAGCGAGTTCGGCAAGCGTCTCGAGGCCGCGAAACAGGCTGGTCGGCTGGCGGCCGTCAATGACGCTGACCACACGCTTGGCGACATTCTTGGCGAGGTCACCGACCCGTTCGAGGTCGGCCGAAATGCGGATGGCGCCGACGATCTCGCGCAGATCCGTCGCCATGGGCTGGCGCTTGGCGATGATGACGATGGCTTTGTCGTCGATTTCGCGCTGGCCATCGTCAAGCACGATGTCGTCACGAATGACCTTCTGGGCGAGGCCGGGATCGGCATTGACCAGCGCCTGGATCGCCTGCTCGACCATGCGCTCGGCATGGCCGCCCATCGCAGCGATGCGCTTCGCCAGGTATTTCAGCTCTTCGTCATAGGCGCTGACAATGTGTACGGACTGCATGGGCGAAATGCCTTCCTTAAATCTTTGGCCTTTTGAGTCGTTTCCTCGACCCCTGTGCTGATACGCTAGCCGGATGACAGAAAGAAGAAACAGGCAGTTAGCAGATAGTACCGCCTCAGCCTGCCGGCAAATGGACCGTGAACGCCGCGCCCTTGCCAACCTCCGACTTGATCGAAAGCCGGGCGTTGTGGCGCGTCAGAATATGCTTGACGATGGACAGGCCAAGACCTGTGCCTTTCTGCGTGCGGCTGCTCTCCACGTCGACGCGATAGAAGCGCTCGGTAATGCGCGGTATGTGCTCTTCCGGGATGCCCGGGCCGTAGTCCCTGATGGTTACATCGATGCCCGGTTCCGGGCCGGCCTCGCCCCGCGCGATCGACACCGTGACGCGTCCGCCAGGCTGGCCGTATTTGCAGGCGTTTTCCAAGAGGTTCTCGAACACCTGGAACAGCTCGTCGCGGTCTCCGGGCACGTCGAGCGGCCCCTCGGCGTAGTCGCGTTCGATGACGACGCCGTTCTCGCTGGCGAGCGGGGCTAGTGAATCGATGACGCTGTCGATGGTCTGGCGCAGATCGACCTCGGTTCCCGGCCTCAGGTAAGGCTTCATTTCAAGCCTCGACAGCGACAGGAGATCGTCGATGAGGCGCGCCATGCGGCCGGTCTGGTTCTGCATGATCTGCAGGAACTGCTCGCGCGCCGCCGGATCGTTGCGGGCCGGGCCGCGCAACGTCTCGATGAAGCCCGAGATCGAAGCAAGCGGGGTGCGCAACTCGTGGCTGGCATTGGCTATGAAGTCAGCGCGCATGCGGTCGATTCGGCGCGTCTCACTCTGGTCCTTGAATACCAGCACATAGAGATCGGTGGCGTGGCCGACCGAGGACGCGCTGACCCGGTAGGCGCGTTCCACCGGCAGCTTCTCGGTGTAGTCGACGGCATCGGAGGCGACGGCTCCTGACAGTACGCCGTCCAGCAATGCCTGCATTTCCGGGGCGCGGAATTTCAGCGACAGCGACAGGCCGGGCGCGATGCCGCCAAAGGCGGCATAGGCGGCGGCATTGGCGTGGACGATGGTGGCGGTGCGGTCGAAGATGATCAGCGGATCGGCAACGGCAGCCGCAAGATATTCGCCGGAAAGCCGCTGCAGCCCGCTCGCCTCGACCGTGGTAATGGTCTCAGCAGACCGGCTGGCGCCACCGGTTGGCAGAAGCGCGGCGGCCAGCAGCACCGTCAACGCAGCCAGGACGACATAGGCGGAGATACCGGCAAACCCATAAACGGCCATGATGGCGATCGCACCGGCGGCAAGCAGCCATCGGCTGTTCCACAGCCGGCCGGCGACGGCCTGCCCCGTGGTTGTCCGCTCTGCGCCGGTGTCAGCCATTCGTGCTTTCCGTGCTTCTGCGCCGGTCCCGCCGAAACTTCCGCTGGACCGGGTTTGAGGCCCCCCATAGCATGAGTCCGCAAGCTGGAAAGGTTCGTCTCGATGAAAAAAGCCAAGGAAAGTCCCGCCGCAGAGCCGGCAAAGGGGCCGCTGAAGATCAAGGTGGACGGCAAGGAGCGGGAGTTCGACATCGAAAACCCCGAGCTTCCCAGCTGGATCGAGGACCACAAACTGACCGCAGGCGACTACCCCTACGACAAGAAAATGAAGAGCGAGGAGTATGACGAGACGCTGGAGCGGCTGCAGATCGAACTGGTCAAGGCGCAGGCCTGGCTGCAGGCGACCGGCAGCAGAGTGATGTCGCTGTTCGAGGGGCGCGATGCCGCCGGCAAGGGCGGCACCATCTCGGTGCTGCGCCAGTATCTCAATCCTCGAACCGCGCGCAATGTGGCGCTGACCAAGCCGACCCCAACCGAAGTCGGGCAATGGTACTACCAGCGCTACGTCGCCCATTTCCCGACATCGGGCGAATTCGTCACCTTCGACCGGTCCTGGTACAACCGCGGCGGCGTCGAGCCGGTGATGGGCTTCTGCACACCGGAACAGCATGCAAAATTCCTCGACGAGACGCCGCATTTCGAGCGGATGATCTCCAACGACGGCATCTATTTCTTCAAATTCTGGCTCAACATCGGCCGCGAAACCCAGCTCGAACGGTTTCACGACCGCCGCTGGTCTCCGCTGAAGAACTGGAAGTTCTCGCCGATCGATATTGCCGGCATTACCAAATGGGACGACTACACCAAGGCGCGCGACCAGATGGTCGAGTGCACGCACAAGCAGTTCGCGCCCTGGATCATCGTGCGGGCCAATGATAAGCGACGCTCGCGGCTGGCCGTCATGCGGCGCATCCTGTTGTCGCTGCCCTATGATGGGCGCGATCTCGACGCCATCGGCAAGGAAGACAAAAAGATCGTCGGCGAAGGGCCGTCGTTTCTCGAGAAGTAGAGACTGGCCTCGATAGGCAGAGGCTGAAATTACAGAGCCCACCCCCACACGGAGGTGGGCTCTGTGGCCATTGTCTAAAGCGCGTCGCATTTGAACGGATTCACGCGATGCGCTTTAGGTCTTTGTTTCATGCATGTCGTTCTCTCAAAACCGGGGCCACTTTGAGCGACATGCATTAAAGCGCGTCGGGTGAAGACAGTCTCACGACGCCTGCCGCATGCCGAGCATGTGGGGGGTGCCCCTGGCCAACACCGGGGCGTGATGGTTTCGGCGCGAGCGCACGACATCCAGCGTATGCTCGTTGAAGGTCAGCAGTGTGGCGACGACCTGCTGGTTGCCATAGGTGCGCTGGTAACCGAGCGGCGTCGCCAGGAAGTGCAACTGCAGCGTCCGCAGCACCCACACCGGCTCGACCTCGATAATGACCTGATCGACATTGCGAGCAAGGCCCCATTCGACGAAGCCGGCGATCAGTTCGGTGCCGACCGTAGACACGCCGCGCTTGCCATCGCGAAAGCCTGGCGCCACCGCGTAACGGGTTAGCTCCCAGACATTCGGTCCCGAAGGGCGCTTTCCCTCGCAGAGTTCCGGCATCACATCGCTAAGGAGATGCGGCCGTGTGGTCGGCAGCATCCGATGATAGCCTGCAAGCTCGCCATTGCGTATGACAAGGTGGTGTTCGGCCTCATCATGGTCGAATTGATCGATTTCGAGGCCGTCCGGGCGATCGAGATCGGTCCACCGCATCTCATCGACGAAGACCTTGTAACGCAGGCGATGGACGGCCTCCCATAGGTCGGGACGTTCCATCAGTTGTTGAGTGGTAAGGGAAAATAGCATTAGCCGTCTCCTGGGCTTAAGAGGAAGATACGGCCGGGCTTTCCCGAAAAAATTGCGCGAAGGTGTTGGCAAGGATTTCCAGGCTGCCACAGCCGACATGGCTAATATAGCTGCGTCTAAACGCCTCCGCGATGGCGTGCGCCCTGTTGGCGACGCCGAGTCTGCTTTTGGCGTTAAGAAAGCATTAGCCGTCTCAAGAGGACGACAGGGGCCGGTCTTTTCTGAAGATATGACGCCAACAATGCGGCCATAAATTTCGGGCCGCCAGAACCGGCCTAGCTGATATAGCCGTGCCTGACTGCTTCGGCGACTGCCTGCACACGGTTGGCGGCGCCTAGTTTGCTCTTGGCGTTGAGAAGGTGTTTCTCAGAGGTATGCTCCGAGATGCCGAGGATCTGCGAAATCTCCCACTCGGATTTTCCGACCGCCGCCCATTGCAGGCATTCGCGCTCGCGCGGCGTCAATTCAATGTGATCGATAGATTTGCCGGCCGTCGTTTGAAGCTGCATGGCGCGGCCGATGGCATAGGTGGAGGCCAGCGAGACCATTGCGAATTCGGCTTCGGACAGTTCGACCGCCTCACCGCCCAGCGAGACCAGCGCGATCTGGCCTTCGAGCGTGATCAGCGGGAAGGCGAGGCCGTCACGCAGCTTGAACTGGCGGGCGTCGCGCATTACCTCGGCGCTGCTCTTGTCGGCGGGCATGCTTTGAACGGCATCGCGCCATTGGAATGGCGCCCGAAACTGCTTCAAATGGCTGACGACCGGATCGTGGTCGACGTAGTTGCGCGATAAGTAACGCTCCAGCCATTCGCTAGGCCAATCGCAGAGCAGCACATGGTCCTTCGTCTGGCTGCTTGGTGTACCGGGCTGCGGCACCGTTGCGGCTATCAGGGCCGTCAATCCGAAATTCGAGGTGACACTAAGTAGCTGCTCGCACACCGCAGCCGACGTGTCGGCACGCTGCACCCGGTCAATATATTCAAGTGTCCGGTCAAAATAACCCATCGCAACATCTACCCCATGTTGCCTACCGCTCTTGAGACCGATGCTACGTGCCTGCCCCGCACTTAGCCATCAACCCCGGATTGCAAAGCCACATCCTTAGCTTTTCTAACGCCAGCGACCGCCAACCCCGGGCCGACTCTGTGCGGCTATTTGCAACCTCGCCAAAGCATAACCCGAAATTTGCCCTTTGAAATCAAAAACAATTGTGCCTGCGCCGTTTTCGTATCACAAGCCAACGGCCAAGACGGGCGGAGTTTTTTGTGACATCACGCTGGATAACCATCGCCTTGCTGTCGATGCTGATCGGAGTGCAGCCGTTTGCCGGCGCTGTGCGGGCAGCGGAACCGCAGGTGCCGGTGCTTTGGGATGCCAAGGAGCGGCTGCCGAAGCCGGACCTTGCGGCGCTGCCGAGGCTCAGGTTCCTCACCACAACCGATTTCCCGCCCTTCAATTTTCTCGACGGCACGGGCCGACTGTCCGGCTTCCACATCGACCTGGCGCGGGCGATTTGCGCCGAACTCGACATCGCCGACAAATGCCAGATCCAGGCGCTGCCCTGGGCCGAACTCGACGACGCGTTGCAGAAGGGCGAAGGCGAGGCGATCATCGCCGGCATCGCCGCAACGCCGGAGACGCGGGCGAAGTACAGCTTTTCGCGCTCCTATCTACAGTTTCCGGCGCGCTTCATCATGCCGAAGACCAAGGCCTTCGCCGAGCCGATCCTCGACAAATTGCGCTCGAAGCGGGTCGGCGTGCTGGCCGGCTCGGCGCATGAAAAGATGCTGCGCGATTATTTCGGCACCGTGCAGATCATCCGCTTTCAACGGCCGGAAGACCTCTACAGCGACTTGAAGAGCGCCAAGATCGATGCCGCCTTCGGCGACGGCATGCGCTTTTCCTTCTGGCTGGGCGGCACGGACGCCGCCGGTTGCTGCCGCTTCGCCGGTGGACCCTACCTGGCGCCGGAATATCTGGGGTCCGGCATGACCATTGCCACCCGGGCCAGCGACCCAGCGCTGGCCGCAGCCATGGACTACGCGCTGCAGGAGATATCGGTGAAAGGCACCTTCGCCGAATTCTACCTGCGCTATTTCCCGGTCAGTTTCTTCTGATCCGGTTCCCGGTCAGCTTTTTCTGATCCGGTCCCGGTCAGCTTCCTTTAGGGGCTGGATCAGGTCAGCGTGCGCAGGCGGGCCTTCGCCCCGCGCGCGATGGCTGCGGCGGTCAGCGTGTCGAGATCGAGCTCACGCCGGATCAACTGCAGCACCCGCAATTCCTCCATGCGCATTTCTAGATCGACGGCGGCAACCTCGAAGGCCGCGGCATAGGCGGTGTCGTGCAGCCGTTCGGGCAAAGTCTCGGCGACACGCTCGAGCACGCCTTCCAACCCATCCTTTTCATGCAGCATCTTCTGGCAGTCCTGCGCAATGGCGATCAGCCTGTCCTGCTTGAAATCCTCGAACACCGGCCAGCTGCGGACGACGTCGCCGATGCGCGCCAGTTCGATATCGGTCATGTCGCGATCGGAAGCCGAGGTGATGACCATCAGGTAGATCAGGGCTTCATGGGTGGACGGCAACGGCATTCAAAACTCCTTGATAGTGAGGGTCGAAGGTAGGGACGCCACGGCGCCGTCGCAACGAAAACGCCTGATATCGTTGACGCTCCGCCCTGTCGCGCCTAGAGACCCGGTTGAAAATCTTACCAGCCGCGAAAGCCGGCCATGACTGGAACTTTGACATGACGGGATCAAACATCGCCGATCTCAACCCCGAAATGCTTGCGGCAGCCGCCGAAAGCAAGGCCTGGCCGTTCGAGGAAGCCAAAAAGATCATCGAGCGCTACAAGGGCGGCGACTTCCCGGAGATCGTCCCGTTCGAGACCGGCTACGGCCCGTCGGGCCTGCCGCATATCGGCACGTTCGGCGAGGTCGCGCGCACCTCGATGGTGCGCCATGCCTTTCACGTGCTGACCGGGAACAAGGTCAAGACCAAGCTGCTCTGCTTCTCCGACGATATGGACGGCATGCGCAAGATCCCCGACAATGTGCCGGATCGCGCAGCGCTCGAGCCCTATCTGCATATGCCGCTGTCGGCGGTGCCCAATCCGTTCGGCGGCGACTATCCGAGCTTTGGCGACCACAACAACGCGATGCTGTGCCGCTTCCTCGACACGTTCGGCTTCGACTACGAATTCGCCAGCGCCACGCAGTACTACAAGGCCGGCCGCTTCGATGCGATGCTGGTGCGCGCCGCCGAGCGCTATGAGCAGATCATGGCGGTGATGCTGCCGACGCTGGGGCCGGAGCGGCAGGCAACCTACAGCCCGTTCCTGCCGATCTCGCCGAAGAGCGGGCGCGTGCTCTACGTGCCGATGAAGCATGTCGACGCCAAGGCCGGCAACATCACCTTCGACGATGAGGGCACCGAGACCACGCTTTCGGTGACCGGCGGGAAGGTCAAGCTGCAGTGGAAGCCGGATTTCGGCATGCGCTGGGCAGCGCTCGGCGTCGATTTCGAAATGTTCGGCAAGGACCACCAGACGAACGCGGTGATCTACGACCGCATCTGCAACATTCTCGGCGGGCGCGCGCCCGAGCATTTCGTCTACGAACTGTTCCTGGACGAGAACGGCCAGAAGATCTCGAAGTCGAAGGGCAACGGGCTGACCATCGACGAATGGCTGCGCTACGCGCCGACCGAAAGCCTCGGCCTCTATATGTACCAGCGGCCAAGGCAGGCGAAAAAGCTCTATTTCGACGTCATCCCACGCGCCGTCGACGAGTACTACACCTTCCTCAACGCCTATCCGCGCCAGGACTGGAAGGAGCGGCTGGGCAATCCGGTCTGGCACATGCATGACGGCAAGCCGCCTTCCATCGACATGCCGGTGCCGTTCTCGCTGCTGCTCAACCTGGTCAGCGCCTCCAACGCGCAAAACAAGGATGTGCTGTGGGGCTTCATCTCGCGCCATGCATCTGGCGTGACGCCGGCGACGCATCCCGAACTCGACCAGCTGGTCGGTTTCGCCATCCGCTACTTCGACGATTTCGTGAAGCCGACGAAGACCTTCCGGCCGGCCGACGATGTCGAACGCCTGGCGCTGGAGGCTCTTGGCAACGCGCTTGCTGGCCTGCCGGCCGGCGCCGACGGCGAAGCGATCCAGAACGCTTCGCTCAACGTCGCGCGCAAGATCGAACGCTATCAGGACCATTCGAAGAAGAGCCCGGACGGCGGCCCTGGTGTCTCGGGCGCTTTCTTCCAGATGATCTACCAGGTGCTGATCGGCCAGGAACGCGGACCGCGCTTCGGTTCGTTCGCAGCCCTCTACGGCATCGCCGAAACCCGCGCGCTCATTGAGCGGGCGCTGGCTGGTCAGCTGGCGGCGTAATTTCCGTCCCGGCCGGCGGCGTGTCTATCGCCGGGGCATCGAGGATCGGTTGCGACGCCGTCGGTGCCGCAACAGGCGTTGGCGCCGGTGGCAGGCCGCCAAGATCGGGCGCGGCGCCGAAGACGCCCTTCTTGGCGGCGCGCGCCTTGTCGCCCGCTTCGACATAGGGGCCGCCTGCCGTGGCGCGCGCCCAGCCGTTTTCGACCAGCCACTGGCCGACATCCAGCTTGCCGATGCGGCATTCGGCGGCGATCAGCGCACGGTCGGCCTCCGGCGGCACCTTGCAGGCAACGGCCCGGCCGCGCAGGAAAGACCGGAACGCGGTGCGCGCCCTGATACCGCAAGCCCAGGACTTGCCGCCCTCGGTGCAGGTCTCGTCTTGCCTGACGATGTCGATGCCGGAGACCGTCACGGAATAACCATTGGCTTCGATCAGGCCGGCGGCGGCCGCGACCGGCTGGAACAGTTTTGTTCCTCCCCAGTCGTCGACCGCTCTGCGCCCACGCGGCTTGGGCGGCCCGGCCAGCGCCAGGTCGCTCAGCGGCGCGCGTGGCTCAACCCGTTCAAGTTCTTCTACCGGCAGCGGCGGCGGAGCGATGGCCTCGGGATCGATCGCCCTCGAATGCACCTGAGGCGAGTGCATCGGAGGCTTGACGGGCTGGACCTCGGGGATCGCCGACGTCGCCGGCTCCTCGGGCACGGCCTCGGTGTCCGGGTCGATCTGGTCGACAGTAATGGCGGGGCCGTCGCGATGCAGCGCGCGACCGCCGGCGACGACAATGGCGACCATCACCGGGATCGCCAGGAGGGCTATGAGGATTTGAAGCAGACGCACCGCGAGACCTACTGGCTTGCCCAGACGATCCGCGCCACCCATTCGACATCGCGCATCGCGATGTCGCGGTCCGGATGGTCGGGGTTGAGCGAGATCAGCACGATCGATTTCGTCGTCTGGCGGTCGAGCACCTTGGCCATGACTTCGCCGGCATTGGTCTTGACGACGACGCGGTCGCCCTTGCGGGTAGCGGCGCCCGGCTCGACGATCAGCACATCGCCATTGCGGTAGAGCGGCAGCATGGAATCGCCCTGCACCTTCAACGCATAGGAGGTTTCGGTCGCCCGTGCCGGAAGCTCGACAAGGTCCCAGCCCTGGCCGGAGGGATAGCCGGCATCATCGAAGAAGCCGCCGGCGCCGGCCTGGGCAAAGCCGAGCAAAGGCACCGCCGAACGCTGCGCGGCTACCGAGCCCGAAGCGGCCTTGGCACGGCCTTCGACCAGCCCGGTGAATTCGTCGAGCGAGGCGCCGGTCGCCTCGATGATCTTGGCCAGCGATTCGGTCGACGGCCAGCGCGGCCGCCCATCCGAGGACAGCCGCTTCGACTTGTTGAAAGCGGTGGAGTCCAGACCGGCTCGCCGGGCCAGGCCGGAGGCCGACAACGAATAGCGCTCGGCGAGAGCGTCGATGGCTGCCCAAACTCGGTCATGCGAGAGCAATTCGCTCTCCTCAAAACAGGAAAAAATACCTTTTCCTTCTAACGCTCGGTTATCCGATTGTCCACCGGCGCGCGGCCCGATCTCTCAAAAAGCTGCGTGCGGCGAAGTCGTCATGGATGCCTCAAACTGCCTTGGGCAGGCTGCGCAATCCCTGGTGGGAGGTCATGCAAACCCGCTCGGCCTCGGTCGGCGGTCGCGGTTGAACGGAGCGGGCAAGCGTCCTATCGGACGCGCCAAGGACGCTGTAGCATTTTGATTTGGCGCATGATCCTTTCCGAAAATCGATTCCGATTTTCGGGGTCATGCGCGAGGTCGGCGAGCATCATGTAGCGGGCGTTGTTGAGATGGAGGTTGAAGTCGATGTCGGCAGGCAGCGAAAAGCCAGCCGACTTTCGCTGCCGACCGCGTAAGGGTCACGGCGCGCCTTGCCGTGGCCATGCGCGCAAGGCGCCCTCAGACGTACATGGGCGCTAGCTCAAGCGGCCTTCTGCACTTCGCCTTTCGCATAGGGATCGAAGCGCTGGTAGAAGGTCTCGCCCTTCTCCGCCAGGTCGAGCAGCAGCTTGGGCGCCTTGAACTCGGCGCCGTATTTCTTCTGCAGGCCCTTGGCTATTCTGACGAACTCCCCGGCGCCGATGCCGTCGATATAGGACAGCGCGCCGCCGGTGAATGGCGCGAAACCGAAGGCGAGGATCGAGCCGACATCGGCCTCGCGCGGATCGGTGACGATGCCCTCTTCCATCACCCGGGCCGCTTCCAGCGCAATGGTTACCAGCAGGCGCTGCTGCAGTTCCTCATAGTCGACCTCCTCGGCCTCCAGCTGCGGATAGAGATCCTTCAGGCCCGGCCACAGCTTCTTCTTGGCAGGCTTGGCCGGATAGTCGTAAAAACCCTTGCCGTTCTTGCGGCCGAAGCGGCCATGGGTGTCGACCAGCGTGTTGATCAGCGCCATCTGCCTGGGGTCGACAGACTTGTCTCCGAGGTCCCTGATGGTCTGCTTCATGATCTTCTGGGCAAGGTCGATCGCCGTCTCGTCGGTCAGCGCCAGCGGGCCGACCGGCATGCCGGCGGCCTTGGCGGCGTTCTCGATCATCGGCGCCGGAACGCCTTCGATCAGCATCTTGTAGGCTTCCGACATGTAGCGCAGCACGCAGCGGTTGACGTAGAAGCCGCGCGTGTCGTTGACGACGATCGGCGTCTTCTTGATGGCGCGCACGAAATCGATCGCGGTGGCCAGCGCCTTGTCGCCGGTCTTCTTGCCCAGGATGATCTCGACCAGCATCATCTTGTCGACCGGCGAGAAGAAGTGGATGCCGACGAAATTCTTCGGCCGCGCCGAATTCTTGGCCAGTGCAGTGATCGGGATGGTCGAGGTGTTGGAGGCGAAGACCGCTGACGATTTCAGCACGGCTTCGGCCTGCTCGGTGGCAGTCTTCTTGACGGCCGAATCCTCGAACACCGCCTCGACCACCAGATCGCAGCCGGCGAGATCGGCATAGTCGGCCGTCGGCGTGATCAGCGACAGAAGTCTGTCCTTCTCCTCGGGCTTGGCGCGGCCCTTCTTGACCTGATCGGAGATCAGGCTGTCGGAATGCGCCTTGCCCTTTTCGGCCGACGCCATGTCGCGGTCGAGCAGGACGACCGGGATGCCGGCCTTGGCGGTGACAAAGGCGATGCCGGCACCCATGAAGCCGGCGCCGAGAATACCGATCTTCTTGAACTTGGTCTCCGGCACGCCGGCCGGACGGCGGGCGCCCTTGTTGAGCTCCTGCAGCGAGACGAACAGCGAGCGGATCATCGCTGCTGCTTCCTTGGACTGCATGATTTCGGTGAAATAGCGCTGTTCGATCCGCAGACCGGTGTCGAACGGCACCAGCAGGCCTTCATAGACGCATTTCAGGATCGCCGCGGCGGCCGGATAATTGCCGTAGGTCTCGCGGCGCAGGATGGCGATGGCCGGCGGCCACAGATTGAAGCCGGCCGGCGTATAGATTTGGCCGCCAGGCAGCTTGAAGCCCTTCTCGTCCCAGGGCTGGACGGCTTTCAGGCCGTTCCTGATCATCGCCTTGGCGGTCTCGATCAGCTTGCCGGGTTCGGCGATCTCGTGGATCAGCCCCATCGCCTTGGCTTCCTGCGGCGACAGCGTCTGGCCGGTGGTCAGCATCTGCAACGCCTGCTGCTGGTCGGTCAGGCGCGGCACGCGTTGAGTGCCACCGGCGCCGGGGAAGATGCCGACCTTGACTTCCGGCAAGGCCATCTTGACCTTTTCGGAGTCAGCGGCAACGCGGCCATGACAGGCCAGCGACAGCTCGAACGCGCCACCCATGCAGGTGCCGTTGATCGCCGAGACCCAAGGCTTGCCCGACGTTTCGAGCTTGCGCCACAAGCCACCCATGCGGCCGGCATTGTCGAACAAAAGCTGTGCCGCCTTCTCCGGGTCCTTGGTCTTCTCCTTGGCAAATACGGCCAGCATCTTCTGCAGCATGGTCAGGTCGGCGCCGCCGGAGAAGCTGTCCTTTCCCGAGGTGATCACCGCGCCCTTGATGGCGGCGTCGGCCACCACCTGGTCGATGATCTTCTCGAGCTCGTTCATCACCTCTTCGGTGAAGACGTTCATCGAGCGGTCCGGCATGTTCCAGGTGACCAGCGCGATGCCGTCTGCGTCGGTGTCGACCGTGAAGTTTGTATAAGTCATGTCTCTCTCCTTCCGGCCGAAAATCAGACGCGTTCGATAATCGTTGCGGTGCCCATGCCGGCGCCGATGCAGAGCGTCACCAGAGCGGTGTTCAAATCGCGGCGCTCGAGCTCGTCGAGCACCGTGCCCAGGATCATCGCGCCGGTGGCGCCGAGCGGATGGCCCATGGCGATAGCGCCGCCATTGACGTTGATCTTGTCGTGCGGGATTTCGAATGCCTGCATGTAGCGCAGCACCACCGAGGCGAAGGCCTCGTTGAGCTCGAACAGGTCGATATCCGACAGCTTCATCTTGGCGCGCTTCAGAAGCTTCTCGGTGACGTCGACCGGACCGGTAAGCATCAGCACCGGCTCGGAGCCGATGTTGGCAAAGGCGCGGATGCGGGCGCGTGGCTTCAGGCCCATCGTCTTGCCGGCCTTCTTCGAGCCGAGCAGTACGGCGGCCGCACCATCGACGATGCCGGACGAGTTGCCGGCATGGTGGACGTGGTTGACCTCTTCGACTTCCGGATGCTTCTGTACGGCGACCGCGTCGAAGCCGCCCATTTCGCCAGGCATGACGAAGGACGGGTTGAGCGAGGCCAGCGACTGCATGTCGGTCGACGGCCGCATATGCTCGTCATGATCGAGGATGGTGAGGCCGTTCTGGTCCTTGATCGGTATGACGGAGTTCTTGAAACGGCCATCGGCCCAGGCCTTGCCGGCGCGCTTCTGGCTCTCGACCGCATAGGCATCGACGTCGTCGCGCGAAAAACCATATTTGGTGGCGATCAAATCGGCCGATATGCCTTGCGGCACGAACCAGCCGGGCAGGCCGACGGACGGGTCCATGAACCAGGCGCCGCCCGAGGCGCCCATGCCGACGCGCGACATCGATTCCACGCCGCCTGCAATGACGATCTCGTCGGCGCCTTGAGCGATCTTGGCGGCGCCGAAATTGATGGCGTCGAGGCCTGAGGCGCAGAAGCGCGAGATCTGCATGCCCGGCGCCTTGTTGTCGTAGCCGGCCTCGAAGGCGGCGGCACGCGGAATGACGGAGCCGGCTTCGCCGACCGGATCGACGCAGCCGAAGATGATGTCGTCGACGTTTGCAGTGTCGAGGCCGTTGCGGTCGCGCAACGCTTCAAGCGTCCTGGCCGCAAGCCGCACCGCCGGCACCTCGTGCAGCGAGCCATCCTTCTTGCCCTTGCCGCGCGGTGTGCGCACGGCGTCATAGACATAAGCTTCAGCCATTTGCTTGCTCCTTGCTTTGCCGACGTCGCTCTCAGAGAGAGCGGCCGATCAGCAATTTCATGATCTCGTTGGTGCCGCCGTAGATGCGCTGGACGCGGGCGTCGCGGAACATGCGGGCGATCGGATATTCATTCATGTAGCCATAGCCGCCATGCAATTGAAGGCATTCGTCGACGACTTTTCCCTGCAGGTCCGAGAGCCAGTATTTCGCCATCGACGCCGTCACCGGATCCAGCCCGCCATTGATGTGGCGGGTGACGCAATCATTGTAGAAGACGCGGCCGATGGTGGCCTCGGTCTTCAGTTCGGCGAGCTTGAACTGGGTGTTCTGGAACTCGATGATCGCTTTGCCGAAGGCCTTGCGATCCTTGACGTAGTCGATGGTCAGCGCCAGGGCGCGTTCGATCATGGCGATCGCGCCGGTGCCGATCTGCAGGCGCTCCTGCGGCAATTGCTGCATCAGCTGGATGAAGCCCTGTCCCTCTTCGTGGCCAAGCAGGTTCGAGGTCGGCACGCGCAGATCATTGAAGAACAGCTCCGACGTGTCGTTGGCCTTCAGGCCGATCTTGTCGAGGTTGCGGCCGCGTTCGAAGCCTTCGGCCTCGTCGGTCTCGACGACGATCAGCGAGGTGCCCTTGGCGCCTTTGGCCGGATCGGTCTTGGTGACGACGATGATGAAATTGGCCAGCTGGCCGTTGGTTATGAAGGTCTTGGAACCGTTGATCTTGTACTGGTTGCCGTCCTTCTCGGCCCGCGTCTTGACGCCTTGCAGGTCGGAGCCGGCGCCCGGCTCGGTCATGGCGATGGCGCCGATCAGTTCGCCGGTCGCCAGTTTCGGCAGCCATTTCTTCTTCTGCTCTTCCGAGCCGTAATGAAGGATGTAAGGGGCAACGATCGCATTGTGCAGGCCGATGCCGAAACCGTCGACGCCGACATGGCCGATCGCCTCGATGATGGCGCTCTCATGCGCGAAGGTGCCGCCGGAGCCGCCATATTCCTCCGGCATCGAGGCGCAGAGCAGGCCGGCGGAACCTGCCTTGCGCCAGCTCTCGCGGTCGACCATCTCGTTCTTCTCGAACTCGTCGTAGCGCGGCGCGATCTCTTCCGACATGAAGCGATGCGCCATGTCGTAGAGCATGCCGACTTCGTCCGCCGCCCAGGCTGGCTTCGGCAAAGAGAGCACTTCTGATGGATTTGTCATGCCGTTTCTCCCGCGCCAACGTCCCCCTCCCCCTTGAGGGGAGGGTGGCCGCGAAGCGGTCGGGTGGGGTCGCCGATGACGTGCTCGACCTTATCTTCGGAATTGACGCGGGTTTGGGGCATTGCGATCATCTCCTACCAAAGCGCCAACCAGCCGGCGCACTGCACGCAAGGACCCCTCCCGGCCCTTCGGGCCACCCTCCCCTCAAGGGGGAGGGGGACGCCAGCCATTTCTAGAACGCTTCCGCAGGCAGCGCCATTAGCGTGTCCGCACCACTGGAAATGCGGGCGAGATGTGCCGACGTCTCGGGCATGATCCGCTCCATGAAGAAGCGCGCCGTCACCACCTTGTTGTCGTAGAAAGCCCCATTTTCGTGGACAGATTGGGAGCCATTGGCGCCGGTCTTGCCGAGCGCGGCCTTGGCCATCTGCGCCCACATGTAGCCCAGCGCCACCAGGCCGAAGAGATGCATGTAATCGGTCGAGGCCGCACCGGCATTGTCGGGCTTGGCCATGCCGTTCTGCACCAGCCACATCGTCGCCGCCTGCAGATCGTTGAGGCCTTTCTTCAGCGCCTTGGTGAAAGGCGCCAGCTTCTCGTCGGCGCGGTTCTCCTCGCAGAACTCGCCGACGTCCTTGAAGAAGGCCTGCACGGCGCGGCCGCCATTCAGACCAAGCTTGCGGCCGACGAGGTCGAGCGCCTGGATGCCGTTGGCGCCTTCATAGATCATGGCAATGCGGGCATCGCGCACGAACTGGCTCATCCCGTGTTCTTCGATATAGCCGTGGCCGCCGAACACCTGCTGCGCCATGACGGCATGGTCGAAGCCCTTGTCGGTGAGCACGCCCTTGATCACCGGCGTCAGCAGGCCTGTATAGTCGTCGGCCGCCTGGCGATCCTTGTCGTCGGCGGAGCGGTGCGCGATGTCGGACTTGATCGCCGTCCACAGCGCCAGCGCGCGGCCGGCCTCGTTGAAGGCCTTCATGGTCATCAGCGAGCGGCGGATGTCGGGATGAACGATGATCGGATCGGCTTGTCTGTCCGGCGCCTTGGCGCCCGACAGCGAGCGGCCCTGCGGCCGGTCCTTGGCGTAGGAGACCGCGTTCTGGTAGGCGATCTCGGACAGCGACAGGCCCTGCAGGCCGACGCCGAGGCGGGCTTCGTTCATCATCGTGAACATCGCCTTCAGGCCGCCATTGGCCTCACCGAGCAGCGTGCCTTCGGCCTCGTCATAATTCATGACGCAAGTCGAATTGCCGTGGATGCCCATCTTCTCCTCGATCGAACCGCAGGAGAGCGTGTTCTTCTCGCCCGGATTGCCCGAGGCATCGAGCTTCAGCTTTGGCACGATGAACAGCGAGATGCCCTTCACGCCTGCCGGCGCACCTTCGATGCGGGCCAACACGAGATGGACGATGTTTTCCGACATGTCGTGCTCGCCGGCCGAGATGAAGATCTTCTGGCCTGAAATCTTGTAGGTGCTGTTGCCGTTCGGCACCGCCTTGGTGCGCAGCAGGCCGAGATCGGTGCCGCAATGCGGCTCGGTCAGGTTCATGGTGCCGGTCCAGGACCCCTCGACCAGCTTCGGAAGCCATGTCGCCTTCTGCTCGTCGGTGCCGTGGGTGATGATCGCCGCGATCGCGCCTTGCGTCAGGCCGGGATACATCATCAGCGCCATGTTGGCCGAAACCATGTATTCGGCAACCGCGGTGTGCACGGCATAGGGCAGCCCCTGGCCGCCGAACTCGACGGGCGCCGCCAGTCCCATCCAGCCGCCTTCGCGATACTGGTCGTAGGCTTCCTTGAAGCCCTTCGGCGTCGTCACCGAGCCGTCCTCATGGCGCACGCAGCCTTCCATGTCACCGACGCGGTTCAGAGGATGCATAACGTTTTCGGCGAGCTTGGCGCCTTCGGCGAGGATCGCCTCGACAACGTCGGGCGTCGCGTCGGCAAATCCGGGAAGGTTGGAGTAGCGCTGATAACCCAGCACCTCGTTGAGCACGAACAGCGTGTCCTGGACCGGCGCCCTGTAGATCGGCATGTGTTTCCTCCACCATGCGGGTCTTGGCCGCGAGATCGAGCCCCGAAACATGAGGTTGGGGCGGCATGCGGGCCAATGTTGAAAGCGGGATAGCAAAAATTGACGTTTGCGTAAACGTCAATTTTGTCGCCGGGACAAATTTACCGATGCCAGCCTATCGGCACGAGCGGTGCATGGCTTTGTGCAAAGCGAGGGGGGTCAAACAAAAAGAGCCGCGCGGCGGCCGCGCGGCTCTTAAGTTCAAAGCTTTCGCCGGGAGCTGCGGAGCAAAATCAGCTGGCGGCGCTGGCCGGGGCCGAACGCTCGGACAGCATCTGGCGCACGGCCGACATCGAGCCGCTCAGCTCGTTGATGGCGTCGTCGATCAGCGCGCGCTGCTTCTGCAGGCGGGCTAGCTGCTTCTCCGACTTGTCGAGAGCCAGCCGCAATTGCTTGGTGTTGGATCCCGTGGGATCGTAGAGATCCATCATCTGCTTGACGTCGCGCAGCGAGAACCCGACCTTGCGGCCGAGGAGGATCAGCTTCAGCCGCGCCTTGTCGCGGCGCGTGTAGAGGCGCGTTGCCCCATCGCGTTTCGGATTGAGCAGGCCCTTGTCTTCATAGAAACGCAGCGTGCGCAGCGTCACGCCGTATTTCTTGGCCATCTCGCCGATGCGCACGAGCTCCTCACTGGCTTCGGCAGACATATTGTTGGTGTTGGCCGCGGCTTCGCCGGGCGAAACAAGTTTCATAGTCACTGGCTTTCCCCTGTCGTGGCATCGCGGTCTCGGACCTTGCAACGCCTGAGTGGAAGCGGGGGCATGCTTCCAGTCGTGGTTTCAACTAATTCATCGCAAAAGGCACGAACGGCGCCCCTCTTACGTTTACGTCAATTCTATAACGATAGCCGCCGCATGACGCAAGGGCGTTCTGGGATTGCGAAACCTTATGCCGCACCCCCGGCGCCGGGTCCGAACGGGCACCGCCTGTATTTCAGCAATGCCGTAACTTCTTAAGCTTGGTTAACACCTTGTTTACCACGATGGGTGAAATGTGCGGATGTCGGTCACCCGTGTTTATCCTGTAGCGAATTTTTCACGGTTTTTCGGAGAGCGGGCCTGGCCCGGGAAGCTCGTCTTCCGCCGCAGCAGTGCCGCGCGGCCGCCTTCGTTCCCGACAAGGACTTGGGAAACTGGCAGCAAGCCGGCCATTCTGAAAAACGGACGCATCGATGAACAGCAAGCGGTCCTATCTCGATACACTCAACGCCGGCAGGCCGCGCAGGCCGAACACCACGCTTGACGAATTGAACCGCTCGCTGGAAACGCTGGAGCAGCGGCTGGAACGCAAGCGCGAGGACGCCGCCGAGCGCTTCGATCCGCGCCGGCCCGCTCCGGAGCCGCGCTACGCAAGTGCCCAGCCCTACGCCCCGCCGCCGCGCTGGTACGAGGACCCGCAGCCCACGCCGCGGCCGAAAGGAGCGGCGCCGGCCGGCTTCGACCAGAACTATCAGGCGATCGCGCGCGACATCGACCGCGTGCGCGGTCAAGAAGACAGCGTCGCCGTGGTCGGCAAGATCGCCGGCGAATTGCGTGGCCTGCGCGAGGAACTGCGCCATCAGATGACGGCCGGCCTGCAGCGCGAATTCGCCGCGTTGCGCAAGGACATCGAACGGGCCTTCCAGGCGAGCAACCAATCAGGTGGTCAGGCAGGCGGCTTGCCCGGCAAGGGCAGCGCCGAACTCGGCGTCGAATTCGAGCGGCTGTCCGGCGCCATCCAGACGCTGGCCGAGAAGAGCGACGACCGAAGCGTCAACATGCTGCGGCTCGAGCTCGAGCAGGTCAAGACGGCGCTCGACACATTGGCGCGCGAGGAAAGCGTGCTGAAGGTCGACCGCCGCTGGGACGATTTCGACCGCCGCTGGAGCGCGTTCGAGGATCGTGTCGACGCCGACCAGCGCAACCGCGCCGACGGCCCCGGATTTTCGGCCCTGACCGACCGGCTCGAACAGATAAGCAATGCGGTCCACAATCTGCCGGAATCGCTGTCGCTGCGCTCGATGGAAGAAAAGGTCCGCACGCTTGCCGGCGCCGTCGATCATTTCGTCAGCCAGCAGAGCAACCGCGGCGGCGACACGCTCGGCCTGATCGACGAACGGCTCGACGAGATTTCGCGCGCCATCGTCGCCTCGACCGTCGCCGCACAGGCCAATTCCTTCGACCCCGAACCGTTCGAGCGCATCGAGAAGCGGATCGCCTCGCTGGCGCAGCAGATCGAGGAAGTCGTGCAGGTTCGTCCGAGCGGCGAGGTTCTCGACCGTCTCAGCACGCTGTCGAACAGGGTCGACGAGCTTGCCGGCCGCGCCAATCTGCCGGAACAGGCGATGGAGCGCCTCGGAAAGCAGATCGCGATGATCGCCGACAAGATCGACCGCGCCCCGGCCATGCCCGACGCCGACTATATCTTCCAGGGTCTGGAACAGCGCTTCGACGTGCTGTCGGGCATGATGGAACGTCGGCAGGGCGATGCCATCGAACAGGGCAACATGCTGTTTCGCGATCTCGAGCGGCGGCTGGACGAGGTTGCCGACCGGCTGGACCAGCGCCAGCCGCAGGCTGACAGCGCCGGCATCATGGACGCCATCGACGCACGCTTCACCGCGCTCGCCCAACGCATGGAGACGCGCATTCCCGATCCTGCCAACGAGGCGGCGATCCGTGGCCTGGAAAGCCGGCTCGAAGACATTTCAAGCAGGCTGGAATCGTCGGCCGCGCAGGTCGCCGGCATCGATCCGGCACTGATCCGCAGCCTCGAGGCGCAGGTCTCCGGCCTATCGGCTCACCTGTCGAAGCCCGGCACGCCGCTGCCGGAATTCGAGGACATCAGCCCGCGCCTCAACGAAATCGAGAAGTCGCTGGCCGGAACCCGCGAATCCATCATGGGCGCGGCACGCGAAGCAGCCGAGAGCGCCGTGCGCTCGCTGGCAGATTCCAACGCCAACACCGCGGCCGTTACCGGCCTTGCCCAGGATCTGAAGACGCTGGAAGCGCTGACGCGCCGTTCGGACGAGCGCAATTCACGGACATTCGAGGCTATCCACGACACGTTGCTCAAGATCGTCGATCGTCTGGGCTCGCTGGAGACCAGCGAACCGGCCGAGGCGGTGAGCGAGCTTCTGGATGCCCAGGCCGAGCCGGCGCGGCGGGCCCGCGCTGCACGCGCCCCCAAGATTTCGGTGCAGGACGCGCCGTCGATGGATATCGACCAGCCGCTGCCGCTGACCGGAGACATGGCCGACCTGGACGGCCGCGCCGCCGCCATCATGCGCAGCGATCCGGGTACGCGTAGCGACCCGGTCATGGGCAGCGAACCCGTGCGGCGCTCGCCAGCCGAGGCTGCCGCGGCCGCTGCCCAGGCAGCGCTCGGTTCCGACAGGATTGCCGAGAAAGGCGAAGGCACGGCCAAGAAGTCGCTGTTCGGTGGATTGGCGCGCGCCTTCAGGGGCAAGAAGCCGGCTGACTTGCCGCCGCTTGCCGGCTCGGGGCCTAATGTCGACATGCCGAGCGTCGATCTCGACGAGCCGCTCGATCCGAAGCTCGCCAACCGGCCGTTGGAGCCGGGCTCCGGCGCGCCCGACCTCAACGCCATCATGAAGCGCGTGCGCGACGAGCGCGGCCCGCCGGTGCGCCAAAACTCCGGCGATGCGTCGAAATCCGACTTCATTGCCGCTGCCAGGCGCGCGGCGCAGGCAGCGGCCGCCGAGGCCGACGCGTTGAAACGCCAGTCCACCATGAAGGGCCCGGTCAAGGCGCTTCGTATCGGCGACCTGCTCAAGGCGCGGCGCAAGCCGATCCTGATGGGAGCGGTCGCGATCATGCTGGCGCTTGCCGGCCTCCAGTTGGGCAAGGCCTTCTTCGCCGACCCGGTCGAGGTCGCAAGCAACGATACAGCGCCGATCGTCGCCTCGCAGCCGGTCGAGACTGCCTCGGTCAACGCTGCCAGCCAACCCAAGGCAGAACAGCAGGTGGCCGTGCAGGACTTGCCGGCCCGGATCGTCAGGCAGGCGGAGCCCACGGAACCGGCAGCTGGCAACGATGCGCCAATGAATGCGGCCTCGGTCGCCGCGCCCGAAGTGCCGGCGGTGGAGCCCGCGCCAGCGCCGATGGCTTTGGCCGATCCGGCCCCCGCGCCAAATGCAATGCTGCCGACCACCGCCACTGCGGAACCGGCGGCTGCCGACGCGCAGCCTGCGGCCGCCGTCATGGCGCCCTCGGCCTCGGATACGACGGCCTCGGATACTACCGGCGCCGTTCCGCCGGCTGATGCCGCGGTAGCACCTGTCGTGGCCAAGATAGACGTTCCGGCCGATGCCGGCCCGCAAGCCTTGCGCGACGCGGCTGCCGGCGGTGACGCCAAGGCGCTGTTCGAGCTCGGTTCGCGCTATGCTGAATCGCGCGGCGTCAAGGAAGACATGGCGGCAGCGGCCAAATGGTACGAAAAGTCGGCCGAGCTCGGCTTCGCACCGGCGGAATACCGCATCGGCAATTTCTACGAGAAGGGCATCGGCGTCACGCGCGACGTCAAGAAGGCAAAGACCTTCTACCAGCTCGCCGCCGCGCAGGGTAATGCCAGCGCCATGCACAATCTGGCCGTTCTGTTTGCCATGGCCGCCGACGGCGTGACCGACAATGAATCGGCCGCGCACTGGTTTCAGGCGGCGGCCGATGTCGGCGTCAAGGACAGCCAGTTCAATCTCGGCATCCTGGCGGCAAAGGGCGTCGGCATGAAGCAGAGCCTGGAGGAATCCTACAAATGGTTCGCGCTCGTCGCCAAGACCGGCGACAAGGATGCGGCTGCAAAGCGCGACGAAGTCGCCACTGCGCTGCGCCCCGAACAGCTGGAGCGGGCGCGCGCCGCCACGGAACTGTGGAAGCCGAAGCCGCTCGACCCGGCGTCCAACTCGGCCGACATTCCTGAATCCTGGCAGGAAGGCACGCCGCAGACCACCGCCAGCGTCGACATGAAGAAGGCGGTCAAGAACATCCAGCTCATCCTCAACAAGAACGGCTACGATGCCGGCGGCGCCGATGGCGTGATGGGCGGCAAGACCAAGACCGCAATCATGGCTTTCCAGACCGACAACAAGATGCAGGCGACCGGCGAAATCGACGAAAAGCTGGTGAAGGCGCTGCTGGCGCACAAATAACGGCAGATGCGTCGCTAACGCGACGCCCTTGCCATACATTTGCCTGTTAACTGCTTGAGATGTTTTTTGTTTCGGTAGGGCGACGGGGTTTGATCCCACTGCCCCGGCGGTGCAAGAAAGAATTGGCTTTTCGGTGCGACAATGCCCTGGAATGGCTGCAATCGCCGACAGGCAAACTGATCGAGACTGACGGGTGGGCATCTATCTCCCGATCGCGGAAATTTCCGTCAACGTCTTCGTGCTGCTGGCAATGGGCGCGGCGGTGGGTTTCCTGTCGGGCATGTTCGGGGTCGGTGGCGGCTTTCTGATCACGCCGCTCTTGATCTTCTACAACATCCCGCCGGCAATCGCCGTTGCTACCGGTGCCAACCAGGTTATCGCCTCCTCCTTCTCCGGCGCGCTGTCGCACATGAAGCGCGGCACGCTCGACTTCAAGCTCGGCGGGGTGCTGCTGGCCGGCGGCATCGTAGGCTCGACCGGCGGTATCTTCGTCTTTGCCTTCCTGCGTCGGCTCGGCCAGCTCGATTTGTTTATCTCACTGCTTTACGTCGTGCTGCTTGGCACCGTCGGCGGGCTGATGCTGGTCGAGAGCGTCAATGCGCTGCGCGCGACGCGCAGCGGTGCGGCGCCGGTCTTGAAGAAATCCGGCCAGCACAACTGGATCCACCGGCTGCCGCTGAAGATGCGCTTCAGGGCCTCGAAGCTGTTCGTCAGCGTCATTCCGGTGCTGGGGCTCGGCGCCGGCATCGGCTTCCTGTCGTCGATCATGGGTGTCGGTGGTGGCTTCATCATGGTGCCGGCGCTGATCTACCTCCTGAAAGTGCCGACCAACGTCGTCATCGGCACCTCGCTGTTCCAGATCATTTTCACCTCGGCCTACACCACGCTGGTCCACGCCACCACCAACCAGACGGTCGACGTCATGCTTGCCTTCCTGCTGATGGCGGGCGGCGTTGCCGGCGCGCAATATGGCGCCAAGGCAGGACAGAAGCTGCGCGGCGAACAGCTCAGGGCACTGCTGGCGCTGCTGGTGCTGGCGGTTGCCATCCGGCTTGCCATCGATCTCTTCGTCACGCCGCCAAACCTCTATTCGCTGACCGCCGCGGGCCTGAACTGATGCCGCGGTGGGGGATTTTTTCGGCCGCCGTTTTGCTTTTCGCCCTCGCTCTGCCGGCGGCAGCGCAATCGCCGAACCCCTTGCCGGAAGGCATCCAGATCGGTCTCTCCACCGACGCGGTGTCGATCACCGCCGGCTTTTCCGGCGCCGACCTGACCATTTTCGGTTCGCTGGAAAATCCCGACCCGCTGGTCGCGCGACAGGGGCGCTACGACGTCATCGTCGTGCTCGAAGGCCCGCCGCGGCCGGTGGTGGTGCGCCGCAAGGACCGGGTGCTCGGCGTCTGGGTCAATCTGGAATCCGAGACCTTCGAGAACGTGCCGGTATCCTACTCCGTCGCCACGACGCGGCCGCTGCAGGACATCACCGAACCCAACAGCTACAAGCAGCTGTCGCTCGGCGCCTCCAACCTTTACATGCAGCCGGCCGAGGTAACCGACAGTCCGGCGACGATCGAGGAATTCACCGTGGCGCTGCGCGAGCGCAAGGCGGCGACCGGCCTCTATAGCGAGAATGTCGGCGGCGTGCAGTTCTTGTCGCAGAACCTGTTTCGCGCCACGGTGCGGCTGGCGCCCAACGTCCCGGTTGGAACCCATAAAGCCCGCGCGTTCCTGTTCAAGAGCGGTCTGTTCCTCAAGGAAAGCTCGGCCCAGCTCGAAATCCGCAAATCGGGCTTCGAACAGTCGATCTTCCGCGTCGCGCATGATTACTCGTTTCTCTACGGCGTCTTCTCCGTGTCGCTGGCCATGATCACCGGCTGGCTGGGCAGGCTGATTTTCCGCAGGGATTGACGCGCAGGACCCATTTCCGGGGAAAAGGGGTTCCCCTTTTCTCAGTCTTGCGATAGACCGCCGCCTCCCAACCCTCGGGTAACACGCACAATCATTCGGCAGAGCGGTCAGGCCTCTGGACGGCGCGCGTCTTGCGGACGCCTGCCACAGCGACGACCCAATGACAGGAGGCTGCAATGCACCAGGCATTTGGCGGCATCGATTTCGGCACGTCCAATTCTACGGTGGGCGTGATCCGCAACGGCCAGGCACGGCTGGTGGCGCTGGAAGGTGAACAGCCGACATTGCCAAGCGCGGTTTTCTTCAACTTCGAGGACGGTCACACCTATTTCGGCCGCCGCGCCATTGCCGACTACACCGATGCCATCGAAGGCCGGCTGATGCGGTCGCTGAAGAGCGTGCTCGGCAGTTCGCTGGCGCATGAGAAGACGCGGATCAAGGCCCGGCAGATCGGTTTCATCGACATTGTCGGCATGTTCGTCGGCCATTTGAAGAAGCGGCTTGAGGAAGATGCCGGCGCTCCGGTGGAGAACGTTGTGCTCGGCCGGCCGGTGCAATTTGTCGACGACGATGTGGAAGCCGATGCCAAGGCGCAAAGCGAGCTTGAAAAGGCGGCGCGCGCGCAAGGCTTCAAGCACATCGCCTTCCAGTTCGAACCGATTGCGGCAGCACTCGACTATGAGCAGGACGTGAAGCGCGAGGAACTGGCGTTGATCGTCGACATGGGCGGCGGCACGTCCGACTTCTCGATCGTGCGCGTTTCGCCGCAACGCGCCCGCTCACGCGACCGCAAGGACGACATCCTCGCCAACCGAGGCATTCATATTGGCGGCACCGATTTCGACCGGCTGCTCAGCATCGCCCATGTCATGCCCAAGCTCGGCTATCTCTCGCCCACAAAAGACGGCAAGCGCAACCTGCCGGCGAGCTATTTCATTGATCTCGCGACGTGGCAGCGCATCAACCTCGTCTATACTGCCAAGGCGATGACGCATCTGAGGCAAATCCGCTTCGAGGCCGTCCGCGCCGACCTTGTCGACCGCTTCATCCATATTGTCGAGCACCGTTACGGCCATGCGCTGGCCGGCCTCGTCGAACGAGCCAAGATCGCGCTGACGGATCAGGCTTCGGCCGATGTAACGGTGGCGCTGCCTGGCGCGCATTTCGCCGCCGAGATCTCGCGGACCGGCCTGGAAGAGACCATCGCCGCCGACATCGAGCGGGTGTCCGCTACGGTGCGGCAGACGATTGCCGATGCCGGCATAACGGCCTCTGCGATCACCGCCGTATTCCTCACCGGCGGTTCGACCGCGATCCCGCTGGCACGGCGTGAAATCCTGTCGCTGGTGCCGCAAGCCGCCGTTATCGAGGGCGACATGTTCGGCTCGGTCGGCCTTGGCCTGGCGCTGGATGCGCAGCGGAAGTTCGCCTGATCGCTTACGCCGGATTGCTGACGGCTTCAGCGCCGAGATGCGCCTTGAGCGCCATCTGGGCCAGGCTTGCCTGGCGGTCACGATGGGTGATCATGGCGAAGTCACGCTTCGGCAGTTCGAGCGGCACCGACCGGAGACTGCCCTCGGCGACGGCGCGTCCGACGACGAGGTCCGAGATGATGGTGGCGCCGGCGCCGGCCTCGACCGCCTGGCGAACCGCCTCGTTGCTCGGCAGCACCAGAAATATCTGCAGGTCGCCAAGCGATATCCCCTCGCGGCGGGCCAGGTCCTCCAGCACCTCGCGCGTGCCCGAACCACCCTCACGGATGATCCAGCGCAGCCCTGTGATATCCGGGCGGCCCGGCGCGATCTCGGCGATTTCGGGATGCGAGGCGGCGACGACCAGCATCAACCTGTCGACGTCGACCTTGGTGCGGCGGAGGATGTCTGACTCGGTGCGCCCCTCGACCAGACCGAGATCGGCGGTGCCGTCGAGCACATTGGCCTCGACCTGCCTGGTGTTGCCGATGCTGACGCTTAAGCGCACCGCCGGGTAGGCTTCATGGAAAGAGGCCAGCCTGCGCGGCAGCCAGTAGCTGGCGATGGTCAGGCTGGCGGCGATCGACAGGCTGCCGGCGACCGTCTGCGAGACATGCTCCAGCACATTTCGGGCGGCGGCGGCGCGTTCCAGCACCGCCTTGGCCTCGGGCAGGAAACGGTGGCCGGTCTGAGCCAGCTCGATGTTGCGGCCGACACGGTTGAACAGATGAACGCCATGCTGCTCTTCCAAAGCGCGGATGGCCGCCGACGCCGCCGACTGGGAGATGCCCAAAAGCTCCGCCGCCTTGGTCATATGGCCGCGTTCGGCAACGGCAACGAAAATGCGCAACTGGTCCAGCGTCATGTGTGCATTAAGAACCAATTCCGATCGAATTTACAAGAACAACTGATTAGACGGATCGATAGCTTTATTCTACTTTTTCAGTCGAAGTTAGAAAAAATTCGCCAACAAATCGCGGCCAACAAAATGATCGGGCGGTTCAGATCCCTTTTTGCGCATTGGACCCGTGGCCTCAGGCGGCGGCTGGCCGGCGATCGATATCATCCTGAAGAACACTATATGCGTGGCCCCGGACCGAAGACGCGGGCCAAATTCGCAGGTAGCAAAAGCACGCCGGCATCATGAATCCAGCTGCGCCGCGCGGGGCCAATTCCGCACCGTCGCAACGGCCGCTTCCCAATACACGCGCGCCTGATGAAGGCGACGGTGTCGACACCTCGCCAACCGTTTCCGACAGCATCGCCAAGACCACCTGCTATATGTGCGCCTGCCGCTGCGGCATCGACGTCCACATCAAGGACGGCAAGGTGCGCTACATCAACGGCAACAAGGACCATCCGGTCAACCGCGGCGTAATCTGCGGCAAGGGCAGCTCCGGCATCATGCAGCATTACAGCCCGGCGCGGCTGAAGAAGCCGCTGCTGCGCAGCGGCCTGCGCGGCTCGGGCGAATTCCGTGAGATCGAATGGGAGGAAGCCCTTTCGATTGCGACCGGGCGGCTATCGCATATCCGCCGGACCGATCCCAAAAAGCTTGCCTTCTTCACCGGGCGCGACCAGTCACAATCGCTGACCGGCTGGTGGGCGAGCCAGTTCGGCACGCCGAACTTCGCCGCCCATGGCGGTTTCTGCTCGGTCAACATGGCCGCCGGCGGGCTCTACACGATCGGCGGCTCGTTCTGGGAGTTCGGCGAGCCCGACTGGGACAATACGAAATACTTCATGCTGTTCGGCGTCGCTGAAGACCATGATTCCAACCCAATCAAGATCGGCTTGGGTAAACTCAAGGCGCGCGGCGCCAAGGTGGTGTCGATCAACCCCTGCCGCACCGGCTACAACGCCATTGCCGACGACTGGATCGGGATCCGGCCCGGCACCGACGGCCTCTTCGTCTTCGCCCTCATCCACGAACTGCTCAAGGCGGGCCGCGTCGATCTCGATTATCTGCTCCGCTACACCAACGCCCATGTGCTGGTCATCCAGGAGCCGGGTGCGGCGGACGACGGGCTATTCCTGCGCGACAGCGACAACAATCTTCTCGCGTGGGACAGAGTGGCGAAGACAACCGTCAACGCAGCCGATGCGGATGCGAAGCCGGCGCTGACCGGCAGCTTCACGTTCGCCGGCCGCCGCTGCGTGCCGGTGTTTCGGCTTATCGCCGACCGCTACATGGACGACAGCTACGCACCCGATGCGGTCGCGGCACGATGCGGCATTCCGGCCGACACCATCCGCCGGATCGCCGCCGAACTCGCCCACGTCGCCTTCGAACAGACGATCGAACTGCCGGTTGCGTGGACCGACTGGGCCGGGCGGCGGCACGAGACGATCAAGGGACGGCCGGTGTCGATGCATGCCATGCGCGGCATCTCGGCCCACTCCAACGGCTTTCACTCCTGCCGTGCCATCCACCTGCTGCAGGTGCTGCTCGGCACGGTGGACGTGCCCGGCGGCTTCCGTTTCAAGCCGCCCTACCCTCGCTCGGCGCCGCCGGGACCGAAGCCGGCCGGCAAGGTGGTCAGGCCGATGACGCCGCTCGACGGCATGCCGCTCGGCTTCGTCTGCGGGCCGGACGATCTCCTGGTCGACGAGGCCGGCACGCCTTTGCGCATCGACAAGGCTTATTCCTGGGATGCGCCGCTCGCCGCGCATGGGCTGATGCATACGGTCATCCGCAATGCGTGGGCCGGTGACCCGTACCCAATCGACACGCTGATGATGTACATGTCGAACATGGCTTGGAATTCCTCGATGAACACCGTCGAGACCATTGCCATGCTCACCGACCATGACGAAGCGGGTAACTACAAGATCCCCTTCATCATCTATTCCGACGCCTATTATTCCGAGACGGTGCCGTTCGCCGACCTGGTGCTGCCCGACACCACCTATCTCGAACGTCACGACTGCATCAGCCTGCTCGACCGGCCGATCAGCCATGCCGACGGGCCGGGCGACGCGATCCGCCATCCGGTGGTCGAACCGGACCGAGAGGTCAGGCCGTTCCAATCGGTGCTGATCGAACTTGGCGCTCGGCTTGGCCTGCCCGGCTTCGTCGAGGACGATGGCTCGGCCAGATATGCCGACTATGCCGACTACATCGTCAATCACGAACGCACGCCCGGCATTGGCCCGCTCGCCGGCTGGCGCGGCAAGGACGGCACGTCTGTCGGCAAGGGCGAAGTCAATCCCGACCAGCTGCAGCGCTACATCAACAATGGCGGCTTCTGGCACCAGGATTTTGCTGAGGACCAGCGCTATTACAAGATGGCCAACCGCCCCTATCTCGACTTCGCAGAGCAGATGGGGTTCATCCCCAAGGCCGAGCCGATCGTGTTCCAGCTCTATTGCGAACCGATGCAGCGCTTTCGCCTCGCCGCGCGCGGTCATGGTCGCGTCCAGCCGCCCGAGAGCGAACGCCAGCGCATCGAGACCTATATGGATCCGCTGCCGTTCTGGTTTACCCCGTTCGAAGAGGCCGCGGTCGATCCGCAGAAATACCCGCTGCATGCGCTGACGCAGCGGCCTATGCACATGTATCATTCCTGGGGCTCGCAGAATGCGTGGCTGCGGCAAATCACCAGCCAGAACCGCCTGTTCGTGCACCACCAGACCGCGGCAGTTCTCGACCTGGCCGACGACGACTGGGTGTGGATCGAAAGCATCAACGGCCGAGTGAAGGGACAGATCAAGCTGGTCGACGGGGTCAATGCGGATACGGTCTGGACCTGGAACGCCATCGGCAAAAGGCGCGGCGCCTGGGGTCTGAAGGACAACGCTGCCGAGAGCAACCGCGGCTTCCTGCTCAACCACATTATCGGCGACCAGACCTCGGCCGATGCGAACGGTAAACGCTATTCGAATTCCGATCCGGTCACCGGCCAGGCGGCGTGGTTCGACCTCAGGGTACGCATTGTCAAATGCTCTGATGAGGAAGCCGGCTTCACCGAGCCGCAATTCGAGCGTTTCAGCCAGCCGCCAAATGTCGAGCCATCGCCCGACATCCTTCGCTTCGGCGCCGAGTTCCGCGTCCATAGGGAAGCTGTGGAATGACCTGCCTTCCCGCCCATACAGACAAGAAGCTTGGCCTGGTCATCGACCTCGACACCTGCGTCGGCTGCCAGGCCTGCGTCACCGCCTGCAAGGAGTGGAACACCGGCGGCCACATGGCGCCACTGACCGACATCGACCCCTATGGCGGCCATGTCGACGGCGTCTGGTTCAACCGCGTGCACAGCTACGAGCACACGACCGAGGCGGGCGGGCGCACGGTCAACTTTCCGCGCTCCTGTCTGCATTGCGAGACGCCTGCCTGCGTCACTGTCTGCCCGACCGGCGCGTCCTACAAGCGGGCGTCGGACGGCATCGTGCTGATCGACGAAAGCAAATGCATCGGCTGCAAACTGTGCAGCTGGGCGTGCCCCTATGGCGCGCGCGAATTCGACACCGATGTCGGCGTGATGAAGAAATGCACGCTTTGCGTCGATCGCATCTACAACGACAATCTGGCCGAGGAAGACCGCGTGCCGGCCTGCGTTGCCGCCTGCCCGACCAGCGCCCGGCATTTCGGCGATCTCGGCGATCCCTCGTCGGCTGTCTCGCAACTGGTGGCGGAGCGTGGCGGCGTCGACCTGATGCCGGAGATGGGCTACAAACCGACTAACAAATATCTGCCGCCGCGCGCCCAGCGCGCCGCATCGGTGCCGGCGCCAAGGCTCGAGCCAGTCACGGCCGAAGGCGGTTTTCTCGGCTGGATCGACCGCATGCTTTCGAACTGACCAATGCATCCAGCCTTTTCCGTCGTCTTCTTCACAACTGCCACAGGAGCGGGCTACGGACTGCTGGCGCTGCTTGGCGTGCTTGGCGGACTGGGTTTTATCCCGGCCCATTTCTGGCCCGGCCTTATCGGCATGGGCCTGGCGCTTGGCCTGATTGCTGCCGGCCTTTTGTCGTCGACCGGCCATCTTGGCCGGCCCGAACGCGCCTGGCGCGCCTTTTCGCAATGGCGTAGCTCCTGGCTGTCACGCGAGGGTGTATCGTCGGTCGCGACCTTCATTCCCGCCGGGCTGTTCGGCATCGGCTGGGTGTTTTTTGGCCGCACCGGAGGCTGGATGGCCATCGCCGGGTTTCTCGCAACTATCGGCGCAATCGTCACCGTCTGCACCACCGGCATGATCTATGCCTCGCTAAAGCCGATCGCGCAGTGGCATAGCCCGTATACGCTGCCGGGCTATCTCATCTTTTCGGCGATGACCGGCAGCGTGCTGTTGAACGCGCTGCTGCAGGCTTTCGCCATCAGCCCGACCGCCGTTGCGGTAGCCGCCCTGCTGCTGACCTTGCTCGGCTGGGGCTGGAAGCTGGCGACGTGGCGATACAATGACGCGCTGGAGATCGCGACCACCGCCAACACGGCGACAGGCCTCGCCGGAGGGACGGTGCGCTCGCTGGAATGGCCGCACACCGAGGAGAACTACCTGCTCAAGGAAATGGGTTTTCGGATCGCGCGCAAGCATGGCGCAAAGCTGCGGCTGATCACGCAGTTGCTGGCTTTCGCCTTGCCTGCCCTGCTGCTGCTTTCTGTCTTATTCGCTTTGCCCTGGCCATTCGCAGCGGTGATGTCGGTGCTTGCGGCAATCGTCCAGTTCGCCGGCATGCTGGTCGAGCGCTGGCTGTTCTTCGCCGAGGCCAAGCACACCGTCACCCTCTATTATGGCCGGTAGAGCGTCCCGCCGTCAGGCGGCCCGTGCTCGTGGCGCCGCCGGCAAATCCTTAAGCAGGATTTCGATCGCGGCATCGATTGCAGCTGTCCTGCGGTCGTGCGCGTAAAGGCCGTATTGGACCGTGAGCGGCTCGGGCAGGCCGGCTGACGTCTTCAGCACCCGCATCGAAGCGGTGCGCACGGATTCGGGCGGAAGCAGTCCAACGCCCAGTCCGTTCTCGATCGCGGCCTGAAGGCCGGTGACGCTCTGGCATGACAAGGCGATCCGGTGCTCCCGGCCGGCGGCGACCAGCGCCTCGATCATCCGCCTGCGCCAAGGGCAGGTTGCGCCGAAGGCGGCGAGATCGAGTGGCCGGTCATGGTCCAGCACATAGTCCTGGGCGCAGACCCACTGCAGTTCGACGTTCCATGTCGTCACGGCATCGGCCGCGACGACGGATGTCGGGGCAATCATGACATCCAGCGCATCCTCGCTCCACAGCCGTCCCAGCGCGACGCTGTGCTCGACCATCGCGTCGAGGCTGATGTCGGGATAGGTGCGATGCAGCCGCCCAAGCGCGGCCGAAAGCGCGGCCGTGGTGACCTCTTCGGCAAGACCAATACGCACGCCGCCGCCAATGCTAGCCTGCTGCAGACGCGCCACCGCTTCATCGCCGAGAGCGAGGATGCGGGTCGCGTATCCCAGAAAGAGCTCTCCCGCCGCAGTCGGTACGACACCGCGGCCGGTGCGCTGGAACAAGTGCCGTTGGAGCAGGCCCTCCAGCCGGCGCATCTGCATGCTCATCGCCGATTGGGTCTTGCCGGTCTGCGCGGCGACCCTGCTCAGGCTACCTTGCCGGCAGACCGCGACATAGGTGCGGAGAAGGTCGAGGCCGATCTGCTCAGATATCATTTTGTTTGAACTCTGATGTCATAGGTATCAGTCTACAATGTATCTCGCCACGCGCTATCTCACACTCAAGAGAACAGCGCAGGGGAGAAAACCATGAAAGCGATCCGTGTTCACCGCCATGGCGGGCCAGATGTGCTCGCCTACGAAGATGTCGACATCGGCCAGCCCGGACCGGGCGAGGTGCGCGTGCGCAACCGGGCGGTCGGTCTCAACTTCGTCGACATCTATTTTCGCACCGGCGAATACGCGCCGCCCGCTCTGCCATTCATTCCCGGCAATGAAGGCGCCGGCGAAATCGTCGCCGTCGGTGAAGGCGTCAGCGGCTTCGCGCCTGGCGACCGAGTCGCCTATGTCGAGACGCTCGGCGCCTATGCCGAAGAACGCATCGTGCCGGCGCATTTCGTCGTGCATCTGCCCGACGCCATCGATTTCGAGACGGGCGCGGCCATGATGCTGAAGGGGCTGACGGCGCAATATCTGCTGCGTCGCACGTTTCGCGTCGAGGCGGGCCATACAATCCTGGTGCATGCCGCGGCGGGCGGCGTCGGCCTCATCCTGACGCAATGGGCAAAGCATCTCGGCGCCATCGTCATCGGCACGGTCGGTTCACCCGAAAAGGCCGAACTTGCGCGCGCCAATGGCTGCGACCATGTCATCGACTACAGCAAAGAGAATTTCGCCGCACGGGTGAAAGAGGTCACCAACGGCGAAGGCTGCCACGCCGTCTATGACGGCGTCGGCAACGCGACCTTCCCGGCCTCGCTCGACTGCCTGCGGCCGTTCGGCACCTTCGTCAGCTACGGCACAGCGTCGGGGTCGATCCCGCCCTTCGACATCATGCTTTTGATGCAAAAGGGTTCGCTGTTCGCCACCTGGCAGTTGCTGTTCCATCATCTCGCCAGGCGTGAGGACGTTGTCGCCATGAGCGAGGATCTGTTCAGCGTCGTCCTCAGCGACGCAGTGAAAATCCCGGTGCACACAAGCATGCCGCTTGCCGAAGTGGCGGAGGCGCATCGCCGGCTCGAAGCACGGCAGACGACAGGCGCAACCGTGCTTATACCGTAGAAACTTAGCCCGGCCGCAGCATCGAACCGGAAATGGCGAAGATGCGCGCGGCGCCCATCATATAGGCTATCAACGTCTCGCGGCGGAACAGCCCGGCATAGGCGCGGTCGAGCACGTTGAGCGAACCGGTATAGGCGCCGAAGGCCGGCATGATCATGCGGCCGCCATCGCCGGCAAAGCAGCGCCGCCGAACCGAGCGGCCCTGCTGGACGATGCGGGCGCAAGGGTGAAGATGGCCGGCAACTTCGCCCTCGGTTCTTACCTTCGACGGCTCGTGGCGGAACAGCAGCGAGCCGATGGCGAGTTCGCGCACCGTCTCGCCGGGCAAATCCGCCGGCGCTTCCGGGTCATGGTTGCCGGCGACCCAGAACCAGTCGCGGCCGGCCATCAGCGCTTCCAGCAGCTCGCGAAAACTCGCATGCATGCGCTCGGCACCGCCGCCGTCGTGGAAGGAGTCGCCCAGGCTGATGACGATGGCCGGCTGGTAGTCGGCGATCACCGCTTGCAGCCGCAGCAGAGTGGCGCCGGTGTCATAGGGCGGGATCAGCGCGCCGCGCCTGGCGAAGGACGAGCCTTTTTCCAGATGCAGGTCAGAGACCGCGAGCAGCCTCAGATCGGGGAAATAGAGCACGCCGCGCGAATCACAGACCGCGCGCTCGCCCGCGATGCCGACAAAGTCGGCCTCGGCGATCAGCGATGCCCGCGCCAGCGAAAAATTCATTCCTCAACCATCCCAGGACCCATGGCTTCCTCGACCAAAGTCGCGGCATCCATCAGCAGCGTTTCGTCGGCCTCGCCATTCACCGGCATCTTGCCGATTTCGAGCATGATCGGCACGGCCAGCGGCGATATCTGTTCGAGTGCCTTATGCACGATTCGACCCTGGATACGCGAGAGCATGTCGGCAAGTCTGCTGACATCGAGCAGACCGGTCGCCGCGTCGGCGCGCGTCGCCTGCAGCAGGATGTGGTCGGGCTCATGGCTGCGCAGCACGTCATAGATCAGATCGGTCGAGACGGTGACCTGACGGCCGCTTTTCTCCTGGCCGGGGTGGCGCTTCTCGATCAGGCCTGAAATCAGCGCGCAGTTGCGGAAGGTGCGCTTGAGCAGCCAGCTGTCGGCCAGCCAAGCCTCGAGGTCGTCGCCCAGCATGTCCTGGTCGAACAGAGCGCCAAGCGAAGGTTTCCGCGATTTGAACATCGCGCCCATATCGCCCAGCGACCAGATGGCCAATGCGTAGTCGGTGGCGACGAAGCCAAGCGGCCTGGCGCCGGCCCTGTCCAGCCGGCGGGTGAGCAGCATGCCGAGCGTCTGGTGCGCCAGCCTGCCCTCGAAAGGATAAGCGACGAGATAGTGACGGTTGCCGCGCGGAAAGGTCTCGATCAAGAGGTCGTCGCGTTTGGGCAATACCGATTTGTCGGCCTGGAACCGCAGCCAGTCCGATACCTGCTCGGGCAGCTTCTTCCAGCGCTGCGGGTCGTCCAGCATGGCGCGCACCTGCTCGGCGAGGTAAGTCGAAAGCGGAAATTTGCCGCCGCCATAATAAGGAACCTTGGCGTCGCTTCCCGGCGCATTCGAGACGAAGCATTCGTTCTCGCGGATGCCTTCGAAGCGCAGCACTTTGCCGGCAAACATGAAGGTGTCGCCATGCGTCAGCGTTTCGAGGAAGGCCTCCTCGATCTTGCCCAGAGCCCGGCCGCCGTGCGAAGCCGAGCCTTTGCTGCCGGCCTTGACGTAACGCACATTGAGCGCCGGCACCTCGATGATGGTGCCGACGTTCAGCCGATATTGCTGCGCGACGCGGGGATTGGAGACCCGCCACATGCCGTCCTTGTTGAGGCGGATGCGGGCGTAGCGCTCGTAGTTCTTCAGTGCGTAGCCGCCGGTGGCGACGAAATCGATGACGCGGTCGAATGTCGGCCGGTCGAGGCTGGCATAGGGCGCTGCTGTCAGCACTTCCTCGTAGAGATCGTCGGCGCGAAACGGCGCTCCGCAGGCGCAGCCCAGCACATGCTGGGCCAGCACATCGAGCCCGCCATTGACCAGCGGCGGCGTATCCTGGGCGCCCAGATAGTTGGCGTCCAGCGCTGCCCGGCACTCCAGCACCTCGAAACGATTGGCCGGGATGAGGATCGCCTTCGACGGCTCGTCCATGCGGTGGTTGGCACGGCCGATGCGCTGCGCCAGCCGGCTGGCGCCCTTGGGCGCCCCGACATGCACGACCAGATCGACGTCGCCCCAATCGATGCCGAGATCGAGCGTCGAGGTGGCAACGATGGCACGTAAGGCATTGTCTCCCATCGCCTTCTCGACGCGGCGGCGCTGGGTGACATCGAGCGAGCCGTGATGCAGCGCGATCGGCAAGGTATCCTCGTTGACCCGCCACAATTCCTGAAACAGCAGCTCGGCCTGGCTGCGGGTGTTGACGAACAGCAGGGTGGTCTTGTGGCGCTTGATCTCGCGGTAGATTTCCGGCGTCGCATAGCGCGCCGAATGGCCGGCCCATGGCACGCGCTCTTCCGAATCGAGGATCGAGATTTCGGGCTTCGCGCCGCCGGTTACGACGATGAGCTCAGACATATCGGGACTTGCCAGGCCTTTGGGCGGATTCTGGCTCACCAGCCAGCGCCGCAACTCGTCGGGCTCGGCCACCGTTGCCGACAGACCGATCGTCTGCAGGCCGGGCACGATGCTGCGCAGCCGCGCCAGCCCGAGCGCCAGCAGATGGCCGCGTTTCGATGTCACCAGCGAATGCAACTCGTCGAGCACGACATAGCGCAGATCCTCGAAGAAGCGCCCGGCATCGCCGGCCGCAATCAGCAGCGCCAATTGCTCGGGCGTGGTGAGCAGGATATCGGGCGGCGCCAGCTTCTGGCGCTGCCGCTTGTGGGAAGGCGTGTCGCCGGTGCGCGTCTCGATGGTGACGGGCAGGCCGATCTCCTCCACCGGCTTGCCGAGGTTGCGCTCGATGTCGACGGCCAGCGCCTTCAGCGGCGAGATGTAGAGCGTATGGATGCCGCGCCGTGCCATACCGGCTTTGCGTCTGGGGCGGTTGGCCAGTTCGGTCAACGATGGCAAGAAGCCGGCCAGTGTCTTGCCGGCGCCGGTCGGTGCGATCAAGAGCACCGATTGCCCGGCTTGAGCCTTCGCCAGCAGCTCGATCTGGTGAGCGCGCGGCGACCAGCCTTTTTCGCCAAACCATCTGATGAATGGCTCGGGCAGAAGGACGGCGGCATTTTGTTTGGCAAGGCGCGGCTGCTCGGTCACGCGAAAGAGGTAGCGCGACGGCGCGCGATCGCCAAGGAAAATCGGAACAAAAGGTGATCGGGTGAGTTGCCCTCACCCCGTACGGGGAGAGGATGCCGGCAGGCACGTGAGGGACAGCGCGAGCTTTCAATCGCTGGCGCCGCCCCTCATCCGCCCTTCGGGCACCTTCTCCCCGTGAACGGGGCGAAGGAAGAGGCGCTAAGGCCGCCGAAACCCAGTCGGCCCGCCATAGAGATACCCAATCCGATCAACCGCATCCTTCAGCCCTTCGCGCGAGACCAGCATGGTGTGGCCGTTGGCGTGGATCATGGTCTCGGCGTCGGTCATAACGGCGACATGCCCCTTCCAGAACACGAGGTCACCGCGTTTTAGCCCGGCATAATCGGATCCCGGATCGAGCGGCTCGCCCAGGCCTGCCGCCTGCATGTCGGAATCTCGAAGCACATTGCGGCCGGCCATGCGCATGGCCAGTTGCACGAGGCCAGAACAGTCGATGCCGAAGCCGGAGGTGCCGCCCCAGAGATAGGGCGTGCCGATAAACATCTCGGCGACCGAGACATAGTCGGCGGCGATATCGCTGACCGGGCGCACATGGCCGGCGATCAGCGCCTCGCCGGAAGGCAACAGCGCATAGTGCGTGCCGCGCGTTTCGGCAGCGCCCCTCACCGTCACCGTCGAGCCCATCGACAATTGCCCGCTGATCGGAAAGCGCAGATCCGGGCCTGGATAGAGAAAAGTGCGCGGCGCCGTGACGATGTGGGTTGGCGCATGCTCGCGTGCGCCCAGCATGGTGGCGCCGACGTAGCCGACATAGCCGTCGCGTTCGGCCTGGACCCAGGCCCAGCCTTCGGCTTCCTCGAAGACAAGCACATCGTCGCCGAACAGTACCTGCGTGTTGACGCCGGCATCCGGGCGCGGTGCCTTGCGCACGTCAGCCACGGAGGCCGTGATCCGAGCCCGACGGCCGGTGACGAAGCGATCGGCCGAAACCTCCCCTTTCAGCCTTGCATCGGCGAGGTCGGAACGGAAGGCGTGGAGGCGGGCATCCCTGGCAGTCAAATCGGTACTCGTTCTAATTCATGGATTGATCAGATGGGCAGTTCATGAGCCCTGGCAACGATACCATCCCCGAAGCGCTCGACAAAGAGCGCGCCTTCGACCGTGCGCCGGATCAGCACATTGCGCTTGTCGAGCTCGTCGCGATGGCGTGACACCAGTTTCAGCGCACCCATAGTGTCGAGGGCGCGGGTGATGACCGGCTTGGTGACATTGAGGCGGGCTGCCAGGCCGCGCACCGTGTGCGGCGGCGGGTCGAGATAGATCGTGAACAGGATCGCCGTCTGGCGCATGGTGAGATCTGGCGCGCCGGCGCGCACCTGCGACAGCATCACCTGCTGCCATAGTCGCATCGCCTGGCTCGGACGCATCGAAATCGACATCGCGCGAGCATGACGGCAAATTGTTTCGGTTCCGTTTCAGTTTAGAGGCAGTGTGCTTTGCTCACGACCCTAGGCATAGCGCCTCGAAATGACCCGCTCCAGTGCACGGATGCCTTGCGCCTCGCCGCCGGCGGGTCCATAGGGGCGATCGGACGGGTTCCAGGCGAAGATGTCGAAATGCGCCCAGCCCGTTGTCCGTTCGACAAAGCGCTTGAGGAACAGCGCCGCGGTGACCGAGCCGGCGAAACCGTCCGTGGTGACGTTGTTGATGTCGGCGATCTTCGACGCCAGCCTGGCGTCATAGGGCCGCCACAACGGCATGCGCCACAACGGATCCTCGACGGCCACCGAGGCCGCAGCCAGTTCGGACGCCAGCGCTTCGTCGCCAGTGTAGAAAGGCGGCAGATCGGGACCGAGCGCGACACGCGCTGCCCCGGTCAGCGTCGCCATGTCGATCAGCAGTTCCGGCTCCTCGTCATCGGCCAGCGCCAGCGCATCGGCCAGCACCAGCCGCCCTTCGGCGTCGGTGTTGCCGATCTCGACGGTAATGCCCTTGCGGCTGGTCAGTACATCTCCAGGCCGGAAAGCGTTGCCGGCAATCGAATTCTCGACCGCCGGAATCAGGACGCGCAGCCGGATCTTCAGCCCGGCAGCCATGATCATCGAGGCCAGGCCCAGCACATTGGCGGCGCCGCCCATATCCTTCTTCATCAAGAGCATGCCCGACGACGGTTTGATGTCGAGGCCGCCAGTGTCGAAACAGACACCCTTGCCGACCAGCGTCACCTTCGGCGCGCCTTCCGGTCCCCAAACCATGTCGATCAGTCGCGGCGCTCCGACCGAGGCCCGGCCGACCGCATGGATCATCGGGAAATTCTGCTTCAGGAGATCATCCCCCTTGATCACCGACACCTCGGCCTTGTGAGTGGCCGCCAGGGTCCGCACGGCCTTCTCCAACTCGTCCGGTCCCATGTCGCTGGTCGGCGTGTTGACGAGGTCGCGCGCCAGGAAGACGCCGTCGGCGATGCGCCGGACGCGTCCTGCATCTACGCCGAGCGGCAGCGCAAAACGCAGCGTCTTGCCTGATTTCTTTCCGTAGCGAGTGAAGACGTAACCGCCGAGCACCAAGGCTATGGCCGCGAGTTCCGGCTCGGCTGGAGCGGCGGCAAAATGCCAGTCGCCTTCCGGCAAGGCTCTCGCCAGCATGCCGACCGCCAGCGCGCCCTCGCCATCACCGACGCCGAACAAGGCGCCGGCAAGGGAACCGTTGTCGCCGGGGACGGCGAGCGTCCTACCGGCTTCGCCGGAAAAGCCGTTGGCGGCCGCCCATGCGGTCATGGAAGGCGAAAGCCCCAAGGCCTCCAGTCCATCGCTCGCGACCAGATGGACCGGCAGGGCAGTGTTTAGTGTCTCGATGAGTTCGACGGGCATTCGATGGTCTCCGGGAGGCTTGCAGGTCGTCCTCAGTCAAGTGACAGGGACGTCGGATGATTTCAACATCTATGCACAGGGGCCGGCATGGGACTGCCAGGCCAAAGGCTTCCGGCGGGCCGTTCACCGATCCGACGGCTCACTTGTTAACTGTCCGTTAGGGTTAACAGAATATTTCTGCGGGGATGAAGATGGCCACGTGAATGGCCACGCGCAGGAATGGAGAGCCCCGTGCCGATGCCCACCAACCGCAGGATGAACGTCACGGGCAAACGGTTGGTCACCACGGCACTGCTGATGGCGCTGGCGGCCGGTGTTGCCGGGTGCGGAACCAGCAAGCTCACGACCGGCTCGATCGGGCGCACCAGCGGCAAACCGCTGGAAACCATGTCGGCCAGCGAGTTGCACGGGGCGACCGGGCGGCTGGGCGAATCCTACGCAAAGAACCCCAACGACAAGCGGCTGGCGACAAATTTTGCGGCGGCGCTCCAGATGGACGGCGATGCCGACCAGTCGCTTGCCGTGATGCGCAAGCTGGCGATCGCCTACCCCAAGGATCGCGACGTGCTTGCCGCCTACGGCAAGGCGCTGGCCGCCAACGGCCAGTTCGAGCCGGCGCTCGACGCCGTGCGCCGGGCGCAGACGCCGGAATATCCGGACTGGCGGCTGATGTCGGCCGAGGCCGCCATTCTCGACCAGCTTGGCCAGAAGGATGAAGCGCGCCAGAACTACCGCAAGGCGCTGGACCTAAAGCCGAACGAACCCTCGATCCTTTCCAATCTCGGTATGTCCTATGTGCTGGAAGGCGATCTGCGCACCGCCGAGACCTATATGCGCTCGGCAGCCCAGCAACCGAATGCCGACAGCCGGGTGCGCCAGAACCTTGCGCTGGTCGTGGGACTGCAGGGCCGCTTCGACGAGGCCGAGAAGATCGCGTCGCAGGAGCTTTCACCCGAACAGGCGCAAGCCAATGTAGCCTATCTTCGCCAGATGCTTGCCCAGCAGAACGCCTGGAGTCAGCTCAAGGATCAGGACAAGGCAAAGCCGGCGACCAACTGAGCGCCGCATGGGCGCCGGCTCCGCACAGCGCAAAATCCGTCCACATCTCAAAGCTGAAAACAAGAGCCGCACTGCATTGGCAGTGCGGCTCTTTTGTATGGCTGCAACGAGGCCTACTGGCTTGAGGAATTGTGCTGGTCGCCGAAGATGCCGCGCTGACTGACCTGGATGCCGGCCGGGCCCAGAATGATGGCGAACAAAACCGGCAGGAAGAACAGGATCATCGGCACGGTAAGCTTCGGCGGCAGGGCGGCGGCCTTCTTCTCGGCGGCATTCATGCGCATGTCACGGCTTTCCGAGGCCAGCACGCGCAATGCGTGCGCCACGGGTGTGCCGTAGCGTTCGGCCTGGACCAGCGCCTGGGACACTGACTTCACCGACTCCAGGCCGGTACGAGCCGAGAGGTTTTCATAAGCCTGCTTGCGCTCCTGCAGATAAGAGAGTTCGGCGTTGGTCAGCACGAATTCCTCCGCCAGCGCCACCGACTGCGAACCGATCTCCTCGGAGACCTTGCGCAAGGCAGCCTCGACCGACATGCCCGATTCGACGCAGATCAGCATCAGGTCGAGCGCATCCGGCCACGCCGCCTGGATCGACTGCTTGCGCTTGGCGGCACGATTGTTGACGTAAAGGATCGGCGCGTAGAAACCGGCGTAGGCGACAAGGATGCAGACGAACAGTTTCACGAAGGCCGGCCGGTCAGGCAGTCCGCCGAGCACGAACAGATAGATCGCTGCCAGCGCGAAACCGACAAAAGGCAGGATCAGGCGGAAGAACAGGAAGCGGGTCAGCGGGTTCTGGCCACGAAAGCCCGCCACCTTGAGCTTCTGCAACGTGCCTTCATCGGCCAACGCACGCCGCAGGTCCAGCCTGTCGACGATGTTGCGCATGCCGATCGACTGCTCTTCGCGCAGCCCCTTGCGGCGACGATCGGCTTCATTGGCAAGCCGCGCGCGCTGCTTGGCGCGCAATTCGTCACGCTCCAGCGCCACCGATCTCATGCGAGTCTTGAGCTGATTGCCACCAAGGGCCGGCAGCACCGTGAAGACGGTCGCGAACACCGCAATGCCAACCAGCAACGCTATCAGGAAGGCAGGATCGGTCAGCGATTTTACGACTTGGTCGGTCATTCGTTTTCAGTCTTTTCGTTTCGAGCTTTCCAAGGTCGGCCTAAACTTCAAAGTTCATCATCTTGCGCATCACCAGAATGCCGATCGACATCCAGACGCCGGAACAGCCGAGGATCAGATTGCCGGTGCTGGTGGTGAACAGCGGCATGATGTAGTTCGGGCTCGACAGATAGACGAGAAGGGCGACGACAAAAGGCAGCGCGCCGATGATGACGGCCGACGCCTTGGCTTCCATGGAAAGCGCCTGGACCTTGGCCTTCATCTTCTTGCGATCGCGAAGCACGCGCGACAGGTTGCCAAGCGCCTCGGAGAGATTACCGCCGGCCTGTGACTGGATCTGGATAACGATGCCGAAGAAGCTTGCCTCGCTGCACGGCATGGTTTCAGCCATGCGCAAGGTGGCATCGGGGATGGACATGCCAATCTGCTGTGAATCGACAATCCGGCGGAACTCGGTCTTGACCGGCTCCGGCGATTCACTGGCGATCAGGCGAATGGCGTCGTTGAGCGGCAGGCCGGATTTGACGGCGCGCACGATGATGTCGAGGGCGTTGGGAAATTCGTTGAGGAACGCCTTGACCCGGCGCGCGCGGCGAAACGAGACGAACCAGCGCGGCAGGCCGAGCGCCCCCGCCAGCAGCGCGCCCGGCAGGACCAGAAGCGGCGCGCCGGCGAGATAGGCAAGCACCGTCAGCGCGATCCCGCAAATGACGGAGTAGATATAGAAACGCTCGATCGAGACCTGCATGCCGGCCTGACGAATCTGGGCCTTCAACGGCGGCTTCTTGACGGCGAGTTCGTTGGTTTTCTGCTTTTCGTCGAGCTGTTTCAGCGTGTCCTGGACAGATTTACGCCGCTTGACCGCCTCCGCGACACGGTCGCGCGAAGCCTTGACGACCGAACGATCGGTCTCGGCGGCCTTGATCGTCTCGAGCCGCTTGCCGGCCTGCTTCTCGTTGCTCATCTTGGTGAACAGGAAGGCATAGGCGACCGCACCGGCGCTGAAGCCGGCGAGCACGATGAACGCCAGTACGGTGGTGTCAATTCCGAACATCGACCTCGGTCCCCGGCGCATATCGCCGTTTCAAGGAAACGGCGATATGCGCTATCGCTTTGTTTTGACGCAATTCCCAAGGGAAAGCGCTACGCGCTTTTCCCGGGAAAACCGCTTCACACTTTTCCTGGAATTGCTTCCAACCTCGATATGCGTCAGTCAGCGCGTTTCTCCATCGATTCCAGCGCATTGGCGAGGCGCTGTTCCTCGCCATAGTAGCGGGCGCGATCCCAGAAATGCGGACGGCCGATGCCGGTCGACACGTGCTCGCCAAGCAGCCTTCCATTCGAGTCCTCGCCCTTGATGTTGTAGAGCACGATATCCTGCGTGATGATGACGTCGCCTTCCATGCCGATCACCTCGGTGATGTGGGTGATGCGGCGCGAGCCGTCGCGAAGGCGTGCTGCCTGGATGATGACATCGATGGAGCCGACGACGATTTCACGCACGGTCTTCTGCGGCAGCGAATAGCCGCCCATGGCGATCATCGATTCGATACGGTTCAGGCATTCGCGCGGGCTGTTGGAGTGGATCGTTCCCATCGACCCGTCATGGCCGGTGTTCATCGCCTGCAGCAGGTCGAAAACCTCCGGTCCGCGCACTTCGCCGACGATGATGCGTTCGGGCCGCATGCGGAGGCAGTTCTTGACCAGGTCGCGCATTGTCACCTCGCCTTCGCCCTCGAGATTGGGCGGGCGGGTTTCGAGACGCACCACGTGCGGCTGCTGCAGTTGCAGTTCGGCCGAGTCTTCGCAGGTGATGACGCGTTCCTCGCGGTCGATATAGTTGGTCAGGCAGTTGAGCAGCGTCGTCTTGCCAGAGCCGGTACCGCCGGAGATGACGATGTTGCAGCGGACGCGGCCGATGATCTTGAGAATCTCGGCGCCCTGCGGCGAGATGGCGCCGAACTTGACCAGCTGATCGAGCGTCAGCTTGTCCTTCTTGAACTTGCGGATGGTGAGCGCGGTGCCGTCGATGGAGAGCGGCGGGGCGATAACGTTGACGCGGGAGCCGTCGGGTAGGCGGGCGTCGCAGATCGGGCTCGATTCGTCGACGCGGCGGCCAACCTGGCTGACGATACGCTGGCAGATGTTGAGCAGCTGCTGATTGTCGCGGAAGCGGATGCCGGTCTGCTCGACCTTGCCGTTGACTTCGATGTAGACGTTCTTGGAGCCGTTGACCATGATGTCGGCGATATCGTCGCGGGCGAGCAGCGGCTCCAGCGGGCCGTAGCCCAGCACATCGTTGCAGATGTCCTCGAGCAACTCTTCCTGCTCGGCAATCGACATTGCGAAATTTTTGATGGCGATGATGTCGTTGACGATGTCGCGGATTTCCTCGCGCGCGCTCTCGGGATCGAGCTTGGCGAGTTGCGACAGGTCAATGGTGTCGATGAGCGCGGAGAAGACCTGGCTCTTGGTGTCGTAGTAGGTTTCACTTTTTTCGCGCTGGATCTTTTTTGGCGGCTCCGGCGCCATCGACGGCGCCTCAACGGCACGGCGAGTTGGCGGTGTTCCCGGCGCTCCAGGCGGCGCTGCCGCGGGCCGGGCAAGTACCGCCATGTCCGCAGGCGCTGCAGTGGCCGGCGCCGCTGGCGCCGGTGCTGGCTGACGGAACTCCGGGGTGAACCGGCCGCCGTCGTCGGAGCCTCTTTTACCAAACATGATCGACTACCAATTCCGTCCAGAACATGATGCCGAAGCGGTTTTCGAACGACATCATGCTCTACTTCTTGATTTGGAGGGGAGCGTCATTTCTTGTTACGCGAGAGCTTGCCGAGCAGGCCGCCAAGGCCTGCCTTCTTCCTGGCCTTGATTTCGCTGCGACCGGTCAGGACATGCGCGATTTCGTTGATCATGCCGACGACCGAGCTCCTGGCATCCATCTCGCCCAGCATGCGGCCGTTGTTGGCGGCATTTCCAAACAACAACGGGTCGAAGGCGATGACCGACATCGGCGTGAGGCTGAGCGGCTCGGCGAAGTCGGAAGCGGAAATCTCGGGCCGTTTCGGCACGCCGGCCTGGTTGATGATCAGCTTCGGCGGCGGATCGTTCGGGCGAAGCCTCGTCAGCATATCGACCAGGTTCTTGGTGTTGCGCAGATTGGCCAGTTCCGGCGTCGCCGTGATGACGATCTCGTCGGCCTTGATCAGTGTGTTCTTGGTCCAGCCCGTCCAGATATGGGGGACGTCGAGCACCAGCAGCGGCACGCTGCGCTGGGCGGTATCGATGAGTTGCGTGAAGGCATCGGGATCGAAATCATAGACACGTTCCAGTGTAGAGGGCGCGGCGAGCAGCGACAGATGTTCGGCGCACTGGGCAAGCAGACGGTCGAGATAGACCTCGTCGACGCGTTCGGGCGAAAATACGGCTTCGGCGATGCCTTGCGCAGGGTCCTGGTCGAAATTTATGTTGGCCGTCCCGAAAGCCAGGTCGAGATCGGCGACGACCACTTCCGACTTGAACAGCGATGACATCGCCCACGCTACATTGTGGGCGATGGTCGAGGAGCCGACGCCGCCCTTGGCGCCGATGAAGGCGATCGAGCGGCCGATCGGCTCGGCTTCCGGATCGACGAAGATCGATGACACCACGGAGACGATATCGGCCATCGACACCGGTGCGATGACATATTCGGAAATACCGAAGCGAATGAGTTCGCGGTAGAGACCGACATCGTTGTAGTGGCCGATCACCACGACTTTGGAGGAGGGATCGCAATATTCTGAAAGCTGGGCAAGCTGCTCCAGCAATTGCTTCGGTTCGCTGCGCGATTCCAGCAGGATGAGGTTCGGCGTCGGCGCCGATTGATAGAATTCGATCGCCGTGGCGATGCCGCCCATATGCACTTTCAGATGCGCCTTGGCCATGCGGCGATCCTCGCCGGCCCGCTCCACCGGATGCGCGACACCTTCCGTCTCGCAAAATGCCTGGATAGAAATACGCGGCACCGGCCGCAGCGCCTGCATCGCTGCAACATCCGATTGGGAGCTGTCGCCGCCGTCTCCGGGCGTGTCGTAGGCAAGATTGCTCATCGTCATGCTCTTTTCCGTAACTTCTCGTTCCGGCTCTACGCGGGACCGGCGCTCCTAATACGTCACTTCCGAACTGCCGAGGAACTCGTCCGAAATACCTCTGCCGCGATAGACGTCGATCACCGCGCCGCGGTTCTCGGCGTCGATATCGGACGACTTTCTTGGCCCGAGCAGATCGGCCGGATTGGCGAGTTGCGCAGCGAGGTTGTTTTGAGAGGAGCAGCCGTAATCGGCGTAGTGCTTGTTTTCGGAGGTTGCGAGGATGTCTTCGGGCCAGCGCCCGCATTTGTCGGTCTGGGCTCTCACCGAAATATAGGAAACGCGGATAGGCGCCGAGGCTTCTGGGGAAACCGACTGGTAGGAGGTCACCACGATCCGGTTTCGCTTGATGCCGCCGGCAACCGCCAGCCTGGCGAAATCGCGCGCCGCGGCAGTCGCCGCCACCTCATTGGCCGAGCCGATCGGGATTGCGATCGTCAGCGCCGGGGCAGCGCTCCTGTCGTAGCCGTCAAGGAAGCCCAGAAGCGTGTCGCGCTGCGAGCCGGTCATGCCGCGATCGCCGGCGCCGACCGGGAGGTCCAGCTTCTGGTTCTTCTCGGCAATCACGATCGGATGCGTGGTGCGATAATCATCGGGAATCGCCCCAACCGTGATGCTGTCGCGCTTGGCGCAACCGGCGAGCGAGGCGGCGATCGCGATCGCCAGGATCGGCATTGCCGATCGGCTGATCCGGGCACGGCCGGACCGCACTGTCGCGGCGACCGCCATTGCCTTCGATGCTGACTGAGACATGTCCGCTCCCCGCTTACTTGTAGATGAAGCCGACAACGCCGTGGTAGCGGCCGTTGGGCTTGTCTGTCTGCATGGTGCCGTAGACGCGGTTGACGCGGCCAAGGAACATGGCCGGGCCATCGCCAGCGGCGTTGAAATTGTCATCCGGCTTGGCCAGGTCGTTGCGCGCCACCGGCCGCACCAGATAAGGCGTGATGATGATGACCAACTCGCTTTCGTTGCGGACGAAATCGCGGCTGCGGAACAGCGTGCCGAGCACCGGGATCTTGGTCAGTCCGGGCAAGCCGTTAACCGCCTGCCTGACGTCGTCGCGGACGAGGCCGGCTATCATCATCGATCCACCCGAAGGCAGTTCCACGGTCGTGTCGGCCAAACGTTTGCGCAGCGATATGACGTTGGTGTCTCCGAAAGAGACCGCGCCTTCGGTGGTCGGTTCAGAAACCGACGTCCTGACCTTCAGGCTGATGCGACCGGGCGACAGCACCACAGGCTGAAATTCCAGGCCGATGCCGTATTCGATTTTCTGAGCCGTCCAAACCCTGTCGGCATTCTGATTGGCGTCCGACTTGGCGTTTGTAACGGCGCTGACCATATTGTACTCGCCGCCGACCCTGAAGGTCGCCTTCTCGCCGGAGACGGCCGTCAAAGTAGGCTCGGCCAGCGTTTTCATGACGCCGGACTGCTCCATCGCAGTGATGTAGCCCTGCAGAGCCGAGGTGGCGAAATTGACCCCCGAACTCGACAACGGCTTGCCTAGGCCGGGGAAGGTGTCACTGGTCGCATTGAAGCTGATGCCGTTGGAGCTGCCTTTGCCAACCATGTTGACGCCGAGCTGCTTCATCACCGAGCGGCTGACTTCGGCCACGGTCACCTTCAGCGTCACCTGGTCGTCGCCGATGATCTGCAGCAGGTTGACGATCTTCGAGACCCGGCGTTCGGCATCCGGATTGTTGATGTCGACGCCGCCATTGGCATTGCCGCCCGCCGCGGTCTGCGAATACTGACCGGTCGTCGCTTCACCGCCGGACACGAAGATGGTTGCCAGATCGACGGCGCGCTTGGCATCGAGCGGCGTGTCCACCGTCCCGGTCAGGACGACGTTGTCGTTCAGCAACTCGACCTTGATCTCGGCATTCGGAAGGAAGCGCTTGAGATAATCTTCCAATCCGGCGACGTCGCGTTCGACGGCCAGATCCAGGCTGGCGATCTGCTTGCCATTGGGACCGAAGACGAAGATGTTGGTTTCGCCCACCGACTTGCCGAACAGATAGATCCGCCTTGCGGTGCGGGTCACCGCATCGGCGACCGCGGGGTTGGCGACCAGGATGTCGTAGGCGTCGCTCGGCAGATCGATGACCACCGATTTGTTGAGGCCAAGCTTGACACGTTGCGTGGCCGACGAGGCCGTGACCCCGACGCTCTTTCCGGCGGCCTTGGCGTAGACAAGGCCACTTGCATGGGCTCCGAGAAAAAGCAGGCCGATGGCCGCAGCCGTGGTGACCGGCAGTCTAGCGACTAACCTCATTTCCTTGCCCCTACTTCGGAAACTTCGCCCGATTTGATCAACCGCACCGTTCCGCGTCGCCCATTGCCGGAAACGAGGTAGTCGGCTTCATCGGTACCCTTTTCCTTGTTGTCGGTGATCGAGCGCAGCGCCAGCGTCAGGCGATCGGCCATCTGCTGGGCGACGGTGATGATCTCGGCCTGCTGCGGCGTCAGCTCCAGCGTCGCCGTCTGTCCGACCCTGGTCTTCTTGCCTTCCTCGTCCTCCTGGATGGTCTGATCGATCGCCAGGACGCGGATGTTCTTGAGGATGGTCTCGGTGGTGAATCCGCTACCGGCGTTGCCGGTGTCGGATCTGCGGGTCATGATGACGTCGACAAAATCGTTAGGCAGGATAAAGCCGCCTGCCGACGTGTCGGCCGAGATCGCGGTGGCGACGGCACGCATGCCGGTGGGCAGGATCGAAGACATGAAGCTCTGCCCCTCGCCGATCAGCTTGGAGCGCCGCAGCGGCTCACCGGTGTACATCGCCATGCGGGCGACGGAGCCCTTCAGCTTCTCCCGCGCTTCGGGTTCGGCGGCACGGGTGATGAAATTCGCATTGATGCCATCGGACGGCCAGGACTCCCAGCTGAGATTGTTTTCAAGCGGGCTTCCCATAGGCACGTCGCCGGAAAGCACGAGCACATCCTGCAAGGCGATGGCCGGCGCCTGCGGGGCATCGACGACGACCTGCTGGGGCGGGACCGCCACCATATTCTTGGCAACATAACCTGCACCACCCGCCGCGGCCACCGCCACGCCCAGAATGATCAGTCGGGATGCTGGCATCTGTCCGAACCCTCGCCTTTAGGCAACCACCTAGCCAGGCCGGACTTTGCAGCGGCAATCGTCAAAACAAGGTTAATACAATGCTTACGATCGTGATTAATTCAAGGTTTACATAATTACACGACCATGCTCCAACAAATGAAAAAGGCGGCTAAGCCGCCTCTTCAGGATCGATGCCGAAAGGGCAGAGGAGGTTCGCTACATCAGGTCGCCAACCTTGCCAATGCCCATTCCATCAAGGGCGAATCGGGATAGGTCAGCAGCCCGCCAATGCCGAGTGCGATGCCATAGGGAACGCCATTCATCTCGTCGGCGAAATGGCGCAGGACCGGATTGTGACTGGTGTAGGTCGCCAGCGGCGATTTCCGATAGAAGAGAATGGCGAGCGTCAGCATGCCACCGATGAACGTCGAAGCGACGAGGTAATTGACAAGGTGAATGTTGAGCCCCATCCAGATGGACGTGGCTGCCAAAAGCTTGGCATCGCCTCCGCCCATGCCGCCGAGCGCAAACAGACCGAAAGTCACGGCCAGCACCAGGCCGCCGGCGGCGAAATGCCAGCCGTAAGTTGCCCAGTCCATACCCGTCAGTGGCGCAACCACGGCAAAGACGGCCACAAGCAGCGCCGGCACCCGATTGGAGATTGTCATCGACAGCGCGTCGGAGATCGCCGCAAAAAGCATGCAAAACGGAAAGACAACGAAGATCAGCGCGTTGAGCATCGGTCTCTCATGGTTGGAAAGGCAACGATGGCTGCAGGTTAGGCGGCTTGGGTTAAGGATTGGTGAGTTCTGCTGATGCGGGGCAAATCCCGGGAAATGTTAGGGCGCCAAGCGGCGCAGCAAAGACCAAAGCCAAACGATCTTCAAAGACAAAAGGGCCGCCAGCGAGGCGGCCCTTCCAGTCTACCCGTCGAAACAGGATGCTAGACTATTACTTACAAGCAGCGTTCGTCGGATCCTTCACGCAATCCGCGATGTCCTTGAACTTGTTGTTCAGGGCATTGCCGAGCTGACCAGCGCCAACCATGATGGCAAGCGCGATGAGAGCTGCGATCAGACCGTATTCGATAGCGGTCGCGCCGGATTCGTCCTTCGCGAAACGTGCGATGAGATTAGACATTCGAGAGCTCCTACTCCACGTGTTACAGCACTTCCGTCAACTTCTGTGGTGGTTGATCGGATGCTGCCAATCTACGGAGAAGCTCTTTCAATCGGCTTAATAAACAGCCTTACCGATTCCTTTCCCGCTTCGAACAGCTTGCGTGGTTAACCGTAAACTAAACGCTGGAAAGTAGCTCGCCTGCCCGTGAAAAGCTGTAATCTCACGGCTATCGGCAGGATGCATTGTTATATTAGCTGGCAGCAAGATTGGTGCGAATACCCCGGCGACGGTCAAGGTTTAACCGTTGGTTCACCAATCTCCTTCATGTTTCTTTGAACAAGTTTTGCCGCTGTGGAGCGCCTTGATGACTGCCATGAAATCGTCATTCCTGCTTGTCGCGCTTCTCGCCGTCCCGGCTTTTGTGCTGCCGGCCAAGGCCGGAGCCGGCATCGAAGTGACGATGAATCAGGCCAAGATCGTCAAACTGACACGCCCCGCCGACACCATCGTCGTCGGCAATCCGGCGATTGCCGACGCCTCCGTCCAGGATGCATCGACGATCGTGCTGACCGGCAAGGGGTTCGGCGTCACCAATCTGGTTGTCCTCGACCACGATGGCAGCCCGATCGTCGACGAGCAGGTGACCGTGGTGCGCCAGGACGCGTCGTCCGTGCGTATCTACAGGCGCGCCTCGGTACAGACCATGTCCTGCACGCCCTATTGCGAAAGCTCGTACAAGAGCGACTCGGAAAAGTCGTCCGAAGCCGAGATGAGCGCTGGGCAGTAAGCGCCTCAGTTGGCTTGATTGTCTCGGGAAAGCCGCGTCGGTTAGCGGCCGGTTAATGTCGCCTGGTCGAATTTAACGGTCATTCAAACCGGAGCTAAATGGGTTCTTGATAGTGGTGCTGACCGTACCGCATCAGGATCGGTAGGAACGGGATAGGGGCGACGTTTTGGACGAGGATTCAGAACGCGAGATCTGCAAGGTCAAGGCAGGGCGCGTGACGTTTGCCCGTCTTTTCCTTGGTGATCGGCGCGGCAGCACGGCGATAGAATTCGCGATGCTTGCGTTACCGTTTGCGGCTCTCGTCTTCGCCATCCTCGAGAGCTGCGTTTCATTTGCCGGACAGGAGGTGATGGCCAACATCACCGATGATATCGCCCGTCAGTTGCGTACTGGCCAGTTGAGGCAAGCCGATGTGACGGAAGAGAAGCTGAAGGGCTTGGTCTGCGCCAGACTCGAGATCATTGTCGCGAAGGGTTGCCCCGGTTTGCTGGTGGATCTGCGCCCGTTCAAGACCTTTGCCGGGGCAGCCAGTGCGGGTTTCACGATTTCCGGCTCGACCATCACGCTGACGGGCAAGGATCCGGATACAGGCAAGGACCCGGCTTTCGGGACCCCTACAATAGGTCCGGCAGAATCAAAGAACATGCTGCGGGTCTTTTACCCTTGGCCGGTCATGACCGATTTCATGGCTCAATACATGTCGAATATGGATGGCGGCAAGACTCTGCATTACGCGACGACAACGTGGCAAAACGAGCCATTCGACAACTGAGTTTGCACGTGTAAGCAAAAGGAAAAGTGCATGTTTCGTGCGGGGGCACATCCGGGGATGTCGGTTGTCTGGAAGAGAGCGGCGCGGTTTTTTTCCGATCGGCGCGGCATAGCGGCCGTCGAGTTTGCCCTCATCGTGCCTGTCTTGCTGATCATGTATTTCATTACCATGGAGGCCTCGCAAGCCATCGAGGCCAGCAAGAAGGTCAGCCGCATCAGCTCCATGGTTGCCGACCTCGTCACGCAGCAAACGTCGGTGGTCAACGCAGATCTCACCGACATCATGAAGATCGGCAACTCCAGCCTTCAGCCTTACAACCGCTCGGTCGCCAATATCTCCATTACGGCAATCGACATCAGAACCGACCCGAACAATCCGATACCGCAAGCAAAGGTGGCGTGGTCCTGGAGCGTGCTGGATGGGAAGACTGGCCGCGACTCCAACCCGACAACTTCCACCACCGTTCCGGCGACGCTCAATGTTGCGGGGACTTTCCTCATTCGTGTCAAAACCACTCTAGCATACCAACCGATCATCTCCTGGTCGGAAGGCTCCGAAAAGCCGCTCGGATTTATCTCGGCCTTCAACAAAGGCAAGATAACGATGAGCGAAACCTACTATCTCAGGCCGCGCCGGGCCACGTCGATCCCCTGCAGCGATTGCTGAAGCAGTTCTACCCATTCAACCCGGGTTCATTGCGCGCCGCTGTCGGTGCTGCCCGACACCAGGCGCACGATGGAAGCGGCCATGGCATAGTCACTCGCAGCGGCGAGCGTGAACCCTCCCGAATGTTTCGATTCCACGAAATCGTAGACTTCCGGCGACTGCGATCTGAGATTGGTGAGGAAGACGGTCAGTCGGCGTTTGGCTTCGGGGTCGAGATCGCTGCGGACGGCGTGAGGGCCGTATCTGAGCACGCCGGAGGTCCAGATGATCTGGAGCGCGGCTTCTGGAATGCCCGCCGCCTCCAGTCGCGCCGCCGTGCCGTCCGGATCAGCCGGCTGATCGCCAGCAATCGCCGTCCGGTTTTCCGCCGTGGCCCGCTCCCAGCCGAACACGGCATCGGCCTGGCCATCGGCCAGCATCGCTTCTGCGGCGGCAGCCGAGCCGGCATGAGCGAGGAATGGCGCATCCTGGCTGATCTTGATGCCGTCGGCTGCCAGCCCGGCGAGCGGTAGAAGCGAACCGCCGACATTGTCGGAAGGCGCCATGGCAATGCGGTGCGTTTCCAGGGCCGCGAGATCGGAAAGCCTGCCGTCGCGCGTCAAAAGCACGGAGCGGATGCCCGTGGCACCGTCGGCATCGACCGGCGCCACAAGAGGTTCGACGCAGCCGCAGCGCTCCGAGGCGGTGGCGTAGGCGGTCGCCGAATAGACCGCGTACTGAATCCGGCCATTGGCCTGTGCCTCGATCAGCGCCGCATAGTTATGCGCGACGACGAATTCCACCTTCATGCCGAGCGCCTTGCCGTAGGCGTCTGTCAGCAAGGCCAGACCCGGAACCGTGTTGCCGGCGCCCGGCTCGGCAACGATGCCGATCCGAAACGTGCCGATCTCGTCGCGCCAGTCGGCGTGCGCCGCGAGCTGCGAGGCCAGCAGCGCTACAGTGGTCGCCAGTGCACTCCAACCGAGGTCAGCCCGTCTCATCGATCCATGCCCCGCACGCCGTTCCTTGAAGCGCATCGCATGTCTCAAGGATGCGTACACCACGCCTGCCCGACTTCGCGACTATCGCGCCAGGCCGTTGCCGCCTGGTTTACGATTTGCCAATGCCGCGACGGGACCTTATGTCTGGTCAACCAGACTGGCAATGACGGCACCGATGGCACGCGCTTTCCTCTTCGTTCTCGATTCTTTCGGCATTGGCGGCGCCGCCGATGCCGAACGCTATGGCGACGCCGGCTCGAACACATTCGGACATATCGCGCTGGCCTGCGCGGAAGCCCGCGCCGATCGCGAGGGCCTGCGCGAGGGACCGCTGAAGGTGCCCACCATGGTTTCGCTCGGTCTCGGCCGCGCAGCAGAAACCGCAACCGGCTTCCACTTCGACAGCAAAGCCGCTGTTTCAGCCTCCGCTTTCCACGGCGCCGCGCAGGAGATTTCGAGCGGCAAGGATACGCCGTCGGGTCACTGGGAAATCGCAGGTCTGCCCGTGCGGTTCGACTGGGGCTATTTCCCCGATAAGGTGCCCGCCTTCCCTGCCGAACTGACCGAAGCGATGATCCGCGAGGGCAAGGTGCCGGGCATTCTCGGCAACTGCCATGCACCCGGCACCGAGATCATCGAGCGCTTTGGCGAGGAGCATATCCGCACCGGCCAGCCGATCTGCTACACCTCGGTCGATTCCGTCCTGCAGATAGCAGCGCACGAAGTTCATTTCGGCCTGGAGCGGCTCTACGAGTTCTGCAAGACGGTACGCCGGCTGGTCGATCCGCTGAAAATCGGACGGGTGATCGCACGGCCTTTCCTGGGCGAAACATCAGCCACCTTCGAGCGCACCTACAACCGCCATGACTACGCCGTGCCGCCGCCTGAGCCGACGCTGCTCGACCGCTTGACCGGGCGCGGCAGCCGGGTGATCGCGGTCGGCAAGATCGGCGATATCTTCGCCCACCGCGGTATCTCGGAAGTACGCAAGGCGCCCGGCAACATGGCAATGTTCGACAAGGCGCTGGGCGCGATGGACGATGCCGGCGACGGCGACCTGGTGTTCGCCAATTTCGTCGACTTCGACACCGAGTTCGGCCATCGCCGCGACGTCGCCGGCTATGCTGCGGCGCTCGAAGCCTTCGACCGCCGGCTGCCCGAGGCACTGGCAAAGCTGAAGCCGGGCGATCTGCTCATCCTCACCGCCGACCATGGCAACGATCCGACATGGCGTGGCACCGACCACACGCGCGAACGCGTCCCGGTCATCGGCACCGCACCAGGTCTCACGGGCGGCGACATCGGGCTCAGGACCACCTTCGCCGATATCGGTGAGACGGTCGCCGAACACCTCAAGCTGGCGCGCGGCCGCCACGGCGCTTCCTTCCATGCGGCGATAGGCGGCCATGCCTGAACTGCCCGAGGTCGAAACCGTCCGGCGCGGCCTGCAGCCGGTTCTGGAAAGCGCGCGGATCGTACGCGTCGAGGCGCGCCGGCCCGATCTCAGATTTCCGTTTCCGGCGAAATTTGCGCAGCGGCTGACCGGCAAGACGGTCATCGCGCTTGGCCGCCGCGCCAAATATCTCACCATACACCTGGACGATGGCCCGGTGCTGATCTGCCATCTCGGCATGTCGGGCTCGTTCCGCATCGAGACCGCCGATGAGAAAGAGACGCCCGGCACGTTCCATCAAGAGCGCTCGAAGGATGCCAAGCACGACCATGTGGTGTTCCATGTCGTGTCGCCTGTCGGCGTCCAGTCTCGCGTGGTCTTCAACGACCCGCGTCGCTTCGGCTTCATGCTGTTTGCGGAAGGCCTGGCCGACGCGCATCCGATGCTGGCGGGACTGGGCGTCGAGCCGACCGGCAATGCGCTGGAAGGCGCCCTGCTCGCCTCTCTGCTGAAGGGCCGCAGATCGCCGTTGAAGGCGGCGCTGCTCGACCAGAAGCTGATTGCCGGGCTCGGCAATATCTATGTGTCGGAAGCGCTGTGGCGCGCCGGCCTTTCGCCATTGCGCGAGGCAGGCACCATCGCCGGGACCAGCAAGAAGGCCAAGGAACAGAGCGAACGACTGGCCGAGGCAATCCGTTCGGTGATCGCCGATGCGATCGCCGCCGGCGGGTCTTCGCTGCGCGACTATGTGCACACAGACGGGTCGCTGGGCTATTTCCAGCATTCCTTCGCGGTCTACGATCGCGAAGGCGAGCCCTGTCCGACGCCCGGCTGTCGCGGCCACATCGAGCGCATCGTGCAAAGCGGCCGCTCGACCTTTTATTGCCGGACCTGCCAGCGGTAAGCTAGACGGTCCTTCAGTGCCGCAACCAGGAGGCCAGCCCATGAGCTATGAAACCATCATCGTCGAGACGCGCGGCAAGGTCGGCCTGATCACGTTGAACCGGCCCAAGGCGCTCAACGCGCTGAACGCGCAGGTGCTGGCGGATTTGCTGACGGCGGCAAAGGGGTTCGACGCCGATCCCGGCATCGGCGCCATGGTCATCACCGGTTCCGAGAAGGCTTTTGCGGCGGGCGCCGACATCAAGGAAATGCAGGCCGTCACCTACGCGGAGGCCTATGTGCAGGATTTCTTCGTCGGCTGGGAAGAGTTTACCCGTGCGCGCAAGCCGATGATCGCGGCGGTCGCCGGCTATGCACTGGGCGGCGGCTGCGAACTGGCGATGATGTGCGATTTCATCATTGCCGCCGACACGGCGAAATTCGGCCAGCCCGAAATCACGCTCGGCGTCATTCCCGGCATGGGCGGGTCGCAACGGCTGACCCGCTTTGTCGGCAAGTCGAAGGCCATGGACATGTGCCTGACCGGTCGGATGATGGATGCCGCCGAAGCCGAGCGCAGCGGCCTGGCCTCGCGCGTCGTGCCGGCCGGCGAGTTGATCGAGGAGGCGATGAAGGCCGCGGCCAGGATATCAGAGTTTTCACTGCCATCGGTGATGATGGCCAAGGAGGCAGTCAACCGCGCCTACGAGACGACGCTGGCGGAGGGACTGCGCTTCGAACGCCGGCTGTTCCACTCGCTGTTTGCGCTCGACGACCAGAAGGAAGGGATGGCCGCCTTTGCCGAGAAGCGGAAGCCGAATTTCACCAATCGCTAGAGTGGCGGCGGCGAGGACCAAAAAGAAGCCAAAGCGGCGTTGACGCGCCGGAAAAGCTGAACTATAAGCCGCTCCAACCGAGGCGGCCGTTGGCTGCCCGTTTGTTTTTTGCGCCCTGCGGCATCCCGCATGCGCCCACCAGATCAGAAGAGAGGCATCATGGCCAATACCTCCTCGGCCAAAAAGGCAACGCGCAAGATCGCCCGCCGCGCAGCGATCAACAAGAACCGCCGCTCGCGCGTGCGTACATATGTCCGCCAGGTCGAAGAGGCACTGGCTGCCGGCGACAAGGCAGCCGCGCTGGAAGCCTTCAAGACCGCAGAGCCGGAATTGATGCGCGCCGCGACCAAGGGCGTGATCCATAAGAATACGGCATCGCGCAAGGTGTCGCGTCTGGCTCACCGCCTCAAGGTGCTGTCGGCCTGATTGACCGTTCCTGAACTGTCGTTCTTTCAAACCCGGCCAATCGCGCCGGGTTTTTTCGTTTGCCGGCAAGCACTTAAAAAGAACGGCCGCAAAGCATGCCCGAGCCGCATTCCAGAGTCCGGAATGCTTTGCCGGCACATACACTCCCACTGATATTCCAATCCGCCGAAACGGCCCACGCCAATAAATTTGGCTGTCACAAATTGCTGATATTTTTCAGTGGCTTGCTGGAAGTGATCCACAGCTTGTTCACATCCCCTGTGGGCGACAGGCAGCAAGTTGGTGTCAAGCGAATTATTTCAGAAAATTTCAAACCGCACAGCCATTTTCATATTCGCGGCAAAAGGGTTTGAATCCCAATGGCTTTGTCAAAATATGCGCTTCCAGCACGGAGCCCGAACCGTTGTTCACTAACCAGATTCCTTAAAAATCCGTTAGAGGTGGCCTTGCCCTATCCACAGCGATTTCGGTAATGTCGATCTATCGAAAGGGACGGGCCATTAGCCCTTAACCCAGCCTGAATCGGCCAGCTAACAGTGGCAGAATTCATGACGTGGATCAATTCCGCGAACGGGTATGGCTTGCCTTTTCGATACGATAGGGGACTGGCGTAATTGTACTTGGCAGCTTGATGGCGCACCGGCGTTTTCGCCGGGCAGCACCGCTTTGCCCGAACATGTCAGACGGACTGGCCTTAAGCAGCCGGGACCGATCCCATTCTGGCGAGGCAACGTCATCCGCCGGCGGCGGCGGTGGTGTTGTAGCGAAGATACGGTCGCCGGAAACATGGGTGCAGGAGGCGCACTCCGGCGGAAAAAAGGTACAAAGGAAAAGGGACGCACAATCATGCAGAGCGGCATCGAGCGGGAGCTTACAGGCGACCTGCCATTTCCCGGAACATTGATCGGAGCGCACGATATGGCGGCTTCCAACGACGCGGAACAGAAGTTCGACCGGGTCAAGGCCCAGTTGAAGGCGCGCCTGGGAACCGAGGTCTATTCGAGCTGGTTCGGCCGTATGAAGGTGGCTGAGGCTTCCCGGGGCATTGTACGCATCTCGGTGCCCACGGCCTTCCTGCGCTCGTGGATCAATGGCCATTATCTCGATCTCATCGCCGATCTGTGGAAGCACGAGGATCCCGAAATCCTCAAGATCGAGATGGTCGTGCGCACCGCGACCCGTCCGGCCCGCAATGGCGTCGAACCCGAGGTCGTGCCGGCGCGCAAGATGACCAAGCATACGCAGACCGCATTGGCGGCCGGCACGGTCGGCCCCGGCAGGATGGAGCGGGCGCCCGCCCCTCGTCCCGGCACGCCGATCGAGAGCGAATTCCGGCACAATGTGCTGGGGTCGCCGCTCGACCCGCGCTACACGTTCGGCTCCTTCATCGAAGGCCCGTCGAACCGGGTGGCTTTCGCCGCAGCCAAAGCCGTGGCGGAATCGCAGTCGAGCGCGGTGCGCTTCAACCCGCTGTTCCTTCATGCAACCGTCGGGCTCGGCAAGACGCACCTTTTGCAGGCGATTGCGGCCGAATCCCTGAAACAGAACCCGAAATCGCGCGTCGTCTATCTGACGGCCGAATATTTCATGTGGCGCTTCGCCACCGCGATCCGCGACAACAATGCGCTGACGCTGAAGGAACAGCTGCGCGACATCGACCTCTTGATCATCGACGACATGCAGTTCCTGCAGGGCAAGTCGATCCAGCACGAATTCTGCCATCTCATCAACATGCTGCTCGACAGCGCCAAGCAAGTGGTGGTTGCCGCCGACCGGCCGCCGTCGGAACTGGAATCGCTGGAACCGCGGGTGCGCTCGCGCCTCAATGGCGGTGTCGCGCTGGAAATGTCGGCGCCGGACTTCGCCATGCGCATCGGCATGCTCAAGCTGCGGCTTGCCACGGCCAAAGTCGACGATGCGTCGCTCAATATTTCGGAGGAGATCCTCAACCATGTCGCCCGTACCGTCACCGGCAGCGGGCGTGAGCTGGAAGGCGCGTTCAACCAACTGCTGTTTCGTCAGTCGTTCGAGCCGGCGATCACCATCGACCGCATCGACGAGATCCTGGGGCACATCTATCGCTCTGGCGAGCCGAAGCGGGTGCGCATCGAGGACATCCAGCGCATCGTGGCGCGCCACTACAATGTGTCGAAGACCGAGTTGCTGTCCAACCGGCGCACGCGCACCATCGTGAAGCCCAGGCAGGTCGCCATGTACCTGTCGAAGGTATTGACGCCGCGCTCGCTGCCGGAGATCGGCCGGCGGTTCGGCGGGCGCGACCACACCACGGTGCTGCATGCGGTGCGCAAGATCGAGGACCTTTCCGGCGTCGACAACACGCTGGCGCAGGAACTGGAACTGTTGCGCAGGCTGATCAACGACCAAGCCTGATCGGCGCGGCAAACGGTCGTCGCGCTTTAAATTTTCTTGTTTTGATGCATGTCGTTGTCCCAAAACCGCTGCGCAGTTTTCGGCGACATGCATCGGTTGCCGGCCAACGTCCGCTTTATCCCCAGAAAGCCCGCTTAACCGGCGCGAACCGGTGGCCCGGACTTGCGTTTGCTGGCTTTTTCCTGTCAGTTTGCATAGATTCTGAGCCTGTTCAGACCTTTCGCGGGGCGCCGCCCACTGGTGACCCGTCCATTCATTCAAGCGAGCCTGTTTCGTCATGCGTGTTATCCTGGAACGGTCCAATCTCCTGAAGTCGCTCAACCACGTTCATCGCGTGGTCGAGCGGCGCAATACCATACCGATCCTGTCGAACGTGCTGCTCAGCGCCGAGGGCGCCAGCCTTGAAATGAAAGCCACCGACCTCGACCTCGAAGTGACCGAGGCGACACCCGCAAAGGTCGAGCGCGGCGGGGCGACGACGGTTCCCGCGCACCTGCTCTACGACATCGTGCGAAAACTGGCCGACGGCGCCGAAGTGATGCTGAAGACCGACGAGGACGGCAATGCCATGACGGTGACGTCAGGCCGCTCGAGCTTTCGCCTTCAGTGCCTGCCGCAGTCCGATTTTCCCGAGCTTTCGGCCGGATCCTTCTCGCATATCTTCCGGCTCGATTCCGTCGCCTTGAGAGGCCTGATCGAGAAGACCCAGTTCGCCATCTCCACCGAGGAGACGCGCTACTATCTGAACGGCATCTACCTGCACACGCATGAAGCCGGCGGCAAGCTGAAGCTCCGTTCAGTGGCAACCGACGGCCATCGCCTGGCGCGCGCCGAAATCGACGCCCCGGCTGGTTCCGAAGGCATGCCGGGCATCATCATTCCGCGCAAGACGGTCAGCGAACTGCAGAAGCTGGTCGACGATCCGGATGTCGCTGTCACCACCGAATTGTCCGACACCAAGATCCGCTTCACCATCGGCAGCGTGGTTTTGACCTCGAAGCTGATCGACGGCACCTTCCCCGACTATCAGCGCGTCATCCCGACCGGCAACGACAAGAAGCTGATCATCGACCGCCAGAGCTTTGCCGCCGCTGTCGATCGCGTCTCGACGATTTCCTCCGAACGCGGCCGCGCGGTGAAGCTTTCGATCGCCGAGGGCCAGGTCACGCTGGCCGTCAACAATCCGGATTCGGGCAGCGCCACCGAAGAACTGGCCGCCGACTATTCGTCCGACCCGATCGAGATCGGCTTCAATGCGAAGTATCTGCTCGACGTCGCCGCCCAGCTGACCGGCACGGAAGCGAAGTTCATGCTGGCCGATGCCGGTTCGCCAACGCTGATCCACGACATGGCCGACGAGACCGCGCTCTACGTGCTGATGCCGATGCGGGTGTAGCCGCGCTGCGGCAAACCTTCGGCGCGACGATTGCGGCGACTTCTACAGGCGGATAGCGGTTGCGCGAGCAAAACCACATAAGTAAGCTAACACTTACTAATTTCCGCAACTATGCGGCGCTCTCGATCGACTTTTCCCCGGGCGCCGTGGTGTTTTCCGGCGACAATGGCGCCGGCAAGACCAATCTCCTGGAAGCCATATCCCTGCTGACGCCCGGTCGCGGCCTGCGCCGCGCGCCCTATGCCGACGTCGCGCGCGAAGGTGGCGATGGCGGTTTTGCGCTGCATGCAAGGCTAGACGGGCCTGAGGGACAGGTCGAGATCGGCACCGGTGTCACCGGTGGCGAGGCCACCGGCGACGGCGGCCGCAAGGTGCGCATCAATGGTGCGCCGGCGCGCTCGGCCGATGCCATGCTGGAGTGGCTGCGCGTCGTCTGGCTGACGCCGGCCATGGACGGCCTGTTTCCCGGTCCGGCCGCAGACCGGCGGCGCTTTCTCGACCGGCTGGTGCTGGCGATCGATCCCGGCCACGGCCAGCGGGCGCTCGACTATGAGAAGGCGATGCGCGGTCGTAACCGATTGCTTACGGAAGGCTCGCGCGACGGCGCTTGGTTCGACGCCATCGAGATGCAGATGGCAGAGACCGGTGTGGCGATCGCCGCGGCGCGTGCCGAACTGGTGCGCCTGCTCGCCGCCATGATCGACAAGCTGCCCAGCAGCGGGCCGTTTCCGCTAGCTGATATCAGCCTCTCCGGAGATCTCGAAAGCGACGTCGCCACAGCACCCGCCGTGGATGTCGAGGAACGCTATCGCGCCGCCCTCGCCGATGGCCGCGAGCGCGATCGCGCCGCCGGACGCACGCTGGACGGCCCGCACCGTTCCGATCTCCTCGTGCGCCACCGCCCGAAGGCGATGCCGGCCGAACTCTGCTCGACCGGCGAGCAGAAGGCGCTGCTGGTCGGCATCGTGCTGTCGCATGCGAGGCTTACGGGCGAGATGTCGGGGATGACGCCGATCCTGCTGCTCGACGAGATCGCCGCCCATCTCGACGCCGGCCGGCGCGCCGCACTGTTCTCAATCCTGGAAGAGCTGAACTGCCAGGCCTTCATGACCGGAACCGACGCGGCGTTGTTTTCCAGCCTCAGGGGACGCGCGCAGTTCCTGACGGTCGTCCACGGCACGGTTGGGCCAACCGAAGGCTCCTGACAAGATTTTCCCACCGCTATATGCTCCGGCAATGACTGCCGCCCTCACCGACGAAGAGCTCGAGCGCTATGCGCGCCACATTGTGCTGCCGGAAATCGGCGGCGCCGGCCAGCAGAGGCTGAAGCGGGCGCGTGTACTGGTGATAGGCGCCGGCGGGCTCGGCGCGCCAGTGTTGGAATATCTCGCCGCCGCCGGCGTCGGTACGCTCGGCATCGTCGACGATGACACCGTTTCGCTGTCCAACCTGCAACGGCAGGTGATCCACGCCACCGACACGATCGGCACGGCAAAGACCGGCAGCGCCAAGGCGGCGATCGCCCGGATCAATCCCCACGTCGCGGTGGAACTGCACGATTTCAGGCTGACGGCCGACAACGCCGCTGCTCTCATTGCACGCTACGACATCGTCGTCGACGGCTCCGACAATTTCGAGACGCGCTATGTCGTGGCCGATGCCTGCGCGGCGGAGAAGCGGCCGCTGGTGCATGCGGCGGTCGGCCGCTTTGACGGCTCGGTAACCGTCTTGATGCCGTTCGCGACCGGCGCCGACGGCAGGCCGAACCCAGGCTATCGCGATCTGTTCCCCGAGGCACCGCCTGAAGGGCTGGTGCCGTCCTGCGCCGTTGCCGGCGTCGTTGGCGCGCTGACCGGCGTCGTGGGCACGCTGCAGGCGATGGAAGCGATCAAGCTGATCACCGGCATCGGCGAACCGCTGGTCGGCCGGCTGCTGCTCTACGATGCGCTGTCGGCGCGCTTCGATACGATCCGCTACAAGAGAAACTGAGCGCATGGATCAGCCCGCCGGCGTTTTGGTCACGCGGCTTGCCCCCGGCTTCGATCGCTGGGACGAACTGCTCAGCTTGATCATGCAGGCCTTTGCGCCAATGGACGGCGTCATAGACCCGCCATCCTCGGCGCATCTGCTGAGCGCCGAAAGCCTCCGAGACAAAGCCAGCCAGGAGACGGTGTTCCTGGCGCTGCAGGATGACAGGATCGCCGGCTGCGTCTTCGCCTCGGAAAGGGACGCTGACTTCTATGTCGGCAAGCTCGCCATCCAGCCTGAGCTCCAGGGGCGAGGCATCGGCCGGCGGCTGATGCAGGCTGCCGAGGATCTTGCCCGCAGCCGCAACAAGTCAGCCATCGAACTCCAGACCCGGGTCGAACTCACCGCAAACCACGCGACCTTCGCCCGTCTCGGCTTTCGCGAAACCGCACGCACCGCACATCAGGGCTATGACCGGCCGACTTCGATCACCATGCGCAAGGAGCTCAAGTGAGCCTCGCCCTCAGCGCGCAGGAGCAGGCAATCGCCTCCGGCCACGACGGAGCGGCGATGGCGATGCGCATCGTTGCCGAAAGCGCTGCGCTGCTTGGCGCGCCGCGGCTGATCCCGATCGCCTCGACGCATATAGACGGCGCGCTCTATCACGGCGATTCCGGCACGCTGTTTGCCGAAAGGCTGGTCGAGGGCGGCGCGCGCGTTGCCGTGCGTTCGACGCTCAATGTCGGCGCGCTCGATTTGATGGGCTGCTCGCGCGTGCGCCTCGAAGAGCCGGCGCGCGGCATGGCCCGGCGGATGATGGAGGCCTACCGCAAACTGGGCTGCGAGCAGAGCTGGACCTGCGCGCCCTATCAGGCTGGCCACAGGCCGGCGCTTGGCAGCGATGTCGCCTGGGGTGAATCCAACGCCGTGGTGTTCTGCAATTCGGTGCTGGGCGCGCGCACCAACCGCTATGGCGATTTCCTCGACATTGCCTGCGCCATATCGGGCCGCGCGCCTTATTACGGCCTGCACCGCGTCGAGAACCGGCAGGCCAGGCTGGTGTTCGACGTCTCCGGCCTGTCCGCCTCGTTCCTTGATTCGGAGATCGCCTGGCCGGTGCTGGGCAGCCTCTATGGCCGCGAGGTGGGTAGTGCCGTCGGCGTCGTCACCGGCATCTCCCACCATCCCGGCGAGGACGCGCTGAAAGCCTTCGGCGCGGCAGCGGCATCGTCGGGCGCAGTCGGCCTCTTCCACATTGCCGGCGTGACGCCCGAGGCGCCCGACGCCGAGACCATCCTGACCAGCGGCAGGTCGGAAACGGTGATCCGCGTCACGCCGGAAATGGCCGCCAAAGCCCGCGCGGGCCTGTCAACGGCAGCCACGCAAACCGTCATCGATGCGGTAGCGATCGGCAGTCCGCATCTGTCGGCGGCCGAATTCAAAGCGCTGGAGCAGTTGATCGGCGGGCGGCGGCTGCGCGTCCCGATTTACGCCTGCACCGGCCGGCACGTGCTGACAACGCTGGAACAGAGCGGACAGCGCAAGACGCTTGAGGCCAGCGGCGTGATCATCGTCGCCGACACCTGCGTTGTGGTGACGCCGATCCTGCCGGAGCTTGCCGGCGGTGTACTGATGACCAATTCGGGAAAATTCGCGCAATACGCGCCGGGCAATATCGGTTACGCCGTGCTTTACGGCTCGCTGGCCGACTGCGTCGAAAGCGCGGTTGCCGGTAAACCAAGGTTTACGGATATCGCCGCATGAGCGCCGTCGCCGAAATCCTGGTGCAGGGCAGCGGTGGCGAAGGCGTCGCACTGGTGCTGACCGCCCCGATCAGCTTCTGGGGCGGCGTCGATCCGAAGAGCGGCCGTATCGCCGATGTCCGCCACCCGCAACATGGCGAGACCATTGCCGGACGCGTGCTGTTCCTGCCGGGCACGATCGGCTCGTCCTCGGCCTCCGCCGTGCTGATGGAACTGGTCCACAATGGCCATGCACCGGCGGCACTCGTGCTGCACGAGCCGGACGCGATCCTGCTGCTGGGGCTGATCGTTGCCAGGGAAATGGGCTGGCGGACGCCGCTGGCGCTCAGGCTCGGACGCGATGCGTTTGAGGCCTACCGTGGCAAGCATGTAAGTGTGGCTGAGGACGGCGCCCTTACAAGCGCCGCCTGATCGCTTATCTCACGTCCGCAGCGGCAGCACGCGGTCCGGCGGACGGTGGCCGTCGAAGAAAGCGCGGATGTTGATGATCACCTTCTCGCCCATGTCGATGCGGCCTTCGAGCGTCGCCGAGCCCATATGCGGCAACAGCACGACCTTGTTCTTGGCGGCGAGCTTCAGCAGCTTCGAGTTCAGCGCCGGCTCGTGCTCGTAGACGTCGAGGCCGGCGCCGGCGATCTTGCCGTCCTGGATCAGCTTGACCAGGGACTCCTCGTCGATGATGTCGCCGCGTGCGGTGTTTACGATGTAAGCTGTGGGTTGCAGCAACGCCAAGCGCCGCGCTGACAGCAAATGAAAAGTCGCCGGGGTGGACGGGCAATTGACAGAGATGATGTCCATGCGGGCAAGCATCTGGTCGAGGCTTTCCCAATAGGTCGCCTCCAGCCCTTCCTCGACCGCCGGCAGCACGCGATGGCGGTTGTGGTAGTGGATCGACAGGCCGAAGGCCTTGGCGCGTCTCGCCACCGCGGTGCCGATGCGGCCCATGCCGACAATGCCGAGGCGCTTGCCCCAGATGCGCCGGCCGAGCATCCAGGTCGGCGACCAGCCGGCCCATTTCTTGTCGCTGGTCAGCACGGCGGCGCCTTCCGCCAGCCGTCGCGGCACAGCCAGCATCAGCGCCATGGTCATATCGGCGGTGTCTTCGGTCAGCACGTTCGGCGTGTTGGTGACGGTGATGCCTTTCTTGGCCGCCGCCGCCACGTCGATCTTGTCGACACCATTGCCGAAATTGGCGATCAGCTTGAGGTTGTCGCCGGCCTGGGCAATCAGCGCCTCGTCTATCTGGTCGGTGATGGTCGGCACCAGCACGTCGGCTTCCTTGATCGCCGCGACCAACTCCGGCTGCGTCATCGGCCGGTCCTCGACATTCAGCCTGGCGTCGAAGAGTTCGCGCATGCGGGTCTCGACCGGATCGGGGAGCTTGCGCGTGATGACGACGAGAGGCCGTTTTTTGCCTGCCATTGTTTCCTCGAACCCGATCTCGTTGAGACCTCTTTAACCAAGACAGGCGAAACTGAATACCGGTCGCGGTGCCTGTCACTCCTGTAACAAGCGGTGCCGCCGAAGACAAAGAAAAAGGGGCGCCCAGGCCAAAGGGCACGCGCCGAAAGGAACGAAAGTGTCTGGTTTCGCGTCGCTTCGCCTGGTCCTCAGCGCAGCGCTTCTCGGCGTTCTCCTGCATTCCCCGCACGCCGCGGCGCAAGGAGCCGCGGCACCTGTGCAGACGGTCACGCTCGGTCCAAGCGGCCTGCCGCTGCCGCGCTTCGTCAGCCTGAAATCGGCCCGCGTCAACTCGCGCGTCGGCCCGGGCGCCAACTATTCGGTCGACTGGATGTACACCAAGGCCGGCCTGCCGATGGAAATCATCCAGGAATTCGACACCTGGCGGCGCGTGCGCGATGCCGACGGTTCGGAGGGCTGGATCAACCAGTCGCTGTTGTCAGGCCGCCGCACAGCGATCGTCGCCCCCTGGCAGCGCAGCAAAGGTGGCCGAATCAATCTGCTCGACGATGCGGACAAGGACGCCAGCGTCATCGCCATCATCGAGCCAGGCGTGACGGGCACGATCAAAACCTGCGATGGCCAGTGGTGCGAGATGACCTTCGACGGCCACACCGGCTGGATCGCGCAGTCGCAGGTGTGGGGCGCCTATCCCGGCGAGCATGTCAAGAACTGAGATTGCTGGAAAGGTCGCCTAACGGCCAATGCGGCCGAGATGGGTGTCCTGGAAGCCGCTCGACAATTTCAAGCCGTAGCCGAGAGCACGGTCGATGGCGATGTGGCTGATCCAGATCAGCCCGATCGCCGTCGCCATCGAATTGGCCAGGACATATCCGGCGAGCGCCAGAAAAAGCGGGACAATCAGGATGTGCAAAGCGTTGTAGGCGACGGCGCCGACACGCGGCCCGGCGAGATAGCCCAGCATCGACAGGTCAGGCGCCAGGATGAGCAGGGCAAACAGCCACCAGGAAACGCCTGACACAGCATAGAAGACGATCGCCACCACCGCGACCGCAACCCATTCGAGCCGGATAGCAAGATCGACAGGTTTCATGGGGTGCAGCTTAAACGCTGCGTTTGGGGCGCAGCCTCACCACGATGTCGACATTGGCGATCTCCATGCCTGCGGGTGGCTCCGGCAGGTTGGAAACGGTCACCGGACCGCTTTCGATGTCGAAGATCCGGTTTTCGCCTTCGATGTAGAAATGATGGTGATCGGAGGTGTTGGTGTCGAAATAGGTCTTCGACCCCTCGACCGCCAGGATGCGCAGCAGGCCGGCCTGGGTGAACTGGTGAAGCGCGTTGTAGACGGTGGCAAGCGAAACCGGCACGCCGGCGGCGATCGCCTCCTCATGCAGTTCCTCGGCCGAAAGGTGGCGGTCGCCCTTGGCAAACAGCAGATCGGCCAGCGCAATGCGCTGGCGCGTCGGCCTCAGGCCGGCTTCGCGAACCCGCTTGTCCACAGCGACATTTTCCTTCCGGCAGCCCAGATCCATCTATCCGTCCAAGCCCACAGTTCTGCCTCAAGACACGCCCAGAGTGGCGAAAAAACGTCATCGACCGAAACTGGATACCTCTCGACATATATTCTGTTGGCCGAATGCGATCAATAGAGCGACATGCGTCCAGTTGGACGCACTAAGTGCGCTCTATCACTTTTTGGCGTCGCATCGTGCTTTCCGGAAAATCGAAATCGATTTCCGGCCGATGCGAGAGCGCGCATTGACCCGGGCAGACGGGCGGGTTAAGCGCAAACGCCGGTTTCCGGCCCGAAAGGGATTGTGTTAGGAAACCAACGAAAAGGGCGCCCCACCGCCCGGGACGAATATGGGGACGAGACATATGGCGGGTACTAAATCCAGCTACGGTTATGAGGAATTGCTCGCTTGCGCCCGCGGCGAGCTGTTCGGGCCCGGCAACGCCCAGTTGCCCTACCCGCCCATGCTGATGTTCGACCGCATCACCGAGATCAGCGAGACCGGCGGCGCCCACGACAAGGGCTTCATCCGTGCCGAATTCGACATCAAACCGGACCTGTGGTTCTTCGCCTGCCATTTCATCGGCAATCCGATCATGCCGGGGTGCCTGGGCCTTGACGCCATGTGGCAATTGACGGGTTTTTACCTCGGCTGGCTCGGCGAGCCGGGCAAGGGCATGGCGCTGTCGACCGGCGAGGTCAAGTTCAAGGGCATGGTGACGCCTTCGGTCAAGAAGGTGGAATACGGCATCGACTTCAAGCGCGTCATGCGTGGACGCCTGGTGCTCGGTATCGCCGATGGCTGGCTTAAGGCCGACGGCGAACCCATATACGCTGCGACAGACCTCAAGGTGGGGCTGTCCAAGCAATCGGCCGCCTGACCGGCGCCACTGCAGCAGGGCGTTCCCGGACGCGCAACGACGCTGCGGCATTTTGATTTTGCGTATGATCGCCGGCGAAAACCGACTAGGGTTTCGGGATCATCCGCTGGAAGGAGTTGCGAATGAGAAGGGTCGTCGTCACAGGCCTCGGCATCGTATCGTCGATCGGCAACAACGCCAACGAGGTGCAATCCTCGCTCCATGATGCCAAATCAGGCATCAGCTTCTCAGATTCCTTCGCCGAACACGGCTTCCGCTGCCAGGTCTGGGGTGCGCCGACGCTCGACCCGACCCCTATGATCGACCGGCGCGCCATGCGCTTCCTGAGCCAGGGCGCGGCCTGGAACCATGTCGCGATGGACCAGGCGATCGCCGACGCCGGGCTTGGCGAAAGCGACATCACCAATGAGCGCACCGGCATCGTCATGGGCTCGGGTGGCCCCTCGACCCGCACCATCGTCGAGGCGGCCGAGACCACGCTCAAGAACAACAGCCCCAAGCGCATCGGTCCGTTCGCGGTGCCGAAGGCGATGTCGTCGACCGCGTCGGCGACGCTCGCCACCTGGTTCAAGATCCACGGCGTCAACTATTCGATCTCGTCGGCCTGCTCGACCTCGGCGCATTGCATCGGCAACGCCTACGAACTGATCCAGTGGGGCAAGCAGGATGTGATGTTTGCCGGCGGCCATGAGGACCTCGACTGGACGATGTCGGACCTGTTCGATGCCATGGGGGCGATGTCGTCGAAGTATAACGACAAGGCGTCAACAGCGTCACGCGCGTATGACGCCAATCGCGATGGCTTCGTCATCGCGGGTGGCGCGGGCGTCCTCATCCTGGAGGAGCTCGAACACGCCAAGGCGCGCGGGGCCAAGATCTACGCTGAGATCGTCGGCTATGGCGCGACGTCGGACGGTTACGACATGGTGGCGCCGTCGGGCGAAGGCGCGGTGCGCTGCATGCGCCAGGCTCTGGCGACGGTGTCCACGCCCGTCGACTACATCAACACCCACGGCACCTCGACGCCGGTCGGCGATTCCCGGGAAATGGGCGCCATCCGAGAGGTGTTCGGCGACAAGATGCCGTTCATCACCTCGACCAAGTCGCTGACCGGCCATTCGCTGGGTGCCGCCGGCGTCCAGGAATCGATCTACTCGATCCTGATGATGCAAGGCGGCTTCATCGGCGAGAGCGCCCATATCGAAAACCTCGATCCCGAATTCGAGGGCATGCCGATCGTGCGCAAGCGCATCGAAGACGCCAGGATCGACACGGTTTTGTCCAACTCGTTCGGCTTCGGTGGCACCAACGCAACGCTGATTTTCCAGCGCTATTCCGCATAAGGCCAGCGTTTTTTTGTAGGGGGATTGCCGGCCATGGACGGACTGATGAAGGGCAAGCGCGGGCTTGTCATGGGCGTCGCCAACGATCATTCGATCGCCTGGGGCATCGCCAGGAAATTGTCCGAACACGGAGCGGAGCTTGCCTTCACCTATCAGGGCGACGCATTCGGGCGCCGCGTCAAGCCGCTTGCCGAGAAGCTTGGGGCGTCTCTGGTGGTGCCGTGCGACGTCGAGGACAGCGCATCGGTCGCCGCCACCTTCGAGACGCTCGGCAAGGAATGGGGCGGGCTCGACTTCGTCGTCCACGCCATCGGCTTTTCCGACAAAAACGAGCTCAAGGGGCTCTACGCCGACACCAGCCGCGACAATTTCGTCCGCACCATGGTCATCTCCTGCTACTCCTTCACCGAGGTCGCCCGCCATGCCGCCCCGCTGATGAGCGAAGGCGGCGCGATGATCACGCTGACCTATGCCGGTTCTGTCCGCGTCATGCCGAACTACAACGTCATGGGCGTCGCCAAGGCCGGACTGGAAGCCAGCGTGCGCTATCTCGCCAACGACTATGGCCCGCGCGGCATCCGGGTGAACGGCATATCGGCGGGACCGGTGCGTACTTTGGCCGGCGCCGGAATCTCGGACGCCCGCCACATGTACTCCTACCAGCAGCGCAACTCGCCGCTGCGCCGCACGGTGACCATCGACGAGGTCGGCGGCTCGGCGCTCTATCTTTTGTCCGACCTCTCGTCAGGCGTCACCGGCGAAATCCATTATGTGGATTCCGGCTATCACATCGTGTCGATGCCAACCCTGGATGAGTTGAAGCAGACCGACAACGTACGCGATTAATTCACCAGTAAAATTAGATGCATGGGCGGAAACTCATTTTAAGGAGATATCCGCTAGAAGTCCTATGGGCTTGGGCTCTGCGCGTTCTTGCTGGGCGCAAAGGATGCTTTAGCCTTTATAAATTTGCGCTTGATATTTCCCGAAGTCGAGTTGATTTCGGGATCATGCGACAGGGACTGAGCAATGCCTGCTGTCAGCAACCCGAAGCGAACACCTGTGTTCCGGCTGCTCACCGTCGCCAGTTCGGGCCTTGGCAGTTTCATCCTTGGGCTTTGGGGCCTCCGGCATGGTTTCGGGGACGGCTTTGCCGGCATGCAGGCGGAAACCATGATCGGCATCGCGTCGGCACTATGCGCGCTGGCCGCCGCCGGTGCTGCCTTGTCCTTCTTCGCCGGCGTCGATGAATCGGTGGACTACGTTTTCAACGAAACCCATTTCGACAAGCTGACCGGGCTTTTTGCGAGCCCGGCGATGGTCGGCAGGATTGCCGACGCGGCGTCCGCGACGATCAGGACCGGTGAGCCGGTGTTCCTCATCGACATCGACATCGACCGCTTCAAGCAGATCAACGACGCCATCGGCTACAGCCATGGCGACGAACTGATCCGCGGCTTCAGCAAGCGGTTGAAGGCCTGCATGCCCGAAGGCGCGGTGATGGGGCGCATCGGCGCCGGCGAGTTCGCTATCCTTGTCTGGGAACACCAACTCCAAAGGTCCATGGAAAGCACCGTCGAAACCATGATCGAGGAGATGCTGAAGCCGTACCAGCTCGATTCCCACCTGCAGTCGGTCGGCCTGTCGGTCGGCATCGTGGCGATGCCAAAGGATGGCGTCGATCCGGTCCTCATCCTGCGCCGCTCCAACCTGGCGCTGCAGAATGCCCGCGCCGGCGGCGTGGGCAACTGGTCGGTCTTCCATTCCGACAGGGGCCAGGTCGCCGACTACCGCCACTGGATCGAATCCGAACTGCACATCGCCTTCGACCGTGGCGATTTCGACCTTCACTACCAGCCGCAGCTCGACCTGCCGACCGGCCGTGTCGTCGGCTACGAGGCGCTGATCCGCTGGAAGCACCCGGAACGCGGCATGATCCCGCCGATGGAATTCATTCCGATCGCCGAAGAGACCGGCATGATCCACCCGATCGGCAATTGGGTGCTGAACAAGGCCTGCAGCGATGCCCGTCATTTGCCCGAGGACTGCTTCGTTGCCGTCAACATCTCGCCGGTCCAGTTCAGGACCAAGGATTTCGTCGGTATCGTGCGCGACACGATGGCCAGCACCGGCATCAAGCCGTCGCGGCTGGAGCTCGAAGTGACCGAGACGGCGATGATGCAGGACCGCGACCGCGCCGCCATCATCCTGCAGCAGCTTGCCGACATGGGCATTTCGGTGGCCGTCGACGATTTCGGCACCGGCTATTCCAATCTCAGCTACCTGATCGACTTCGCCTTCGGCAAGCTGAAGATCGACCGCTCCTTCGTCAGCCGCATCGACACCGATTCCAATTCGGGCGCCGTCGTCTCTACCATCGTCGGCCTGTCGCGGGCGCTCGGCGTCGGCATCATCGCCGAAGGCGTCGAGACCGAGAACCAGGCGACGCTTTTGCGAGCAGCTGGTTGCGAGATGGTGCAGGGCTATCTGTTCGGCAGGCCGGCGCCGCTCAAGATCAAGCCTGGCGATATCAGACCGACCATTCCCGTCCACGAGCCGGCGCGCATCGTCAGCATGCATTGAGGCGACCGGCACCGTCCTATCGGCGCGCGGAGAAAACCTTGAACATGCCGTCGCGGGCGAGCTCGGCATGGCTGGAGAAGACGGCCTTCAGAACCGGTTCGTAAGGCAGCTGACGGTTCGCCACCATGAACAGCCGCCCGCCCGGCTTCAGCGCCTTGCCCGCCGCCTGGATCATGCCGGCGCCGATTTCCGGCTCGGCCGCCCGGCTGCGATGGAAGGGCGGGTTCATGACGATGGCATCATAGCGCCGCTCGACCGGCTCGCTCAGCAGATCGGTCCAGAAGAAGCCGGGCTCGAAGCCTGTCTGGCCGATATTGCCCTTGGCCGCCTCAAGCGCGTCGAAATCCGCTTCGTAAAGGTCGAGCCCCGTTATGCCGGATGAACGTGCCGCGACCTCGGCGGCGACATAACCCCAGCCGGCGCAGAAATCAGCAATGTTGCCGCGCAGGTCTTTGGGCAGGTTGTCGACCAGAAGTTTCGAGCCGGCGTCGATCCGGTCGAAGGAGAACATGCCAGGCGCGGTACGGAAGCGGTCCTCTACGACCAAGGCGGGATTGGCGACGCGCAGTTTTTCCGCAGGCGCCAGATCGGCCGGACGGCGAAGCCAGAAGGCGATGCCGTGATATTTCGGCAGATGCCCTTCGATCGGAACAAGCTCGTCGATGCGCTTGCGCAGGCTGGCGATGCCTTCGTCCTTGCCGCCGGCGACGACGATCAGACCGCCAGGCGTGACGCGTTCGATCGCCTCGGCAATACGCATCTCGTTTAGCCCACGATGGCGGCCGGCAAGCACGAGCGCTGCATCGAATGCATCGCCTTCCGCGCGCGGCGCTACCTTGTGACCGGCACGCTCCAGCGCTCGGAGATGCGGCCGGAAACCCTGTGCAAGATGGAGCTCTGCCTCGAAGCCTTCCGGCAAGCGGAAGCCGGGCTCCGCACCCAGGAACAACACACGCTCGCCCTTTTGCGGCAGAGGGAGCCCCTCGGCCTCGAAGGGATGGAACAGTGTCTTCAGCGGCTCAGCGGCCATTCTTCGATTCTCATGTCGTAGACGGGTATTAAACGAAAACGGGCGCGACATAAGCCGCGCCCGTTCAACTCTATTGTCAGACCACTCAGGCGGCGTTTTCTTCGCCTTCGGCCTTCTTGTCGCGGGCGATTTCCTTGCCGGTGGCCTGGTCGACGACCTTCATCGACAGGCGGACCTTGCCGCGCTCGTCGAAGCCCATCAGCTTGACCCAGACCTTGTCGCCTTCCTTGACGACGTCCGAGGTCTTGGCGACCCGGTCGTTGGCAAGCTGCGAGATGTGGACGAGGCCGTCACGCGGACCGAAGAAGTTGACGAAAGCGCCGAAGTCGGCGGTCTTGACGACCGTGCCTTCGTAGATTTCGCCGACTTCCGGCTCGGCGACGATGGTATGGATCCACTTCTTGGCCGCCTCGATCTCCTTGGCGTTCGACGAAGCGATCTTGACCGTGCCGTCGTCCTCGATGTTGATCTTGGCGCCGGTCTTCTCGACGATCTCACGGATAACCTTGCCGCCGGAGCCGATCACGTCGCGGATCTTGTCGGTCGGGATGTGCATGACCTCGATGCGCGGTGCGAACTCACCGAGTTCGGGGCGGGCGCCGGTCAGAGCATGCGCCATCTCGCTGAGGATATGCTGGCGGCCGTCCTTGGCCTGGTCCAGCGCGATCTTCATGATCTCCTCGGTGATGCCCTCAATCTTGATGTCCATCTGCAGCGAGGTGATGCCGCCTTCGGTACCGGCAACCTTGAAGTCCATGTCGCCGAGGTGATCTTCGTCACCCAGGATGTCGGACAGAACCGCGAAGCGCTCGCCTTCCTTGATCAGGCCCATCGCGATACCAGCAACCGGCTTGGCCAGCGGAACGCCGGCATCCATCAGTGCCAGCGATGTGCCGCAGACGGTGGCCATCGACGACGAACCGTTGGACTCGGTGATCTCCGAGACGACGCGCAGCGTGTAGGGGAACTGGTCAGCGCTCGGCAGCATCGGACGGATGGCGCGCCAGGCGAGCTTGCCGTGGCCGATTTCGCGGCGGCCCGGCGAACCCATGCGGCCGGTCTCGCCGACGGAGTAGGGAGGGAAGTTGTAGTGAAGGAGGAACTTCTCCTTGTACATGCCGGTCAGCGAATCGACATACTGCTCGTCCTCGCCGGTGCCCAGCGTGGCAACGACCAGCGCCTGGGTCTCGCCGCGGGTGAACAGCGCCGAACCGTGCGTGCGCGGCAGGACGCCGACTTCCGAGACGATCTTGCGGACCGTCTTGAGGTCACGGCCATCGATGCGCGAACCGGTGTCGAGAATGTTCCAGCGCACGACCTTGGCCTGGAGTTCCTTGAACACCGAACCGATCTGCTCGGAGGTGTACTTGGCGTCTTCGCCTTCGGCCGGAGCGAACGCTGCCTTGACCTTCGCCTTGACGGCGTCGACGGCGGCGTAACGCTTCTGCTTATCGACGTTCTTGTAGGCATTGCTGAGCTCGTCGCCGACGATCTTCAGCATTTCGGCTTCAAGCGCGGAGTAGTCCGGCGCTGTGAAATCGCGCGGCTCCTTGGCGGCAACTTCGGCCAGCTTGATGATGGCGTCGATCACCGGCTGGAAGCCCCTGTGGCCGAACATGACGGCGCCGAGCATCAGCTCTTCGCCGAGTTCCTTGGCTTCGGACTCGACCATCAGCACGGCGTCGGCGGTGCCGGCGACAATGAGGTCGAGCCTGGATTCCTGCATCTCGTCGACATGCGGGTTGAGCACGTATTCGCCGTTGATGTAGCCGACGCGAGCGCCGCCGATCGGGCCCATGAAGGGAACGCCCGACAGCGTCAAAGCGGCCGAGGTGGCGACGATCGACAGGATATCGGGATCGTTCTCGAGGTCATGCTGGACGACGGTGACGACGATCTGGGTGTCGTTCTTGTAGCCGTCGGCGAAGAGCGGGCGGATCGGGCGGTCGATCAGGCGGGAAACCAGCGTTTCCTTTTCGCTCGGACGTCCCTCGCGCTTGAAGTAGCCGCCCGGGATCTTGCCGGCGGCGTAGGTCTTTTCCTGGTAGTTGACGGTCAGCGGGAAGAAATCGAGGCCTGGCTTCGGCTCCTTCATCGAAACGACGGTGGCGAGAACCTTGGTTTCGCCATAGGTCGCAAGCACCGCGCCGTCAGCCTGACGTGCGATCTTGCCGGTTTCCAGGATGAGCGGACGGCCGCCCCATTCGATTTCCACTTTGTGGTAGTTGAACATATCTTGTCCTTAGTAAGCGGAAAGGGCCGCGCCGTTTCACGGTGCGCGGATGCCCTTTCCCTGGCTTCCTTTCTCGGGCAGCCACGGGCAAGACAACGGGAAGCTCGGGTAGATTCGGCGCTGGTTAGCGCACGAGCGTCCTGCAATCCTGCCCCATGACCGTCCATGGGCGGTTTCGAGTGGCCTCTGCACGCTCGAAACCGGGTCTGGCCAATCGATGCGACTGGCAGAATGCGCGACCGGCGGGCTCTCCTTCGAAAGCCCGCCGGTCAATTCGTCAACGGCGCAGACCGAGCTTCTCGATCAACGTCTGATAGCGCGCGTCATCCTTGCGCTTGAGATAATCAAGCAGGCTGCGGCGCTGGGAGACGAGAGCGAGCAGACCACGGCGGGAATGGTTATCCTTCTTGTGGTCCTTGAAGTGGTCGGTCAGGTTCTTGATGCGCTCGGAAAGGATGGCCACCTGGACTTCCGGAGACCCGGTATCGCCCTTGGCGGTTGCGAATTCACCCATCAATTCCTGTTTGCGCTCGGCAGTAATCGACATCGTGTTTTTCCTTATCTGTTTGAGGAAACGGGTCGCCCTCAGCCGGGATGTCGTCCAGCAGGGGCCGGTGCAAGCAAAGCGACATGGCGCGATGCTGCGGCGCATATAAGGCAATTCCCTGGAAAACACCAGCCCATTCATAAAGCCGGCTCGTCGCAGCCCTTTGCTCAGGAATCCAGGATCCCCCTGACACCTGAAGCTTACAGCCACTTCTTGCTTTTGAAGAAGACGATCAGCCCGACAGCAACGGCCAGCATGAACAGCAGCGAAGCCGGGTAGCCATAGTAGGCTTTCAGTTCCGGCATGTTCCACGGCGAGCTCTCGGGATCGAAATTCATCCCCCAGATACCGACCAGGAAGGTTAGCGGCATGAAGATCACCGAGACGATGGTGAGATAAGAGATGACGTCGTTGGTGCGCGCCTGGCTCAGCGACAAATGCATTTCGATCAAGCCGGTCAGCATATCACGCTGGTTCTCGACCAGCTCGATCAGCCGCAATGCGTGGTCGAGCGTGTCGTTGAAGAAGATTTTCGTCTCCGGCTTCACATAGGGCACGTCGTTGCGGATCAGCGTCGCCAGCGCGTCGCGCATCGGCCACAGCACGCCCTTGAGCACATTGGCGTCGCGCCGCAATTCGTGCAGCTGGCGCATCTGATGCTTGTGAGGCGTGTTGAGCATCTCGTCCTCGATGCCATCGACCTCCTCGCTAGCGGCCTCAATCGGCGGGAAATAGCTGTCGACGATGGAGTCGATGAGCGCATAGGCCAGATAGTCGGCGCCGCGCATCCGCAAGCGGTTGGGCAACGCTGCCGCGATGCGCTTGCGTACGGGGTCGAACGGATCGCCTTCGCGCTCCTGGAAGGTGACGACGAATTTCTTGCCGAAGAACACCGCGATCTGCTCATAGCGATGCACCTTGACGTCGTCGATCATGCGCATGACGACGAAGGCGTGGTCCTCGAAGAAGTCGACCTTCGGCCGCTGGCCGGTGTTGACGACATCTTCCAGAGCCAGTGGATGCAGGTTGAAGATCCGGCCGATCTCCTCGATCAGCTGGATGTTGGCGAGACCGGTGCAGTCCAACCAGACGACCGGCCAGTTGTCGCAATGGGTGTTGAGATCGTCGATGCTGGCATCGTTGATGGTCTTGAATTTTTCAGGCGAAATCAGCGTCAGCCGCAGCTCGGACCGTCGCGCCGCCGGATCGGCGATCAGCGTGCCGGGCGAGGCGCCAACCGGCGGCCGGCGCGTTGTCACCGGCGCCCGCTTCTTCACCGCCTCAGCCTTTGCCATGTGCCCCTCGGATGTGACGTCGACGTAAGACTAGACGAGAGTGGTCAGCCGACAAAGACCCGCTTCGGCTTGAACATGCCTTGCTCGATGGCGCCGATGGCGACAAGCTTGCCGCGCGCGGTGGCGCAGGCTTCCTCGGCTTCCACGGGCGCGTCGCGGCCGCGGATGATGACGGGATTGCCAAGGCGGATCTTGGTCGCCGCTTCGTCGCTGATGGCGATCTGGGGCAGGCAGTCGAGCGCGGCAGCCGTGTCGACAAGCAGCGCATCGATGGCGCCGAAGTCGATCGGCGCATCGGCAACATCGGCGTCGCCCTCTCCGTCAGCTTCGCGCTGTTCGCCGAAACGGGCGACTTCCAGTTCGGCGAGGGTGACGAAATCCTCCTGGGTGAACGGCTCGACCTCGACCCGGCGCAATTCGGCGATGTGGCCGAAGCAGCCGAGGTCGCGGCCCATGTCGCGGGCCAGCGAGCGAACATAGGTGCCTTTGCCGCATTCGACCTCGAACAAGGTGTGGCCGGCAGCGTGCTCGACGATGTCCAGACGGCCGATCTCAATCTCGCGCGCGGGGATGTCGACTGTCTCGCCCCCACGAGCGAGATCGTAGGCGCGTTCGCCTGATATCTTGATGGCCGAGAATTGCGGCGGTGTCTGCATGATGACGCCGGTGTAGTTCGGCAGCAGCGCCCTGACATCTTCTTGCGCCGGACGGCGGTCGGAACTTTGCGTCACCGGGCCTTCGAGATCGTCGGTCGAACGCTCCTCGCCCCAAGCGACGGTGAACCGGTAGATTTTGGCGCCGTCCTGCACATAAGGCACGGTCTTGGTTGCCTCGCCCAGCGCGATCGGCAGCATGCCAGAGGCCAGCGGGTCGAGTGTGCCGGCATGGCCGGCCTTTTCGGCCTGGAAAAGCCATTTGATCTTGGAGACGGCTTCGGTCGAACCCATGCCAACCGGCTTATCCAGCACCACCCAGCCGGAGATCGGCCGGCCCTTCTTCTTGCCGCGGCGCCCCACTATTTCTCGTCCTTGTCGTTGTCTTCGCCATCGGCACCCAAGTCTCGCGCGACTTCGGGCGATTTCAGCAAATCGTTGATCCTGGCGAAATTGTCGAAGGACGTATCGAGCTTGAAGCGGAACTCCGGCATGAACTTCATCTGGCGGAGCGCGCCGGAGACGCGGCCACGGACGAACTTCGCATGCTTGTTGAGCGCGTCGATGACCGCACCCGTGTCCTTGGCGCCAAGCGGCGAAACGAAGGCCGTTGCGACCCTCAGATCAGTGGACATGCGCACTTCCGAGACCGAAACCACGGTGTTCTCGATCAGCGGGTCGATAATCTCGCCGCGCTGCAAGGTTTCCGACAGCGCATGGCGCACCTGTTCGGCGACGCGAAGCATGCGCTGGGATGGGCTGGAGGCGGTTGGACGGGGCATTTTTCTCAATCCGGAAAGCGTGAGGCGCGGGATGGGACCGTGCCGCCATGTCTCATATTTGTTCTATGCATGTCGTTTATCCCGCACTTTTGGGCGACAGGCATTAAAGTTAGGGCGGCGGTCTTTCGACCACCGCCCGGTCGTATCGACAGTATACGAACTCAGAGCGTCCGGGTCACCATCTCGACGCGGAAGCACTCGATGATGTCGCCGACGCGCATGTCCTCGTAGTTCTGGAAAGCCATGCCGCACTCCTGGCCGCCCGGAACTTCCGCGACTTCATCCTTGAAGCGCTTGAGGGTCTTCAGCGTACCTTCGTGGATGACGACGTTGTCGCGGATCAGGCGCACGCCCGCTCCACGTTCGACCTTGCCTTCGGTGACACGGCAGCCGGCGATCTTGCCGACCTTGGTGATGTCAAAGATCTCGAGGATCTCGGCATTACCGATGAAGGTCTCGCGGCGTTCCGGCGACAGCAGGCCGGAAAGTGCTGCCTTCACATCGTCGACGAGGTTGTAGATGATCGAGTAGTAGCGGATTTCGATGCCCGCGGCCGCCGCGGCCGCACGTGCCTGCACGTTGGCACGGACGTTGAAGCCGATGATCGCGGCCCCCGAGGTCTCCGCCAGCGACACGTCGCTTTCGGTGATGGCGCCGGCGCCGGCATGAACGATGCGCGCACGCACCTCGTCGGTGCCAAGCTTGTCGAGAGCGGCGTTGATCGCCTCGATCGAACCCTGCACGTCGCCCTTGATGACCAGCGGGAATTCCTTCAACCCGCTCGTCTGCAGCTGCGACATCATCTGTTCGAGCGAGCCGCGCTGGCCGGCATGGCGAGCCACTGCCTTCTCGCGCGCCAGACGCTGGCGATATTCGGTGATCTCACGGGCGCGGGCCTCGTTGTTGACGACAGCGAAGCGGTCGCCGGCTTGCGGCGTGCCCTGCAGGCCAAGCACCTCGACCGGCATTGCCGGCGGAGCCTCCTTGATCTGCTCGCCACGGTCATTGACCAGCGCGCGCACCCGGCCCCATTCGTTGCCGGCGACGAGGATGTCGCCCGGCATCAAAGTGCCGGTCTGCACCAGTACGGTGGCGACGGGGCCACGGCCCTTGTCGAGCTGGGCTTCGATGACCACGCCTTCGGCGGTACGGTCCGGATTGGCCTTGAGGTCGAGGATTTCGGCCTGCAGCAGGATCGCTTCCAACAGCTTGTCGAGGTTGGTGCCCTTGGTCGCCGACACTTCGACGTCCAGCACTTCACCGCCCATCGATTCGACGAACACCTCATGGCGCAGCAGTTCCGACCGAACCTTCTGCGGATCGGCATCATGCTTGTCGATCTTGTTGATCGCCACGATGATCGGAACGCCGGCCGCCTTGGCATGGCTGATCGATTCGATGGTCTGCGGCATGACGCTGTCGTCGGCCGCCACCACCAGGATGGCGATGTCGGTCGCCTGAGCGCCGCGGGCGCGCATCGCCGTGAAGGCGGCGTGACCGGGCGTGTCGATGAAGGTGATCTTCTGACCGTTCTTCTCGACCTGGTAGGCGCCGATATGCTGGGTGATGCCGCCGGCTTCGCCGGAGACGACATTGGCATTGCGGATGGCGTCGAGCAGCGAGGTCTTGCCGTGGTCGACATGGCCCATGATGGTCACGACAGGCGGCCGCGACACCAGGTCCTCGGCATTGTCGGCAATGTTGAACAGGCCTTCCTCGATGTCGGACTCGGCGACGCGGCGGACCGTGTGGCCGAATTCTGTGGCGACCAGCTCGGCCGTGTCGGCGTCGATGATGTCGCCCGGCTTCAGGATCTGGCCCTGCTTCATGAAGTACTTGACCACATCGACAGCGCGCTCGGACATGCGCTGCGCCAGTTCCTGGATGGTGATGGTTTCAGGCAGGATCACTTCGCGCATAACCTTCTCGCGCGGCTCATTATGCATCGCGCGCTTGAATTTTTCCTGGCGGCGACGCATCGACGACAGCGAGCGGGCGCGCGCGTCCTCGTCGGAAAGAGCCGTGTTGAGGGTCAGCTTGCCGCGACGACGGTCTTCCTCGGCCTTGGTCGGCTTGGCCGGGCGCGCCACTTCGGGCGTAACCGGACGGCGTACCGGGGCACCGGCGGCGGTGCGCTTCGGCTTGACCTCTTCCTCATCGTCCGACGCCACAAGCTCGGCAGCCTGCGGCGCGCGGCGGCGCGCTTCTTCCTCGGCGCGGCGGCGGGACTCGGCCTCGGTCTGCAGGCGGGCTTCTTCCTCGGCCTGACGGCGCGCGGATTCCTCGCGCTCGCGCTTGCGGCGTTCCTCATCCTCGTTGCGGCGCTTGGCCTCTTCGATGGCGCGTTGGCGGTCCTCGACGTCGCGAACCTTGGAGCCTTCGAGCGCCCTGCGGCGCGCTTCCATCTCATTGCGCGACAGTTCGTTCAGCACCATGCCGCCGCGTTCGGCCGGGGGCGGCGGAGGCGGCGCCTTGGGCGCTTCCTGCACGACGGGGGCTGCCACTACCGCGGGCTTGGGCGTAAATACGGGTGCAGCCACCGGCTCCGGCTTGTCGCCGGGCATGGAGAATTTGCGCTTCTTGATCTCGACCTGGACCTGCTTGGTGCGGCCATGCGAGAAATTCTGTCGCACGACGCTCTGCTCGGTACCGGGGCGCTTCAGCGTCAAGGTCTTCTTCGGTGTAACACTCAACGTCTTATCGTCGCCCGATTTCGTATCGCTCATTCCATATCCTCTGCAGCATCATCTTCGTCAGCAACGGCCGCAAGCATTGCCAGATCGTCGGGGGTTCCGCCCCGATATCGGTCGAGCGCAACCATGCGCCTCTCAACCGCCTTGCCCGCGTCTCCCGCGAGAACGGCAGCATGTATCACATTTGTACCCCCCAATGCCAAGCTCAACTCGGCCTCGGAGAAAAGTTTGTAGGCAAGGACTGCCGGCCCGCCGAGGTGGACAGTTGCCCGCCGCGCCTGACTGATCTTGCGCACGCCATCGTCGGATGCCTCGGTCGCGTGGAGCACGAAAAGCGCCAACCCCGAGCGCACCGCGCTCTCGACCTTGGTTGCGCCGAGTGCGATCGAGCCAGCCTTGCGGGCAAGGCCGAGCATACCCAAAGCGGATCGTGCAAGCAGTCCGTCGACCATGCCGCCGAGATCGGGCGGCACGATGACCTGCGCCTTGAAGGCGCGGGCAAACAGGTTCTTCGCCGCCGCCTTGTCGATATGTAGGCGGTCGGCGCTCACCCAACAACCACGGCCGGGCAGATTTCTCTTTAGGTCAGGAACGACGGCCGAATCCGGGCCGACGACGAAACGGATCAGCTCATCCGGCTCGGCTTGCTTGCGCGTGACGATGCAGGTGCGATCGTTCATCTCGTCCTGGGGCGGGTTGTGTGCGATGCGGTTTCACCTCACGCACCAACGGCTTCGTCAGCCGGGACCTGTTCGGCTGCAAGCTCGTCTTCGGTGATCCAGCCGGCCTTGAGGCGGGCTGCCAGAACCATCTGCTCGGCGTCGGCGCGCGACACGCCGTGATTGGCGAGCACACCCGGGAATACCTTGGTCTCGCCGTCCTTGCGTTCCTTCCAGCCGGTCAGGTCGTCGGCGGCATAGCCGGCGAAATCCTCGATCGTCTTCACGCCATCCTCGCCGAGCGTCACCATCATGGCGGTGGTGACGCCAGGGATCTCGCGCAGGTCGTCGGTGACGCCCAGCGCCTTGCGCTTGTCGTCATGCTCGGCTTCGATCTTCTCCAGATATTCGCGGGCGCGGGTCTGGATTTCCGAAGCGGTGTCTTCGTCGAAACCGTCGATCGAGGCGATCTCGCCCGAATCGACATAGGCAACTTCCTCGACGCTGGTGAAGCCTTCGGAGGCCAAAACCTGGCCGACCATCTCGTCGACATCGAGGGCTTCCATGAACAGCGACGAGCGTTCGACGAATTCCTTCTGGCGGCGCTCGGACTCCTCGGCCTCGGTCAGGATGTCGATGTCCCAGCCGGTGAGCTGCGAGGCAAGACGCACGTTCTGGCCGCGACGGCCGATGGCCAGCGACAGCTGGTCGTCGGGAACCACCACTTCGATGCGCTCGGCATCCTCGTCGAGCACGACCTTGGCGACTTCCGCCGGCTGCAGCGCGTTGACGATGAAGGAGGCGGCCGAAGGCGACCACGGAATGATGTCGATCTTTTCGCCCTGCAATTCGCCGACCACGGCCTGGACGCGGCTGCCGCGCATACCGACGCAGGCGCCGACCGGATCGATCGACGAGTCACGCGAAATGACGGCGATCTTGGCGCGCGAGCCTGGGTCGCGGGCGACCGACTTGATCTCGATGATGCCGTCATAGATTTCCGGCACTTCCATGGTGAAGAGCTTGGCCATGAACTGCGGATGGGTGCGCGACAGGAATATCTGCGGGCCGCGCTGTTCGCGGCGCACGTCGTAGACATAGGCGCGGACGCGGTCGCCGTACTTGTAGTTTTCACGCGGGATCAGCTCGTCGCGGCGGATAATGGCCTCGCCACGGCCGAGATCGACGATGACGTTGCCATATTCGACGCGCTTGACGGTGCCGTTGACGATCTCGCCGATGCGGTCCTTGTATTCGTCATACTGGCGGTCGCGCTCGGCCTCGCGCACTTTCTGCACGATGACCTGCTTGGCCGACTGGGCGGCGATGCGGCCGAAATCCATTGGCGGCAGCTGTTCGGCGATGAAGTCGCCAAGCTGGGCGTCCGGATTGCGCTCGCGGGCCGAGGAAATGGCGATCTGGGTGGCGTAGTCGTCGACCTTCTCGACCACTTCCATCAGCCGCTGCAGCTTCATCTCGCCGGTGTTGGCGTTGATGTCGGCGCGGATGTTGGTTTCCTGGCCGTAGCGCGAGCGCGCGGCCTTCTGGATCGCATCAGCCATGGCGGCAATGACGATCGACTTGTCGATCGACTTTTCACGCGCCACCGCGTCGGCGATCTGCAGCAGTTCAAGTCTGTTGGCGCTTACAACCATCTTATTTCTCCCGAGCTTGTTGCCGAGCTTTTAGGCCCGGCCGCTCATCATAGTTCCTGTTCGATTTCGTCTTCCGCGCCGCCTTCAGCACCTTCGGGTGCATCATCAGCTTCGCCGCGGCGTTTCTTGGCTTCCTTGCGTTCCCGGTTGTCCTTCGAAAGGGCATCGCGAATAAGGTCGTCGGTGAGGATCAGCCGCACATCGGCGATCGCGTCATAAGGAATGCGAACCGTCGGCTCTTCGCCGTAGGCGGCCTTGTCGCGCTCGAGCAGCATGTCGTCTTCGCCGGCTTCGGCGATCTTGCCCTTGAAGCGCTTGCGGTCGGCGACCGGCACCGAGGTTTCCATCTTCACAAGATGGCCGGTCCAGGTGACGAAATCCGACTTGCGTACCAGCGGCCGGTCGATGCCCGGCGACGACACTTCGAGATGATAGGCCTTTTCGATCGGGTCATCGACGTCGAGCGCCGGCGACACAGCGCGGCTGACCTCTTCGCAATCCTCGACGGTCATGGTGCCGTCTTCGCGTTCGGCCATGATCTGCAGCGTCAGGCCGTTCTGGCCCGACAGATGCACCCGCACGAGACGGAAGCCAATGCCTCGCAACACCGGCTGAACGATCAGCGCGATGCGCGCATCGATACCGCTTTCGCGGATGATGCGGTCGTCGGCTTCGCTTGCCGTTGCAGTCATGCGGTTCCTGTCGTTCTCTGGATCAGGATGATCGTCGTCCCGAACCATCTCTTTGCTGATGGCTGACCGGCAGGTAATAAAAAAGAGCGGGACCGGGTGGACCCACTCTTCGTCATACCGACCAAGAATTTGAGGCTGATATAAACGATCCCGGCCGGTGTTTCAAGTCTGTTGACGGGCCGGGCAGAGTGCAGCCGGGGACGGCTGGCAGGATTGCGCGCGGCGCATGCCGGCTATGCGGTAACGGCCCTGTGATCCCGGATTTCACATCCCTATCTATGTTGCACTGCACAAATCAAAGATGAGCGCGCGGTGGCGCGCGAAAGGTCAAGACAATGAGCAACCGTACCGTGTTTTCCGCCATAGGCGACGCCTTTGCCCTGTTCGGCAGCGCCGTTGCCGCCTCGCGGGCCGTCGAAGCCGGCCGCAAGCCGCGCGCCAACGATCTGCGCCGGCTCGGCATGGACCCGACCGCTTTCGGCAAGATCGGCCGTTTCTGAACCAGACCGGCTGTCGATGCGGGACACTTTCCCGCATCGAACTATTTTCTGATGAAGGTGAGATAGGCCGGCCGTCGGCCCTCGCGAATGGCTTTTGCCTCGTAGCGTGTGCCCGGCCAGCCTTCATAGGGCCGATGCCAGTCGGCCCCATCTTGCACCTGCCAGAGGAGCGCGCCATGCGCCCGACAGTGCAACAAGGTCCAGTTCACATAGGTGTCGATGTCGGATGCGAAGCGGAATTTTCCGCCCGGCTTCAGCACGCGCGCGAACCGATCGAGGTTGAGCGGGCTGACAAAGCGCCGCTTCCAATGCTTTTTCTTCGGCCAGGGATCGGGGTAGAGCAGATCGATGCCGTCGAGCGACGCCTGCGGCAACCAATCGAGCAGGCGCGTGGCGTCGTCGTCATAAACGCGAAGATTGGCAAGCGGCTTTTCCCGCACCGCCATCATCAACTTGGCCATGCCGTTGACGAACGGCTCGACACCGATGAAGCCGGTCGCCGGTGCCTCCGTGGCACGGTGCAGCAGATGCTCACCGCCGCCGAAGCCGATTTCCAGCCGAACCGTTGAAACATCCGCTGAGAATAGCGCGCGCAATTCTGCCGGTGCCTGGACGGAGAGGTCGAGGCCATACGCCCCAAGACCGCTTTCCAGCGCCGCCGCCTGCTGCGGGCGAATGGTCTTGCCGTGCCGGCGGCCGAAGAACCCTTCGGTCGCGCGGCTCCGCCTGTCCTGTGGATCCATGGCTTGGTTCGCGCGCCGCGCTTAGATTGAGATGAGATTTGGGATTGAGATGAGATTTGGCTGAAATCTCATCTCAATCTAATCCTTTGTTGGAGCATGATCTTTTCCAAAAAACCGGTCCCCACTTTTTGGAATCATGCCTAAGCAGCGATCGCGTCCTTGAGCGCCTTGGCCAGATCGGTCTTTTCCCAGGAGAAGGACCCGTCTCGGCCGGCCTTGCGGCCGAAATGGCCGTAGGACGAGGTCTTTGCGTAGATCGGCTTGTTGAGGTCGAGATGCCTGCGGATGCCGGATGGCGACAAATCCATCACCGTGCGCAGCGCTTCCTCGAGCTTGGCCTCGTCGACCTTGCCGGTGCCGTGCAGGTCGACATAGACCGACAGCGGCTGGGCAACGCCGATGGCGTAGGACAGCTGGATGGTGCAGCGGTCGGCGAGCTTGGCCGCCACCACATTTTTGGCGAGATAGCGCGCCGCGTAGGCGGCGGAGCGGTCGACCTTGGTGGTGTCCTTGCCGGAGAAGGCGCCACCGCCGTGCGGGGCAGCACCACCGTAGGTGTCGACGATGATCTTGCGGCCGGTCAGGCCGGCGTCGCCGTCCGGCCCACCGATGACGAACTTGCCGGTCGGGTTGATGTACCACATGCAATCGTCGGCGATCTTGAGGTCGCCGAGCGCCTCACGGATGTAAGGCTCAACGACCTTGCGGACCTTCTTGGAATCCCAGGTCGCGTCGAGATGCTGCGTCGACAGCACGATCTGCGTCGCTTCGGCGGCTTTGCCATCGACATAGCGAACGGTGACCTGGCTCTTGGCGTCGGGTCCGAGCTTGCCGGCTTCGCCGTTGTTTTCGTGACGGGCAGCGGCGAGCAGTTCGAGAATCTTGTGGCTGTAATAGATCGGCGCCGGCATCAGGTCCGGGGTCTCGCGGCAGGCATAGCCGAACATGATGCCCTGGTCGCCGGCACCCTCTTCGCCCTGGCGGTCGGCGGCGTTGTCGACGCCCTGGCCGATGTCGGGCGACTGGCCGTGCAGCAGAACCTCGATCTTTGCCGTCTTCCAGTGGAAGCCGGCCTGCTCGTAGCCGATTTCGCGGATCGCCTTGCGGGCGACCGACTTGAACTTGGCCGGGTTGACGACCGAATGCCCGGCGGCGTCCTTGAGGATGTTGCCGGCTTTGTCCCGCTTCAGCAGAGTATCGGGAACCCTTACTTCGCCGGCGATGACGACGCGGTTGGTGGTTGCGAGCGTCTCGCAGGCGACGCGGACTTTCCATGGGTCCATGCCGGTCTTCTTGGCCTCGCGATAGACCAGATCGACGATCTCGTCCGAGATGCGGTCACAGACTTTATCGGGATGACCCTCGGCCACGGATTCCGAGGTGAAGAAGTAGTTCTGCCGCGTCACGGGTGTCCCCTCTTGAAAAAACGATCGGCAGGGCTGCCGATTTTGGCGCGCCACGTGTTAACGGTGCCGGGCGCCGCTCGTCAAGCGGTGCCGCGGTTCTGGCATGAGTGCCGCAGCAATATATCTTGTACCACCGGCGGCTTGGCGCCGCCGGCAGTCGAGCCTCTGGGCTACTCGGGCCCAGGGGATTACTGGGGCCAATGGGTCAATCGACCCACCGAATCACTCGGCATCTTCGGCAGAAAGGGACTTCACAAGGTCGATAATCCGGCGGCGCACCTTCACATCCGCGATCTTGACGAACGCGCGGTTGAGCTGAAGCCCTTCCGGACTGCCGCAGAATTCGACGGCGAAAGCCATCGAAGTGTCCTCGGCAAATCCTCTATTACCCACCGGCTCCTGCCCTGGCGCATCCTCGAAAAAGAAGGCGACAGGCACGCTGAGTATCGAGGCTATTGCCTGCAGACGGCTGGCGCCGACGCGGTTCGTTCCTTTTTCATATTTTTGGATCTGCTGAAACGTAATACCGAGATTTTCACCAAGCTTTTCCTGGCTCATTCCAAGCATATTGCGCCGAAGGCGGACGCGACTTCCGACATGGATGTCGATCGGATTCGGTTTCTTCTTGTTTTCTTCTGTCATTTTTTCCTCGCCGAATTTTTCCGGCCTTTTCTATTTTTCTCGCCCAAACGAAGCCGGAGCCAACTGCCCCAACAGAAACACCAACCGACTTCGAGAAAATTAGGCGGTAACAGTATGAGTTTCTAATGTGTCGACTGTCAATTCACCCGTAGCCGTTGCCTTACGTTCAAGCTGAGGGCGATTGCGGCAAACACCAACATGATCAGCATTCCGTTAATGCGCCGCCCCGCGGCGGAGATGAAGGCTTGGCCGGAGATCGGCACCCGCACGTCGATGGCGCCACGTGCATCGACCGCCAATGCGTCGACGATGCGTCCGCGCGTATCGACAACGGCGGAAATGCCGTTGTTGGCGGCGCGCAACAGTGGCAATCCGTTTTCCACCGCACGAATCTGAGCCTGCCTGAAATGCTGGTACGGCCCGGGCGTGTCGCCGAACCATGCGTCGTTGGTGACGTTCACAATAAGCTGGGATGACGTTGCGTCAACAGCCACCAGATCAGGAAAGATCACCTCGTAGCAAATAAAGGGCAAGGCGCTGATGCCGCCGGGCAGAGCGATCGGATGGCGCTCGTTGCCGGCGGCGAAGTTCATCGGCCCGGCGACGAGCTGTCCGATGCCGAAGCGGCTGAGCAGACCGGAAAACGGCAGATACTCGCCGAACGGCACCAGATGGACCTTGTCGACGGCATCAGCGATTTCGCCCTTGTCATCGATCGCCACCACCGAATTGTAGTAGCGGCTGTCGGCATCCGCCCCGGATCCGCGCTCCTCGCGCACGACGCCGGCAATCAGCATCTGACCAGGCTGCAGCATGTCGCCGAGCGCGGTCAGCGCGTCCGGACGCTCGGTGAACAGGAACGGTACCGAGGTCTCCGGCCACAGGATCAACTGCGGTTTGTTATGGCCGGGATCGGGCGCTGCGGCCGACAGGCCCATCATCGTGGCGAAGATGCGGTCGCGCACCGAGGTGTCCCATTTTTCGCTGAGGTCGACATCCGGTTGCACGATACGGACATCGAGAGTGCGGGTTGCCGGCTTGTCGGGGGTCGCGAGCCTGACATAGCCGAAGCCGGCATGGGCGGCGACGAGAATGGCAAGCAGGACCACACCGAGACGGACATGCCGGCGTGCTGCAAGCAAGGCCGGCATGGCGAAGACAAAGACCGCCAGCGCGTTCATGCCGACCATGCCGGTCACCGACACGCTTTGCATCAACAGCGGCACGGGCATCGCCGCATAGCCGACGGCATTCCAGGGAAAGCCGGTGAACAGGAAGCCGCGCAGCCATTCCGTCAGGCCAAAAGCAAAGGCAAGGGCGGCAACGCGGCCAATATCGTTGGTCCATAACAGCCGCGCGACGACGGCGGCGAAGCCGTAGAAAAATGCCAGCGCCAAAGGAATGCCGACGACCGCGAAGGGTAAGGCCCAGGCGAAACTGTCGGCCTCGACCAGAAGCGCCTCGCCGATCCACCACAGGCCGGCGAGGAAATAGCCGAAACCGAACCACCAGCCGATGGCAAAAGTCGGCCGCAGGCGCCTGAGCCAGCCGTCGGAAGCCTCGCCGGTGGCGCCGTCGAGCAGCCAGACCAGCAGTGGAAACGAGACGAAACAGACGGCGAAGAAATCGTAAGGCGCCTGGGCGAGCACCGCCAGCGCCCCGGCAAGAAACGCCACCAGCGCGCGTCGCCAGCCCCAAAGCAGAATTATCCGGCCGGCAAGGCGCTCCATGCAGACTTCCCAAGTCGCGCGAATCAGGAGCCAAGATTTATCAGATTTATTGAAACGCGAACCGGCCGATCGCTGCGCTATCGGTGCCATCCCTCGATGGTGAGCCCGCTCAGGTGCTCGGCCTCCTCGCGCGGCACGGTGCGCACGGTCTGGGTGAAGGTCCAGACATGGCCTTCGGGGTCGCGCGCCCGATACTGCCGTTCGCCGTAGAAATGGGCGGCAGGCTCCTCGACGATTTGGGCTCCAGCCGCCATTGCCCGCTCACAATGCACGTCCAGGCCGTCTTTCAGATGCACACAGACCGACTGAGTGTTCTTGCCGCCGACGCTTACCGGACTGGCAATATGATCGGCCCATTCGGAATCGACGATGATGTAGCCGTCGCCAAAACGCATTTCGGCATGGACCAGCCGTCCGTCGGCGTCGCTGACCACCATGCTCGGCTCGAAGCCGAAGGCCGTTTCGAGCCATTTCAATGCGGCTCGCGGGTCCTTGTAGAACACACCCGAGCCAAAGGTTGAGTGCTTGAAGGGATCGTCGATCGTCATCGGCCGGGCGACGTTCTGTCCTAGGCCTGCTCGGTGCGGGGGGCGGTCACGCGGCGGCGACGCTCGCCCTTCTGGTTCTGGACGATGCGCACCCGCTTGACGCGGCGCGGATCGGCGTCGAGCACGTGGAATTCGAAGCCGGGGATGGCTTGCACAACCTCACCACGCGCGGGCACGCGGCCCAGCGTGTTGAAGATCATGCCGCCGATCGTGTCGACATATTCACCATGCTCACCGGCGGTAAAGTCCTCGCCGATCATCTTGGCGACCTCGTCGATCTCGGCCTTGCCGTCGACGACGAACACGCCCTCGCCGGTCTGGGTGATCAGCGGCTCGTCCTCGTCATGCTCGTCCTCGATATCGCCGACGACCATCTCGACGATGTCTTCCAGCGAGGCGAGACCATCGGTGCCGCCATATTCGTCGATGACCAGCGCCATCTGGGTTCGCGTCGTCTGCATATGGCCCATCAGGTCGGAGGCAAGCATCGAGGGCGGCACGAACAGCACCGGGCGGATTAGATTGAGGTCGCCGATGGTGCGGCCGAGATCGACCTGGGCGAGGTCGAGAAGCGTCGTTGCCGGCGTCTTCCTGGATGTTCTGCCCTTCTTGACCCGGGCGACCTTGGTGATGTGGGCCAGCACGTCGCGGATGTGAACCATGCCGCGCGGATCGTCGAGCGTCTCGGAATAGACCGGCATGCGGGAATGGCCGGACTGCTCGAACAGACCGAGCAGATCGCCCAACGTCGTGGTGATCTCGACGGCCTCAATATCGGCGCGCGGCACCATGACGTCCTCGACGCGTACCTCGCGCAGGCGCAATATGTTGTTGAGCATGGCGCGTTCGCCGGGCGAGAAAGACCCGGCATCGCTGGTCGTTTCGGCAAGCGCGCCGGCGATTTCCTCGCGCAGGCTGGTGCCGTTCCGCTGCCTGAAAAGGCCCAAGACGCGGTCGAACAGGGACGGACCGGCAGGCGATGGCTCGCTGGCAATGCTACCAGAAGCGGGGCTGCCGGAACTGGGACTCGGACTCGATCCCTCTTCCGTCGTATCGGAAGGCTTTGTCGCACTGCCAGCCTCGGGGCGGGCGGCAGTTTCTGGTTTGTCGTTCATCGTCGTCCGGTCAATTGGTCTTTTGTCATTACGTGTAGGGATCGGGAATGGCAAGCCTTGCGAGCGCTGAGCGCTCGATGGCTTCCATCTCATCGGCCTCTGCATCGGTCTCGTGATCGTAGCCCAGCAAATGCAGCAGGCCGTGGATGACGAGATGGGTGATATGGTTCTCGAAGGGCTTGTCTTCCAGGGCTGCTTCGCGCGCCACCGTCTCGGCGGCCAGCACGATGTCACCCAGCATGGGCGGCAGCTTGCCACCCCTGGGGAACGGAAAAACAGGGAAAGACAAGACGTTGGTCGCCTTGTCCTTGCCGCGCCAGCCGGCATTGAGGGTACGGATATGGGCATCGTCGGAAAAGACGATGCTGAGTTCGGAAGGACCGGCAGCAGCGGTTTCGGCAAAGGCAGCCGACACGGCGCGATCGACCAGACGCGTCAGCGCCGCCTCATCGGGCCAGTCGCCGGCCTCGACCGACATATCGATCTCGACGGGAACCGAACTATCCCCGCCGCCAGGTCTTATGTCTTCAGGCATGAGCCCGCATCGTCACATCAGCTCTCGGCGCCGAGGCCGCGCGCCAGCTTGGCGTCGCGGTCATAGGCCCTGACGATTTCGGCCACCAGCGGGTGGCGCACAACGTCGACATCGTTGAAGCGCACGGTTACCGCGCCCGCCACGCCGTCAAGGACACGCAAGGCTTCGACGAGGCCCGACTTGGTGCTTGGAGGCAGATCGATCTGCGTCGGATCGCCGGTGACGATCATGCGCGAATTCTCGCCGAGGCGGGTCAAAAACATCTTCATCTGCATCGGCGTGGTGTTCTGCGCCTCGTCGAGGATGACGGCGGCATGCGCCAGCGTGCGGCCGCGCATGAAGGCCAGCGGCGCGATCTCGATGACCTCGGCGGCAATGGCGCGCTCGACCTTGTCGGCCGGCATCATGTCGTAAAGCGCGTCATAGAGCGGCCGCAGATACGGATCGACCTTTTCCTTCATATCGCCGGGCAGAAAACCCAGCCGCTCGCCGGCCTCGACCGCCGGCCGTGACAGGATGATGCGCTCGACCATGCCGCGTTCGAGCAGCATCGCCGCATGCGCCACCGCCAGATAGGTCTTGCCGGTGCCGGCGGGGCCAATGCCGAAGACAAGTTCCGAACGCTCCAGCGCCCGCATATAGGCGTCCTGGTTGAGCGAACGGGCATAGATCGTCTTCTTGCGGGTGGAGATCTGGGCGGCCGAAACCTTGCCCTTGCGTTCCAGCGTCGGCAGCGTCAGCTGGTCGTCGGCGGCAATGGCCATGCGCACGGCGCCATCGACGTCGGACTGGCCGATGTCGGTGCCCTTCTGGAGAATGCCGTAGAGATTGTCGAGTGCGCGGCGCGCCTGTTCGGCCGCCGAGGCCGAGCCCTTGATGGTCAGCTGGTTGCCGCGCGAGCGGATGTCGACGCCGAGCTTCTGCTCAAGCCGGGCCAAATTCTCGTCGAACTGACCGTACAGGGCGCTGGCAAGCTTGTTGTTGTCGAAAGTCAGAACGATGTGCGCCATGTCAGAGGCCCCGGATGTCTGGTTCTGGGGCAGAGTCTTCACTTCAGCAGCGCTCAACCGTCTCTCCTCATCTGCCGAGGCCATCAAGCCAACTCGGCGAACAGGCTATTGTAGCCCGTCTTCGTGATTCGCACCCGGATAATGTCACCGATTTCGCCGGCCTTTTCATCAACAATAACCGGCTGCAGCCAGGGCGAGCGGCCGACCTTCTGGCCGGCCTGACGGCCGGGCTTCTCGATCAGCGTGTCGATGGTGCTGCCGACCAGGCCCAGGCCGAAATCCTGCTGTTGTTTCAGCAGTAGCGCCTGCAGGCGTTGCAGGCGCTCGTCCTTGACCGCTTCCGGCACGTGATCGGGCATATCGGCGCCCGGCGTGCCGGGACGCGGCGAATATTTGAACGAGAAGGCCGAGGCGTAGTTCACCTGGCCCACCAGATCCATCGTCGCCTCGAAATCGGCGTCGGTTTCGCCGGGGAAGCCGACGATGAAGTCACCGGACAGCGCGATGTCGCCGCGTGCAGCGCGGATGCGCTCGAGCAGCGCCAGATAGTCCTTGGCCGTGTGCCTGCGGTTCATCGCCTTGAGGATGCGGTCTGACCCGGATTGCACCGGCAGGTGCAGATAAGGCATCAAAGCCGGGAGGTCGCGATGGGCAGCGATCAATTCGTCGTCCATGTCGCGCGGATGGCTGGTGGTGTAGCGCAGCCGCGCCAGGCCGGGAATTTCGGCTAGCCGGAACAGCAGACGGCCAAGCCCCCATTCCATGCCATCCTCACCCTTGCCGTGCCATGCATTGACGTTCTGCCCCAGCAGCGTCACCTCGCGCACACCGGCATCGGCCAGCCGCTCGGCTTCGGCGACGATCTGCGCCACCGGCCGCGACACTTCCGAGCCCCTGGTATAGGGCACGACGCAGAAGGTGCAGAATTTGTCGCAGCCTTCCTGTACCGTGAGGAAGGCGGTGACGCCGCGCTTGATCATTTCGGCACGCTTCGGCTTCGGCAGATGCTCGAACTTGTCCTCGATGGCGTATTCGGTCTCGACGATCTTCTCGCCGCCACGCACCCGGGCCAGGACATCGGGCAGCCGGTGATAGGTCTGCGGGCCGATGACCAGATCGACAGCAGGCGAACGGCGGATGATTTCCGCGCCTTCGGCCTGCGCGACGCAACCGGCGACGCCGATCAGCATTTTGCGCCCAACTGCTGCGCGTTCAGCCTTCATGTCGCGGATGCGGCCAAGCTCGGAATAGACCTTTTCCGCCGCCTTCTCCCTGATATGGCAGGTGTTGAGCAACACCAGATCGGCCTCGGCGATGGCGTCGGTCGCGGTGTAGCCGTCGGCGGCCAGCGCATCGGTCATGCGCTGTGAGTCATAGACATTCATCTGGCAGCCATAGGTCTTGACGAAGACCTTTTTGGCCGGGGCGGACGCCACAGCCGCGTTTTGCGCGACGCTGTCGGGGTCGTTCCGCTCTATCGTGTTCAAATCCATCTGGCGGCTTCTAACGCCTTTCCGTGACAAAAAACAGACGATTCTCGGGCATCGGCCTGTAGGCGCTCGGCCTGCGCTAGCAGCTCGGTCGGGGATCGGCGAGCGCGGCCTGCATCATGGCGCGCACCTGGCTTTCCATCATCCTCGACGTTTCCTTGCGGTTCGAGCCCTTGGAAAAGGCGATGGGCTCGCCGAAATGCACCTCGACGTCAATGGCGCCTTCGGCCATCAGCACCTTGAGATGCGGCATCAGGTCCTGATCGCCGATCCAGGCAGCCAGCGGCCGGTGGCGGCGGCCGAGAGGCACGCCGTGCACCCGCGTGTAGGCAATCGCCAGCGGCTGGATGAAGACCTGCTCGGCCGCGCCTTCCGAAATCGCCATCGAGGCGGCGCCGAACAAGGTGCTCTTGAACGGCAGGATGGTGTTGCCGTCGCCGGTAGAGCCCTCGGCAAACAGCACCATGGCGTCGCCCTTGGCCATGCGGCTGGCGATCTCGCTGGCCTGGTCGCCAGCTGTCCGCTTGCGCTCGCGTTCGATGAAGACCGTACGCTGCAGTTTCGACAGCCAGCCGATCAGCGGCCATCCCTCCATGTCCGCCCGAGCGATGAAGGTCACATCGGCAAAGGAGCCCAGCACCATGATGTCGGTCCAGGAGATATGGTTCGAGGCGACCAGCAGCGGGCGCTGGCTGGACAGCGCACCTTTGACATGGATGCGCAGGCCGAGCGTTCGGACGATGAGGCTGTGCCAGGCCTTCAGAATGACCGTCTCGCGCCAGATTCCAGTCTTCATCGACAGCAGCTGCAAAGGCACAAGGACCAGCGAACCGATGACAACGAGGCTCAGCGCCAGGAAAATCCTGATTTTTCCGATCATGCAGCTTGGCCCTGCCCCAAAACTTTGGCTAGCGAAGATCGCGGCGCATGACAAGCGCGCCGGTAGGACCATGTTCGGTCGAGCGGTAATAATTGGCGCGGTGGCCGACCTGGCGGAAGCCCAGCCGCCGGTAGAGGGCGATGGCAGCGACATTGGTCTCGTCGACCTCAAGGAACAGCGCCTCGGCCCGCTGCGCATGCAATTCGCGCAGTACCGCGTCCATCAACTGCCAGCCGAGCCCCTGGCGGCGATGCGAGCGCGCCACCGCCACGGTCAGAATTTCGCCCTCGCCGGCTGCAAGCCTGGCCAGCACGAAGCCGACCGGCGGCTTGGCGCCCTGGCCGATTTCGCGCGCGGCATAGCCGAACACGGTTTCCTGTTGGAGCAACGCGGCGAATTCGCCATCGGTCCAGGGCCGGACGAAATCCTCGCGATGCAGCACCGACGCTGCCGGGCTGTCGGCGATGGTCAGCGGCTCGAGCGCATAGTCCCTGCGGCGCGGCTGGAGGAAAGGGATGCGCATCACTTTTCCTGCCTCGACAGGATGAACCCGGCCTGCGGCTTGGCATCGGCGCCGCGCAGATAGAGTGGCTTCGGCTTGTCGCCCTCGCCTTTTGCAGCGGCGAGCCGGGCGTAGACGGCAATGTCGGCGGTGGCAGCCGTCGGGCCGATATCGAAATCGCGACCGGCCGCGGCTGCGATCTGCACGGCGGCCGTGCCGGCAAGCACCGGACGATTGTCCGCCGCCATTCCCGCGGCTTGTGCAAGTGTGGTCACCGCCGGACCATAGCGCAAAATCGTATCTGCGTCGTAAAACGCGGCATGGATTTCCTCGCGGCCGGCATCGAGAGCGGCCAGGACCGGGCGGCCGGGAAATGCTGCCCTCGCCTCGGCCGCCAGCGCCTCCAGTGTCGTTACCCCGATCGCCGGGATCTTCAGCGCCAGCGCCAGGCCGCGCGCCGCCGAGACGCCCACCCGCAGGCCGGTGAAGGAACCCGGACCGATGGAGACCGCAACGGCGCCAAGGCCGGCATAATCGGTGCCGTCCGCTTTCAACGCTTCGTCAATGACAGCCATCAGGTGTTCGGCGTGGCCTTTGCCGAGATCGAGTACCGTGCGGCCGAGCTCTCTGCCGCCCGATGCGTCATAGACGCAAGCGGCGCAGAGATTGGCGGCACAGTCGATGGCGAGCAGTTTCATGGGCGACCGGTTCGAAAAACAGTCTCCCTCTGCCCGCCACGGCGCGCCGCCGCAAGAGCCAGCGCGTAAATTGTTAAGCGGCTTCGCTTCGGTGCAGGCCGGACGGCTTACGCCGCCGGCGCGATGCGCAGCATGTGGTTGTCCCAGACATAGTCGGGCTCGGAGCGCGTCGCGCCGCTGCCTTCGATGATTTCGCCGGCACCCGTGGTTGCCATGAAGCCCGGGCCGTCGGGCGCCAGGCCGCAGACCTCGACCAGCGCCTTGGTGGCGACGATCTTGCCGCTGGCGGCGTCGATCACGGCCAGCGAATTGCCTTCCGGCGAAGACACCGCGACCGTGCCGGCAATCGGGTTGGTGGCGACTGAGCCGATGTAATTCCGGAAGCCGGATAGCACGTCCTGCGGCATGTCGAGCAGCTGCAGCCCCTTGCCGCGCGTGGCGCGGCCGACCAGCGGTGGCCGCTCGGTGCCCGGCCCGCGGTACTGGCAGCCGAACCAGATGGTGCCTGTGGGGTCGGCATCCATGTGGCGAATCGACAGCTGGTGCAGAGCCGGCGGCAGTTCGTGCTTTTCGATGAGATCGCCGGTTGTGCGATCGACCAGCACATAGGACGGCTTCATGGTGGCGATGTTGAGCTCGGCGCGGCCATAGTCGGGATGGGTCTCGATGCCGCCATTGGCGATGGCGATCGTCCGGCCGTCTCCGAGCAGCAAGAGCTCATGCGGCCCCATGCCATAGGTCGGAAACTCGCCGATGCGGCTGAACTTGGCCCGTGCGTCGTAGATCCCGACGACGCCGGCGGCATTGTCGAAATTGTTTTCGGTGGCGTAAAGCAGCGCGCCGTCGGTGGAAAACACACCGTGGCCGAAGAAATGCCGACCGGTGATGCTGGCGATGGTCAGCGGCGGCTCGCGGCCGGCATGGTCGAAGACCACGGCGAAGGTGCCGGGTTGCCGGGCGAAGACCACGGAGCGCTTCGAGACCGGATCGAACGTGACGTCGTGGCCACGGTCGGGCAGGTCGATCGCATGCAATACTTTTCCGGCTTCCGACAACACAGCGGCGCCAAAGCTGCCGTCGCGCTTGACGAAGGCGGTGGCAAAGACGGCATCGGCGGCAAGCGTGTCCGCCCAGGCCCGCGGCGCCATTGACGCGACGAAGCCGGCGCCGGCAGCTCTGAGAAAATCGCGGCGGTCCATCAGCGGCGTGCGTGTCGCAACCATTGGTCAGTCCCCGTCCAGTGACGAAAAGCCGGCGGTCAGGCCGAACTCGGCGGTTAGCCGGGTGCCGATCAAGCCCGACAGGCTGGAGGTGATCAGCGCGAAATGTTCGAGTTTTCCGCGCTCCGCGGGATCGGCGAGCGTCTTGTCGATCCGACCCTGGATGGATTTGGCAGTAGCAACGCCATTGATGAGCTGGATATGGATGGATTCCGCCATCCATCTGCTATCCTCGGGCAGCGCGTCGCCGAGCTTCGAGGCCTGGAACAGCGCATCAATGCCGGAGAGGTTGCCGGCTAATGAAAGGCCGGTGTTTTGCGAGCGCCAGTAGATCGCTTGCCTCGGCTTGTCACCCTGCGGTTTGGCGCCGAGAAAACCTTTGAGGCGCACGTCGCGGACCATTTCCAGCTCGTTGATGAAGACGCCGACCAGTTCGGTCACCGCTTCGGTGCCGTCGCGGTAAAACGCATTGTCGGGTCCGGGATTAGCCCACAAGGCTGCAAAACCGTCCGGTTTTTTCCAGGCCGCGTCGACATCGGCCGCCATGGTCTCGATGTTCTTGGCGACTGCCGCGCCATAGGCGCAGCGATAGGGCTCGTCCTTGCCGACGAGCGTCTCGGCGCCGTCGCCGTAAAGCACGAACTCAAGCGCCCCTAATCCCTGCATCGCGACACTCTTGCCCGCCAGCTGCGCCGGATCGGTGGCGGTCGGATCCTTGCCGGCCAGCGCCGCCTGCACCTGCTTCAGGCCGATGCTCTTTCGGTCCGGCCAGTAGAGCATGCGCTCCAGCCGGTTGTTCTCCTTGATTGGCCCGAAGCCGATGATTTCAGCCGACGACCAGGCTGCGACCGTGGCCGAGAATCCGGCATGCGCGGCATCGAGGTTGCCCTGCGACGGCGCCTGGCAGAGCGCGTCCATGGCCTTCGCCAAGGTGCCGGCATGGCCATGCAGGCTGGCATAGGCGGGGCGGACAAATCCGTCGATCGCTCTTTGAATGACATCGGAGGCTTTCACCGAGGCCGATGCCGGGGACGCACCGAACAGAGCCAATGGGAGGAGTAGAACAGGCAAAACCCGCTTGAGCATCAGAATGACTCCAGGAATTTTATGAGAGCATCGCGGTCGGCCGTATTGGCGGCGGCAAAGCGATCGCGCGCCTTCTGCCCCTCGCCGCCATGCCACAGGATCGCTTCGGTAAGCGTGCGCGCACGCCCGTCATGCAGGAAGAAAGCGTTGCCGTTGACGGTCTTTGTCAGGCCGATGCCCCATAGCGGCGGGGTGCGCCATTCACTGCCCGTGGCATCGCCCACCGCCTGGCCGTCGGCAAGGCCAGGCCCCATGTCGTGCAGGAGAAAGTCGGAATAAGGCCAGATCAGTTGGAACGCCTGCGCCTTGTTCCCGCGCATGGTGACGAATTTCGGCGTATGGCAGGCAATGCAGCCCATCTCGTAGAACAGCTTCTTGCCGGCGAGCACGGCGGGTGCGCCGACATCGCGCCGCGCCGGCACCGCAAGGTTCTGTGAATAGAAGGTGACGAGGTCCATCACCGGTGGTGGCGCCTCGACCGGGCCGAGCCGCTTCTGCACGCCATTGGGCATGGCTAAGCAGGCCTCTTCGGCTGCGGTGCAATCGCCCCAGTGGCTAGGCTCTTCCGGCGTCGAAATGCCGATATCGCCGGCAAAGGCGTCCGCCGCCTGCTGGCGGATCGATGCGGTCTGCGCCTTCCAACCGAAGCGGCCAAGCGTCAGTTGCCCGCTGCTGAGGTCACGCACCATGTTGGGCTTGCCGGAAATGCCGTCGCGGTCGTCGGGATCGGCATGGGCAAGGAGGTCGGCCGGCGCGATCTGCTCGATCAGGCCAAGGCCGATCATTGGCGGCGTCAGGCGCGGCGACAGCGTGGTGCGCGGGTCAAGCGGGCCGTAGCCAAGCCCGCCGACCGAATAGCTCGGCTTGCGCAGCCAAACCACGCTGCCGTCGCCGAGCGTGACCTTTTCCTCGCGATAATCGACATACATGCGGCCTTCGCCCTTGAGGCCGGGCACCGCCAGTTCCTGCAACTGCGCGCCGTAGACCGGATCGGGGAAGTTCAGCACCTTGTGCACGGCAATCTCGGCCTTTTCCTCGGCCGTGCTCGCATCGCGCGCCAGCCGCAGGAACATCGACGTGGTGCGGCGGTCGGCGGCCGGCGGTCGGCCGCGGCCATCCTTCAAATGGCAATTCTGGCAGGCGCGCTCGTTGAACAGCGGTCCGAGACCATCCGAGGCCTGGGTCGAGGATGGCGACGACACCCAGTTCTTGCGGAAAAGCGCATTGCCGAGCTTGAAATTGCCCTGTTCCTCGAAGGTGATGTTTTCAGAGGGTTGCGAGAAGGCGTCGCGGTCGACCTGCTTGCGCGACGTGCCGCCGCCGCCTTGCATCGTTTCGAAGGATTCGGGCTTGGAGAAATCCTGGGTTGGCCTGGTAACGGCAAGGACGCGGGCCTGGTCCTTCGGCGTCAGGTCGGTGCGGCTCGTGGCGAGGCCGACCGGTTCCGACGATCCGGCCAGGGCCGGGGCCAAAATTGCCGCCAGGGTTACAACCGAAAGCCCGCGAAAGGCCTGATATCGCGGGTTTTTGAGGAGCAGCGGGCCGGCGGCCCGCCGCAAGCGGCGCAGAATATCTATGGGGCGCCGCATTCCTGCATGGTCCTATTCCGCCTCGTCCGCCGATGCGGCGTTGAGCTGGCCGTATTTTTCCTCGCCGATCGAGGCAAGGAGGTCGAGCTGCGTCTCGAGGAAGTCGATGTGACCTTCCTCATCCGCCAGCAATTCCTCGAACAGCTTCATCGTCACGTAGTCGCCGGCTTCGTTGCAGATCTCGCGCGAACGCTTGTAGGCGGTGCGTGCGTCATATTCGCCGGCGAGATCGGATTCGAGCACTTCCTTGACGTTCTGGCCGATGCGCAACGGCGCCACGGACTGCAAATTGGGATGCCCTTCGAGGAAGATGATACGGGCCACCAGCCGGTCGGCATGGTGCATCTCCTCGATCGATTCGGCGCGTTCCTTCTTTGCCAGCTTGGCATATCCCCAATCTTCGAGCAGGCGGAAATGCACCCAGTATTGATTGACGGCGCCAAGCTCCAGGAACAGAGCCTCGTTAAGCCGCTCGATGATCTGCGGTTCGCCTTTCATGGATTCTGCTCCCATATTGGACGCGCAGGCCTCTGACGCGATCCAGGTGTGAAACGATGTCCACGCCGCTCGCCTCCGAACGGGTGTGGTAATTTTCGGTGACCCGAATGATCGTTTCGACCACATTTGGGAAGCAGCCGCAACAGCGACCGCGCTTTTGCATCGTGTGATAGACCTTCGCCGGCACGATCAGTTGCCAGGGGTCCTGATCCAGCAGATCGACGATCGTCTGCTCGATCTCCTTTTCGGTGATGATGTTGCAATGGCAGATCAGCATGGATTGGCTCTGGCTGACGGCGCCCCTCCGCGCCGTTTGGCTGGTGGTTGGTTGGGGTGCTACTTGAACACCTTGTCCGGTGCGTCGAGGCTGTCGGACCCCTCGAAGGCTATGTTGTTCAGCTTCAGCGCGCCGACGGCGCGTTCGATCGACTTGGTCTGGTCGACCAGCGCGTCGATTGCCGCCTGCACGGTAGCATTGCCTTCGGTGTTGCCCTCGGCGATCTGCTGGTCGTAGGCCTCGCCGGCCACTCCCCGCGCCTTGATCGCCTCCATCTTGGCGACCGAGACATCGAGCTTGTCGGACAGTTCCTTGTCGATCGCCGGATCGGCCGCCTTGACCATATCGTGCACCGACGGGCCTGAAACGACGGTGCCGTCGGTGCGCGTGTAGCTGGCGAGATAGGCGGCGCGGATGCCGATGGCGTCATAGAGATGCGAGTTGTAGGTATTATCCGAGAAGCAGTCGTGCTCCTCTTCGGGATCGTGCAGCAGCAGGCCGAGTTTCATGCGCTCCCCGGCCAGTTCGCCGTAGGACAGCGAGCCCATGCCGGTGAAGATCACCGAGATAGCGGTGTTCGGCTGGCCATCGACGAGGTTCTTGCGGGCGGCGCCGTCTTCCTTCCAGTTGCCGACCATCTCCTGCAGGTCGGAGACCAGAAGATCGCTGGCCGACTTCAGATACTCGGCCCGGCGATCGCAATTGCCGCCGGTGCAGTTCTTGAGGTCATAGTCGGTGTACGGACGCTCGCCGGCGCCCGGGCCGGTGCCGTGCAAATCCTGGCCCCAGAGCAGGAATTCGATGGCGTGATAGCCGGTGGCGACATTGGCCTCGATGCCGCCGGCTTCCTGCAGCGTGCCGGCGAGGAACTCCGGCGAAAGCTTCGAGGCGTCGACCTTCTTGCCGTCGATCTCGATGTCCTTGTTGGCGATGACATTGGCGGTGTAGAGCGCGTTGGCGTCGGACTCGGTGCCGTAGCTCTTGGCGACGTAGTCGATCAGGCCTTCGTCGAGCGGCCAGGAGTTCACCTTGCCTTCCCAGTCGTCGACGATCTTGTTGCCGAAGCGGTAGACCTCGGTCTGCTGGTAGGGCACGCGCGACGCCTTCCAGGCATCGCGGGCGGCATTCAGCGTGTCCGCCGACGGGTTGGCAAGCAGCGCGTCGACAGCCTTGTCGAGCGCCTGCGCCGTGGTCAGCGAATCCTCGTACTTGGCCAGCGCGATGTCGGAATAGGTCTTGATGACCGCCTTGGCATCGATCTCCGCCGCCTTGGCCGGCAGGATGAAAACCGCCGCCGTCAACATAGCCGTGGCACCGATCGCAGCCAGTCTGCCGCCATATCGCGCTGTCATCATCAGTCTCCAGTTCAAAGGGGATTCGGTAAAAGGCGCGCGTGCCAAACGGTGCCGGGACATAGGCATGCCGTAGGACACCACAGATGCCGCGCCGCTCTGCGGCTCACGGGAGAAAGACACCAAATGCCTCCAATCGAACGGGTTCAAGGCCCAAACATCAAAGGGATGCGCTGACGCGCGAGCCTCCATAAAACGATGGCGAGGCCGGAAGTCAACTGGTGAACCCTGGAAAATTCAATTGAAACAACAGTTTAGAATTATTCTAAACTAGCACTATCAACTTTAAATCGTAGCCAGCAGCCAAGGTGAGAGACGCCGCGATTGACAAGCGACCGTTCCGGGTGCGACCCGGACCGGGGCTCTTGCGACGGCGGCAGACAATCGCCATCTGGCGGAACGGCTCACAATCAAAGCATGATGTCGTCCAAAAACCGCTTCACACTTTTCGGCATCATGCTCCATGATTTGAAACAGGAATTCGGGTTGCGATGAAGAACGGGGTCGTCATTGTCGGTGCGGGTCATGCGGGCGTGCAAGCGGCCGCCAGCCTGCGCGAGGAAGGCCATGACGGGCCGGTCATCCTGATCGGCGACGAAACCGATCTGCCCTATCACAAGCCACCGCTGTCGAAGACCTTCATCAAGGACGCCGATGCCAAGCCGCAACTCTTGCGCGGCGAGGCCTTTTACACCGGCAGCGCCATCGACTTCAGGCCGGGCATCCGAATCGACAGCATCGATACGGCAGGCCGCAAGCTGGACATAGCGGGCGGCGGCGTGCTGCCGTTCGACCGGCTCATCCTGGCCACCGGTTCGCGGCCGCGGCTCCTGCCGCTACCGGGCGCCGACCTCTCGGGCGTGCTGTCGCTGCGCTCGATCGCCGATGCCCGGCTGATCCGCGCGCTCAGCGCCCAAAGCGAAGACGTGGTCATCCTCGGCGGCGGCTTCATCGGGCTGGAGATCGCGGCAACGCTGAGGGCCGCCGGCCGCAACGTCACCGTGGTCGAGGCCGTCGACCGGCTGCTTGGCCGGGCGGTAGCGCCGGTGGTGGCGAGCCATGTCCGCCAACGGCTGGAGGCGATCGGCGTGCGTATCCTCACCGGCACCACCATTGCCAGGCTGGAAGGGGAAAACGGCCATGTCTGCGCTGCCATCACCTCCACCGGCGAAAGGCTGCCCGCGCGCATGGTCATCGTCGGCATCGGCGCCGTGCCGAATGTCGAACTTGCTCAGGCTGCCGGACTGACTGTCGCCAATGGCATCCGCGTCGACCAACAGATGCGCACCTCAGTGCCTGATATTCTGGCCATCGGCGACGCCGCTTCCTACCGCCACTGGTCGACCGGCGGCGAGGTGCGGCTGGAATCGGTGCAGAACGCCACCGACCAGGCGCGGCTTGCCGCACGCACGATCACCGGCCATACGGGCGCCTATGCGGCGGTGCCGTGGTTCTGGTCTGACATCGGGGACATGAAACTGCAGATGGTCGGGCTGACCTCGGGCGGCGACAGCCATGTCGTGTTGGGCGACCTCGCTGAGAACAAGTTCTCGATCTACCACTATGCTGGAAGCCGGCTGCTCGGCATCGAATCCGTCAACAGGCCGGGCGACCATATGCTGGGCCGCAAGATGCTCGGGGCCGGGTTTTCGCCGATGGCGCAGACGATTGCTGAGGGACCTGACGGGCTGAAGGCTGCACTGGCAGCGTTCCAGCAGGATGAGCCGGCACGGGCTGCGGGCTAGACGCACTTACCCTCCCCCTTGTGGGGAGGGTCGCTGCGAAGCAGCGGGGTTGGGGTCGGCGCGAGGCCCCCACCCGGACCTGCGGTCCGACCTCCCCACAAGGGCCCACAAGGGGGAGGTAGGGGTTTGCGCTAGGCAGCGCAGACTTCGCGGATCGAGCTTTCCAGAATGTCGAGCGCCTCGTTCATGACATTGTCCTGGATGGTGATCGGAGCCAGGAAACGGATGACGTTGCCGTAGACGCCGCAGGTCAGCAGGATCAGCCCCTTGTCGAGCGCCTTCAGCCGGATCGCATTGGCGATCTCGGCCGACGGCAGGCCCTTCTTGACGTCGTTGAACTCGACCGCGTTCATGAAGCCGAGACCCCTGATGTCGACAATCTCGGGCACATCGTCGCGGATCGACTGCAGCCGCTGTTTCAGCCGGGCGCCCAGCGTATTGGCGCGGTCGCACAGCTTTTCGTCCTCGATTACGTCGAGCACGGCGTGTGCTGCGGCGACACCGATCGGGCTGCCGCCATAGGTGCCGCCGAGCCCGCCAGGACCGGGCGCATCCATGATCTCGGCGCGGCCGGTGACCGCCGCCAGCGGGAAGCCGCCGGCCAGGCTCTTCGCCATGGTGGTAATGTCGGCCGCGACCTCATGATGATCCATGGCGAACATCTTGCCGGTGCGGGCAAAGCCGGTCTGCACCTCATCGGCGATCAGCAGCATGCCGTGCTGGTCGCAGAGCTTGCGCAGCGCCGTCAGGAATTCGCGCGGCGCGTCGTAGAAGCCGCCCTCGCCCTGGACCGGCTCGATGATGATGGCGGCAACGCGAGCCGGATCGACATCGGCCTTGAAAAGTCTGTCGAGCGCGGCAAGCGAATCGGCAACCGACACGCCATGCAGCGGCACCGGGAAGGGCGCGTGGTAGACGTCGCCCGGCATGGCGCCGAAGCCGACCTTGTAGGGCACGACCTTGCCGGTCAGCGCCATGCCCATGAAGGTGCGGCCGTGGAAGCCGCCGGCAAAGGCGATGACGGCTTGGCGGCCAGTGGCGTTGCGGGCGATCTTGATGGCGTTCTCGACGGCTTCAGCGCCCGTGGTGACGAAGATGGTCTTCTTCTCTAACTTGCCGGGCAGCATGCCGTTCAGCCGTTCGGCCAGCCGCACATAGCTCTCATAGGGCACGACCTGGTGGCAGGTATGGGTGAAGCGGTCGAGCTGTGCCTTGACCGCCTCGATCACCCTGGGATGGCGGTGGCCAGTGTTGACGACGGCGATACCGGAGGAGAAATCGATGTATCGGCGGCCTTCTACATCCCAGATCTCCGAATTCTCGGCGCGGTCGGCATAGATCTGCGTCGTCATGCCGACGCCGCGCGAGATCGACTGGTTCTTGCGCTCGGAAATGGCTGCGTTCTTCATTTCGTCCCTCATCGGGCCGACGCCCGTTCTCGTTAGATGAATGCCAAGGCCTCTTCTGACCTTATTTCACGTTTTCCTCAAGTCGGCACCGCCGCCGGGCGATTGGGCCTGTCATCGATGCGGGCCACTTCGACAGACCGGTCTTAACCAGCCGACCGATACACGTACGGGGCAGTCCGTGACAGCTCACCCGTCAACGGGAACGGCGAAGCGATCCCGCTCGCGGCAGTGGCGACTTCCGCTACGACCTCGAACAGCCGACGGTGTGGCGGCGCAACCGCATCCCGACGATCACCGTTCGCGCAGGCCTCGTTGGCGCGTGCTGCCGGCCACCGTCGTCAACGAATTGAAGCCGTCGGTCGACGCCTTCATCGCCAAACTGCCGCCCGGCTATTCCGTTGCAACCGCCGGCTCGGTCGAGGAAAGCGCCAAAAGCCAGGGACCGATCGCAGCGGTGGTGCCGCTGATGCTGTTCGTGATGGCGACCATCCTGATGATCCAGTTGCAAAGTTTTCAGCGCCTGTTCCTGGTCGTGGCGGTGGCGCCGCTCGGCCTGATCGGCGTGGTCGCGGCCCTGGTGCCGAGCGGCGTACCGCTCGGCTTCGTCGCCATTCTGGGCGTCCTGACGCTGATCGGCATCCTGATCCGCAACTCGATGATCCTGATCGTGCAGATCGAGGATCTGGTGGCCGAGGGCCAAGACCGCTGGGAAGCCGTAGCGAAGCGACCGAGCACCGCATGCGGCCGATCGCGCTGACGGCCGCGGCCGCCAGCCTGGCGCTGATCCCGATCGCGCGCGAAGTGTTCTGGGGCCCGATGGCATACGCCATGATGGGCGGCATCATCGCCGGCGATCACGCTGCTGTTCCTGCCGGCGCTTTATGTGACGTGGTTCAGGATCAAGGAGCCTAAGCAGGGGGACGAACCATCTGTTCCAGAGAACGGCGAACTGGCGCAAAGCTCGACTTAGCCCTCCTGCATCACTCGTTGTCGTTGGAGGGTACAGGGAGTGATTTAGCGCGCTGCCAGGGCGACAATTTTGAACTGCGCCAAGCATGCCAGCCTTTTGGCAAATCGGCCAATTCCAGGATGCTCTCATCCCGCTGAACCACATTCTGGAGGCTGACGAGCATTATCTCGGGTTCATCTCGATTTTGCTTGTCGTTGCTATGAAATTGCCAACTGCCACCCTCATCGTTGTGGTTATCGTCGTCATCAGCTTCGTGCACAACGTATGCGATCCAGTCACCACGTTTAAATATGCTTCTGTCCGACAACACCGCGACATTGGGTGGGTCTTCGAACGTCCATTCCGCCATAGGAAACCCCAGATTCAAGCGGTCCGCACAAACCCCTCGCTCGCCCTCAACAGATTGCGCGTATAATCCTTCTCTACGCGATGCCCGATCAGCTGGCTCGCGGTGAGATTTTCCACCGCTTCGCCGTTCTGCATCACCATTAGGCGCTCGCACATATGGGTGATGATGGCGAGGTCGTGGCTGACCATCAGGAAGGTCAGCTTGCGCCGACGGCGAACCTCTTCCAGCAGGTTGAGCACTTCCGCCTGCACCGAAGCGTCGAGCGCCGAGGTTGGTTCGTCGAGCAGCAGGATCGACGGTTCGAGGATGAGCGCCCGCGCGATCGCCACGCGCTGACGCTGACCGCCGGAGAGCTGGTGCGCGTAGCGGAAACGGAAACCGTTGCCTAATCCGACCTCGTCGAGGGCGCGCTGGATGCGTTGCTCGCCATCGGCAAAGCCGTGAATGGCGAGCGGCTCCTGTAGCAGGCGGTCGACGGTCTGACGCGGGTGCAGCGAACCATAGGGGTCCTGGAAGACCATCTGCACTTCGCGATAAAAAGCCTTGTCGCGGCGCGCTCCCAGCGTCTTGCCATTGACCGTGATAGTACCGGATGCGACAGGCACCAGGCCGGCAATGGCTTTGAGCAGCGTCGACTTGCCGGAACCGCTCTCGCCGACCAGGCCGAAGGATTCGCCGGACTTCACCTCGAGGTTCGCCCCTTTCAGCGCGCGAAAACGGTCGAACACCACCTCCAGCCCTTCAATCGAAATGGCTGGCGTCATGCCGCCCACTCCGGCTTGCGGTCGAGCACCGGCAGCGGGTGGCGTTCGTAACCGATCCTGGGCATGCAGTTGAGCAGGCCGCGCGTGTAGGGATGCTTGGCGTCGCGCAGCTCCGACGCCTTGAGCTGCTCGACCACCTTGCCGGCATACATGACGATGACGCGGTCGCAGAAGGAGGCGACCAGCCGCAGATCGTGCGAGATGAAGATCAGACCCATGCCGCGCTCACTGACCAAGCGGTCGAGGATGCCGAGCACATCGAGCTGAACGGTGACGTCGAGCGCCGAGGTCGGCTCGTCGGCGATCATCAGTTCCGGTCCGGCGATCAGCATCATTGCGATCATGGCGCGCTGGCCCATCCCGCCGGACACCTCGTGCGGATGCAGGTCGAAGACACGCGAGGGATCGCGGATCTGCACAGCTTCCAGCATGGCCAGCGCCCGCTCGCGCGCTTCGGCCTTGGAGACCTTTTCATGCGTGCGCAGCGTCTCGACGATCTGGCGGCCGATGCTCATCACCGGGTCGAGCGAATATTTCGGATCCTGCAGGATCATGGCGATGCGTTTGCCGCGCAGCGCCCGGCGCTGGCGGGCGGGTATGTCCAAAAGATCGATGCCGTCCAAGGCGAGCTTCTTGGCCGAAACCAGAGCCTGCGGCGGCGTCAGCCCCATGATGGCGCGGCCGGTCTGCGACTTGCCGGAGCCGCTTTCGCCGACAATGCCCAGCCGCTCTCGGCCAAGCGAAAAAGTGACGCCGCGCACCGCCTGGATGAGGCCGGTCCGAGTCGGGAAGGTGACGCGCAGGTCGTCGACATCGAGAAGTGCACCGCTCATTGGTCACCACTCATTGGTCGCCACTCCGGGGATCGAGCGCATCGCGCAGGCCGTCGCCAAGCAGGTTAAAGCCGAGGCTGACGATGAGGATGGCGAAGCCCGGCGCGCCGGCCACCCACCATTGGTCGAGCACGAAGCGGCGGCCGGACGCGATCATCGTGCCCCATTCCGGCAGCGGCGGCTGGGCGCCCAGGCCGAGGAAGCCGAGGCCGGCGGCGGTGAGGATGATGCCGGCCATATCGAGCGTCACCCGGATGATGAGCGAAGAGATGCAGAGCGGCATGATGTGGCGCAGCACGATGCGGAACGGAGAGGCGCCCATCAATTGCACCGCCTTGATGTAATCCGAATTGCGCACGGTCATCGTCTCGGCCCGCGCAATTCGGGCGTAAGGCGGCCACGAGGTGATGGCGATGGCCAGCACCGCGTTTTCGATGCCGGGGCCAAGGGCCGCGACAAAGGCCAGCGCCAGGATCAGCTTGGGAAAGGCGAGGAAGATGTCGGTAATGCGCATCAGAATGGCATCGGTCCAGCCGCCGGCATAGCCGGCGACGGTGCCGACCAAAAGGCCGATGGGGGCTGCGATGACGGCGACAAGAATGACGACGTAGAGCGTCCAGCGCGAGCCGAAAAGAATGCGCGAATAGATATCGCGGCCGAGATCGTCGGTGCCGAACCAATGCGCCGCACTCGGCGCCAAAAGCCGCGCGTTCTTGAGATCGCCGATGGTCGGCGAATAGGGCGCCAGCACATCGGCAAAGGCGGCGACCAGCAGCAGCGCGATGATGATGAGCAGGCCGAGAAACGCCAGCCGGTTGGCGGAAAAGCGCCGCCAGGCGACATAGGCGCGGCCGAGCCTTGCCTGCATGCGCGAGGCCGGCCGATCGCTGAGCAGCCAATTGCGGCGCGTTTGGATTGCTTCGGCGCTCATCCTGTCTTCGTCCTCGGATCGAGCACCTTGTAGAGAACATCGGACAGGAGATTGATGCCGATGAACACCGAACCGATGACGATGGTGCCGCCGAGCACGGCGTTCATGTCGGCGTTCTGCAGCGAATTGGTGATGTAGAGGCCGATGCCGGGCCAGGAGAACACCGTCTCGGTCAGCACCGAACCTTCGAGCAGCCCGGCATAGGACAGGGCGATCACCGTGACCATCGGCACCGCGGCGTTGCGCAGCGCATGGCCCCAGATGATTCGCGTTTCAGACAGGCCCTTGGCGCGCGCGGCGACGATGTATTCCTGCGACAGCTCGTTCAGCATGAAGGAGCGCGTCATTCGGCTGATATAGGCGAGCGAGAAATAGCCCAGCAGCCCTGCCGGCAGGATGATGTGGCGGTAAGCGTCGTAGAAGACATCCCACTGGCCCTGCAGCGCGGCGTCGAGCAGGTAGAAGCCGGTGATCGGTGTGAATGTGTACTCGTAGACGATGTCGAGGCGGCCGGGAAAAGCCACCCATTGGAGGTTGGCGTAGAACAGGACAAGCCCCAAAAGCCCGATCCAGAAGATAGGCACGGAATAGCCGATCAGGCCGACAATGCGAACGATCTGGTCGATGAGACTGCCGCGTTTTACCGCTGCCAGCACGCCGAGCGGCACGCCGATCAACGAGCCTATCAGAGTGCCCAAAGTCGCCAGTTCGATCGTTGCCGGAAAGGCACGGCGGATGTCGGTCATCACAGGATTGGTGGTCAGCACAGAGGTGCCGAAATCACCGTTCAGCGCATGCTTGAGATAGATATAGAATTGCTCGATCAACGGAAGATCGAGCCCCATCTCGCGGCGGGTGCGCTCGACGACATTGGCCGGTGCGCGGTCGCCGAGCACCGCCAGCACCGGATCGATCGGGATGACGCGGCCGATGAAAAAGGTCACCGCGAGCAGGCCGAGATAGGTGGTGACGGCGATGACCAGGAAGCGGCCGATCGCCAACAAGATAGCGACGGCGCGGGCGCTTCCCTGCCCCGCCGTCGCCTGGTTTTCAATCGCGCTCATCAGGGCGCGTCCGCCGGCGCTATTCCTTGGAGACCGGGCCGACGAAGTTGGTGTCGAAGCTCGGACCGAGCGCAAAGCCTTTCAGGTTTTTGCGCAGGCCTGCCACTTCCAATTGCTGGTGGATGATGACGAAGGGGCTGGTGTCGAGGATCGTCTTTTCAAGGCTCTTGTACATATCGGCGCGCTTGCCGGCATCCTTCTCCAGCAAGGCTGCTTCGGTCTGCTTTGTCAGGTCCGGGATGTCCCAGGCATTGCGCCAGGCCAGCGTCTTGGTCTTGCCTTCATCCGAATTGTCCGGGTTTGAGGCAAAGGTCTGGGCGTTGGAGTTCGGATCGAAATAGTCCTGGCCCCACTGGCCGATATAGATGTCATGATTGCGGGCGCGGTATTTGGTCAGCGTCTGCTTGCCGTCGCCCGGGATAATTTCCAGCTTGATGCCGGCTTGGCCAAGCGTCTGCTGGATCGATTCCGCCATGCCCGTTGTCGGCTGTCCCGTGCGTACGTCCATGGTTACGCTGAAGCCGTCGGCCAGGCCGGCCTTGGTCAGCAGTTCCTTGGCCTTGGCGACGTCGAACTTGAACGGATTTTCGTCCAGTTCGCCCAGCACGCCCTTGGGCAGGAAGGTCTGGTGAATCTCGCCAATGCCCTTGAGGATGGTCGTGCTCAGCGCATCGTAGTCGACCAGATATTTGAACGCCTGGCGAACCTCGGGCTTGGCGAGGTTCGGATTCTTCTGGTTGAGACTGATGTAAAAGACCGTGCCCTTCGGCGCGCTGGTCGTGGTGAGATCGGCATTCTTGGCGATGGCGTCGAGATCGTTCGGCTCGAGGTTGCGGGCAACGTCGATGTCGCCTGCTTCGAGCGCCAGGCGCTGTGCCGAGCTTTCCTTCATGTTGCGGTAGATGACGCGGGCGAGCTTGGCCTTCTCGCCATTGTAATTGTCGTTGCGCTCGAGCACGACGACCTCATTGGCCCGCCATTCGCGCAGCTTGTAGGCGCCGGAGCCGGCATAACCGGTCTTCAGGAAGGCGTTGCCGAAATCGTTGTCCCATTTGTAGTCGGCACTCGGTGTCACCGCGGCGACATGTTCCTTGACCAGCTTTGCGTCGACGACCGAAGCGACCGTTGCCGACAGGCAGTTTAACACGAAGCTCGGCGCATAGGCCTTGTCGACGGTGAACTGGAAGGTGGTATCGTCGACGGCCTTGGCCTTGTCGGCAACATTGTCGCCGCTGATGCCGAACTGGTTGATGATGAATGCCGGCGGCTTATCCAGCTTGATGGCGCGCTCGAAGGAATAGGCGACATCGGCGGCCGTCAGTGGATTGCCCGAAGCGAACTTTAGGCCGGGCTTGAGCTTGAACGTATAGACCAGGCCGTCGTCGGAGACGGTCCAGCTCTCGGCAAGGTCGCCCTTGACCTTGGAGGTGTCGCTGAGGTCGAGGCGGACCAGCAGATCATAGGTGTTGCCGGTGACTTCGGCGGTCGACAGTTCGAACGCCTCGCCCGGATCCATGGAGATGATGTCGTCGATGGCAAAACCTTCGACCAGCGTGTCGGCGGGGGTCACGGCAAAGGCCGGCGCGACGCCAATGAGCAGAGCGGACATGGCAGCACCTGCGAGCCAGACGCGCGAACGTAGAGCAAACTTTTCCATCATCATGATGATTGTTCCCTGTTTTGTTGATTGTTGACCCCGAGTTCCCGGCTCAGGGCTGCAGTAATCTTTTTCGCGGCCGGAGGAGGACCGTTAGACCCCATACCGTGTTGATTTTTTTCCAGTTGGTCAACACCCTATCCGGCAGCCCTCCAACCGGCAACGGGCATTTTTGCGGGCCGGCATACTGGACCGGAATATGCTGTGCGCGTCGAAGCATGGGCGAGCCAATTGCAGCCGCCGATGGGGAAAAATCTGCTCTTTTCGGTGTTACTTGATGGCAGCGACCAGATCGGCGTCGGGGAAGCAGGTGGCGGGGCGGCCGTTCTTTTCCTGCCAGGAGCCGATCGAGCGGCGGGTCTTGAAGCCGGGCAGGCCGTCGGCGCTGCCGACATCGTAGCCCTTGGCCTCCAGCGCCCGTTGCAGCGCGGCGATGTCGGAACGATGCAGGCCGCCAACCGCACCCCAGTTGCCGACGAAATCAGCATCGCCATGGGCGATGCGGTCAGCGCCATGGCCGATGAACAGGGCGTAGAGGTCGCTGGTGTTGTATTGCTTCAGCACGTAGAAATTTGTCGTGGCGATGAAGGCCGGACCACTGCGTCCGGCCGGCATCAAAAGGAACCCTTCCGCCTTCAGTTCGCCGGCCGGAAAGGCTTTGCCGCCGACGCGGCTGATTCCCATCGCCGCCCAGGCTGAGATCTTCTTGCCCTGGTCGGGACCTTCGAGCGAGCAGGAAACGCTTTCCGGAACCGTCACCTCGAAACCCCAGCCACGCCCCTTCACCCAGCCATAGTGGACGAGATAGTTGGCGATCGAGGCCAGCACGTCCGGCGTCGAATTCCAGATGTCCGGGTGCCCATCACCGTCGTAGTCGACGGCGTGCTTCAGGAACGAGGTCGGCATGAATTGCGGCTGGCCGAGCGCGCCGGCCCAGGACGATTTCATGGCGCCGACCGGCGCCAACCCATGCTCGACGATCTCGAGCGCCGCCAGTACCTCGGTGCGGAAGAAGTCCTTCTTGGTCGACATGAACGCCTTGGTGCCGAGAACCTCGAAGGCGTCGTAGGGCATTTTCGCCGCGCCGAAGCCGGTCTCGCGGCCCCAGATCGCCAACAGTATCTCGCCCGGGACACCGTAGCGCTTTTCGATCGCAGCCAGCGTCTTGGCGTTGGCCGCCTCGCGCGTGCGCCCACCTGACGTGACGGCGCGCACCGTCTTTTCGGCGAAATAGGCGCCGGGCGAACCGAACTCGGCCTGATGCTGCTTCTGCGGCGTTTTGGGTTTCTCGCCGGGCAGGACGAGGTCGGGCAATTTGAGGTTCGGCTTCACGCCGTCGAAAGCGGCGTCGAAGGTGGATTTGGAGATGCCTTTGGTCTGGGCTTCCGGCCAGAGATCGGTTTGCAGCCAGGCGCGGAACTGGTCGTCGATTTTGGCGGCGGAGGCGGGGGAGATGAGGAGGAGGGCGAGCAGAGCTGCAAGAAATGAAAATAGTAGCAGCCTTGGAGGCTTGCGTTCCCTCACACCCCCCTCTGTCCTGCCGGACATCTCCCCCTCAAGGGGGGAGATCAGCCAGCTTCTCGGACGGCATTCTTCTTTCAACGCAGGTGGTAGGCGAAAACCGAAGCGACAGCCAATCTCCCGCCTTGAGGGGGAGATGTCCGGCAGGACAGAGGGGGGTGTTTGGCGCAAACCTCGAAGAATGCGAAGCTTTCATGTCGCACATCCTGCCCGCCAATTGCGTCAAAACGCCGTCCGCGAGCGCAAGGCCGCCGCCAGCGTCCCCTCATCCAGATAGTCGAGTTCGCCGCCGACCGGCACGCCATGTGCAAGCCTGGTGACCTTGATCTTGAAACCCGAGAGCTGGTCGGTGAGATAATGCGCCGTCGTCTGGCCCTCGACCGTGGCGTTGACGGCGAGGATCACCTCCTTCACCTCGCCGCCGGCGACGCGGTCGACCAGCGAGCGGACATTGAGCTGGTCGGGGCCGATGCCGTCGAGCGGCGACAGCGTGCCGCCGAGCACATGGTAGCGCACATTCATGGCCGCCGCCCGCTCCAGCGCCCAGAGGTCGGAGACATCCTCGACGACGATCAGCGTCGAGGCATCGCGGCGCGGATCGGTGCAGATCATGCAAGGGTCGGAGGTATCGACGTTGCCGCAGGTCGTGCAGATGCGCACCTTGTCGGCGGCTTCAGCCATGGCGGCGGCGAGCGGCGACAAAAGCTGCTCCTTCTTCTTGATGAGGTGCAGTGCCGCACGCCTGGCCGAACGAGGCCCTAGCCCCGGCACCTTGGCCAGGAGTTGGATCAGGCGTTCGATCTCGGGACCGGCGATTCGCTTCGACATCGCACTGATCTAGGATTTTTCCGCGCGCTTTGAAACATGCGCATACGCACCGAGCCCGCCATGCTGCCATGGCGGGCTCGGAAACTGTTTTAGGCGTCAGTAAGCTGACGCTGGCCGGGTCTGGTCGATAATCATCGCGCCGATAGCGTCGGTATTCTCAGGCGTTGACTGGAAGCCCATCGACGCTTCCTGCGTTGCCGATGGAACCGAGGTGATGTAGCGGGCGTTCAGCGTGCCGCCGAAACGCGAGGCATCGGGCTCGGCCATCGGCTCCTGCATCGCCACCTCCGTCTGCTTGGCGGCGATGCGGGCGCTCTTGGCGGGCGCCGCGGAAGCCGTCACATAGGTCTGCTCGGCCGGGGCACGTGTCGCCTTGGCTGCGCGAACCGCCGCGGCCTGCTTGGCCGGATCTGGACGGACAATGGTCTTCACCACCGGCTCGGCGTAGGCAACCTGCAACGGCGCTTCAGGCACAGGCGCGCGCGGCTGCGCCGAGGCAACCATGGTCGTGGATTCATCCGGCAGCGGCTGCCAGTTGCGACCGCGCTTCTCGTAGAAGGCGTTGCCGCCGGCAACCATGGTGTAATGCATGTTCTTGTAGGGGAACCTCAGGCCGGCGGTGTGGAAGTACATCGTGTTCTTCAGCTTGGCCTTGCGCTCGCCCTTGAGCACCGCATCGGCGGCCTCCTCGACATCGGGCATCGCTTTCGAATTCATCGCCCGCGTCATCACGCCGGGCGCGAACTGGCCCGGTTCGCCAACCACTTGGCAAATGGTGCTGCCATGATTGCCGGAGCGCAGCCGGTTCATCACCACCGTGCCGACGGCGATCATGCCGTCACGGCTCGAGCGGTTGGACTCGAAGAACATCGCCCGCTCCAGGCATTCCTTCTCCTTCGGCGTGTTGCGGTAGGCGCGCGTCGAAAGGAAGCTGGGCGTGATGGCGTCGGTCAGGCTGGCGACCGACAGGCCGTGCGAAGACGTGGTCTGGCTGCAACCGGCCAGGAACATAGGGGAGAAGATGATGCCGAGCAGAAGCGGCGTCTTCCATCGCGTCGCGATCAACAAAAATGCCTCATTGTCCAGATGCCATCCCGCCCCGAGATGTGGCAAGAATGAGACTCTTAAAGGCAAAAAGATGGCTAAAGGATTAGCTTTCGTGCAGCATAGGTAAAACTTTATAAATGCCCGGATATGTCTGCGTGAGCAAAGCCGGAGAAAGTCTTAACAACAGCCTCCGCAGCCGATTTCCCTTCATAATCAATTAACTGGTTGGAGCCGGCTCAGAACGGCAATTTCATTCCGGGCGGGATCGGCAAGCCTGCCGTCAGCGCCTTGGTCTTCTCCTGCATAATCTGCTCGACCTTATTTTTGGCATCATTGTGAGCGGCCAGCAGCAGGTCTTCGAGAATCTCGACCTCGTCCTCCTTGAACAGCGACGGATCGATCTTCAGCGACTTCATTTCGAACTTGCCGGTCAGCGTGACATTGACCAGCCCGCCGCCCGCCTGCCCGCTTGCTTCAATCGTCGCGATCTCGTCCTGCATGGCCTGGAACTTGGCCTGCATTTCCTTCGCCTTGCCCATCAGGCCGAGAAGATCTTTCATGGTCGGGTCCTTTGCGGATTCGTGGCTATGGTCAGGTTTCGTCGTCGTCGGATGGCGGCTCGACCGGCGCTTCGGCCTTGTCGGTGTCGACTTCCGGCGCGTCGGGAATGCGCACGTCGATAATCTTGGCGCCGGGAAAGCGCGCCAGGATGGCGGCCACAGCCGGATCGCTTTTCGCGTCGGAGAAAGCAGTCTCGCGCCTGGTCGATTCCATCTCGGCCAGCGTTTGGCCGCCCTCTTCCTTCGACAATGACACCAGCCAGTTGCGGCCGGTCCAGGCGCGCAGCTTCGTCGTCAAGTCGTTGAGCAGCATCTTGGGCGCATCGGCGGTCAGGCCGACGTCGATACGGCCGGGCTCGATGCGCACCAGGCGAATACAGCTCTTGACCAGCACCTTGAAGGCGATGTCACGCTGCGCGTCGGCAAGAGCGACAATATCGGCCAGCGATTTCAGCGGCGGCGATTGCGGCTCGACGACCGGCTGCGGAGGCGCGACAAAGGCGACCGGGGGCGCGTCGACCAATCGCATGGTTTGCGCACCGGCTGGCCCGGACGGCATCCGGGTCTGCGCTACCGCGCTGGCGCCGCCGCCATTGCCGGCATTTACCGGCGCACCATTCGGGCGTGACACACCACCGGACGCCGGAGCGCCGCTCTCTAGAGATTTCAGCGCCTCGTCCAGCGTCGGCAGGTCGGCGGCATGCGCCAGGCGGATCAGCACCATCTCGCCGGCGCTGACCGGGCGGTTGGACGACTGCACCTCGGGAATGCCTTTCAAGAGCATCTGCCAGGTCCGCGACAGAACCTTGACCGACAGCGTGCTGGCGAAGTCGGCGCCGCGGCGGCGCTCATCCTCGGACAGGGAAGCGTCGTCGGCAGCCGTCGGCACGAAGCGCAGCCGGGTGACGAGGTGGTTGAATTCGGCCAGATCGGTCAGCACGGCAGCCGGATCGGCGCCGGTGTCGTACTGGTTGCGGAATTCGGCAAGGGCGGCCGCCACATCGCCCTTCATGACATGTTCGAACAGGTCGACGATGCGGGCGCGGTCGGCGAGACCCAGCATGGCGCGCACCGCCTCGGCGCTGACGGCGCCGCCGCCATGGGCGATCGCCTGGTCGAGGATGGAGAGCGAATCGCGGGCCGAGCCTTCGGCGGCGCGCGCGATCATCGCCAGCGCGTCGTCGTCGACCGATATGCCTTCCTTGCCGGCAATCGAGGAGAGGTGCGCGACCAGTGCGCCAGCATCGATGCGTCTCAGGTCGAAACGCTGGCAGCGCGACAGCACGGTGATCGGCACTTTGCGGATTTCGGTGGTGGCAAAGATGAATTTGACGTGCGGCGGCGGCTCTTCCAGCGTCTTCAACAGGCCGTTGAAGGCCTGGGTGGAGAGCATGTGCACTTCGTCGATGATGTAGACTTTGTAGCGCGCCGACACCGGGGCATAGCGCACGCGCTCGATAATGTCCCTGATGTCGTCGATGCCGGTATGCGACGCGGCGTCCATCTCGATGACGTCGACATGGCGGCCTTCCATGATCGCCTGGCAGTGCTCGCCCAGGAGGGCGAGGTCGACCGAGGGATGGTCGACCGTCGGCGTCTTGTAGTTGAGCGCCCGCGCCAGGATGCGCGCCGTCGTGGTCTTACCGACGCCGCGCACGCCGGTCAGCATCCAGGCCTGGGCGATGCGGCCTGTGGAGAAAGCGTTGGTCAAAGTGCGGACCATCGGCTCCTGGCCGATCAGTTCGGAGAAATTCGACGGACGATATTTGCGCGCCAGCACGCGATAGGCGACGGCCTTTTGCTTCTCCAGGTTTTCGGGGTCCGAATTTCCGGCTTCGCTCATTCGCCCGTAAAGCTCCAAAAGGCCGCGTCTCAGCGTAGCCGATTCCTGCTAGATCGTTTCACCGTTTTCTGAAACGGCAAACCGCTCTACCCTTTGCTTTAACGCAATTCCGGACGGGAAACCGCTCACACTTTCCCTGGAATTGCTCCAATAGTCTCGCCCGCGCTGCAATGCGTCGTCAATGTCGCGAGAGGGGCCGATGAGGTGGGAGGCTGGAACAATGACCCGTTCCGGGCTCGTTAGGGCTGCTTCCTTCCGGACCTGACCCGGTTGGCGAGTGGATCGTCCACCACCAACCTCCCGCGTTCCATATCGGCAATTCAGCGATCAAATGCAAGGGTGCATTGAGAATCGGATGCCCTTGAACTCCGCCGCTCAATGAATCGCTTGCAGCCCCCGTGCAGCCGCTCTAGCGTCATGAGTTTGGGAATAATGCGAGAAGCGCAAGGGAGACGCCAATGCTACCGGGCCTCAAGGCCGGATTCACGCTCGACTCCAGGCTGGAGGCGGATAGCGAGCAGCTGATGTGGCTCGGCCTGTGCGAGCTCAGGGTGATGAATGATAGCCGCTGGCCATGGCTGGTCCTGGTGCCGCAGCGGCCGGGGGCCGAAGAAATCCACGACATGACGCCGCTCGACCAGGCGATGTTGACCTTCGAAACCAACATGGTGGCGCAGGCGCTGAAAAGAACCACGGGCTGCACCAAGATCAACACCGGCGCGCTCGGCAACATCGTTCGGCAATTGCATGTCCACGTCATCGCCCGCTCGGAAGGCGATCCGGGCTGGCCGGGGCCGGTGTGGGGGCACGGCATGCGCGAGCCCTATGAGCGTTCAGGCATCCGCCAGTTTGCGCAACAGATCAAGGCGGCGCTATAAGCCGCCTGTGTCCATTCCTAGACGTTCGAGCTTCCATGACCTTTCGCCTTTTTGACGCGCCCTTGCGCGAACCGAGCCAGTTCGTCGGCTTCGCCGGAAACACGATTGATCGGCAATCCGAGAACCGCGCCGACGATTCCGTCGAAAAGGCGTTGGCCGATCCCTCGGCACGTTTTTTGCCGATGCATGGCGGACGGCTGTATCTGAAATTGCACGATGGCAGCTTCGACCCTTGGTTCGATCTGGCTGAGAGCCAGAAGCTGCAGCCATCACTCGCACAAGGCGTGCTGCTTGGCTTTGCCGAGAGCGGCCCGGTCCTTGCCGTGCCGGTCGGCCTCGATCCCGAACAGCTGCCGGAGACCATGAAGGCGATCGATTATCGCTCGGTCTATATGCAGGGGCTGATCGACGAGGCGGCAGCGGGCGCGCTGGCGCAAGGCGCCGCCCTGCTTGCCTGGCATGCCACCCATCGCTTCTGCAGCAAATGCGGCCATGAATCGCAAATGCGGGCCGGCGGCTACAAGCGCCATTGCCCAAATTGCGGCACCGAGCACTTTCCACGCACCGATCCGGTGGCGATTATGCTGACGGCGACGCGGGAAAAATGCCTGCTCGGCCGCGGCCGGCATTTCGGGCCCGGCATGTACTCGGCGCTTGCCGGCTTCATCGAGCCGGGCGAGACGATCGAGGCGGCGGTGCGCCGCGAAACGCTGGAGGAAGCCGGCATCCGGCTCGGCCGCGTCGTCTACCATGCCAGCCAACCCTGGCCGTTCCCCTATTCGCTGATGATCGGCTGTTTCGGCGAACCGCTCAATGACGACATCCAGGCCGATCTCAACGAGTTGGAAGATTGCCGCTGGTTTTTTCGCGACGAGGTGCGTTCCATGCTGGAGAGGACGCACAAGGACAATCTGGTCACGCCGCCGAAAGGCGCGATCGCGCATCATCTGATCCGCGCCTGGGTCGACAGCGAATAAGACTTGTTATTTTACGCAATTCCGGACGGAAAACCGCTTCACACTTTTCCTGGAATTGCTTAACGGGAGCAAAAAATGATCCGTCACACCGTGGTTTTCACCCTGAAGCACCCGCAGTACTCGCTGGAGGAAAAGCGGTTCCTCTCCGATGCCAGGCGCATTCTCAGCGCAATCAAGGGCGTCACCCATTTCGAGCCGCTGCGGCAAGTCAGCCCGAAGAACGACTATCACTTCGGCTTCTCGATGGAGTTCGTCGATCAGGCCGCCTACACCAGATATAACGAGCATCCCGACCACGTTGCCTTCGTGCGCGACCGCTGGATCCCGGAAGTCGAAACCTTCATGGAAATCGACTATGTGCCGCTGACCCTGCTGGTTTAGGGGAACCTTAGTCCGCGACCTTCCACTGCTCGCGCGACTCGCTGGCGGGATAGACACCCAGAATGCGCACTTCGCGCGAGAAGAAGCGCAGTTCGTCCAGCGCCAGCTTGACCAGCGGATCGTCGGGATGGCCCTCGATATCGGCGTAGAACAGCGTCGCGGTGAAGGCGCCCAACTGGTAGCTCTCCAGCTTCGTCATGTTGACGCCGTTGGTGGCGAAACCGCCCATTGCCTTGTAGAGCGCAGCCGGCACGTTGCGGACACGGAACATGAAGGTCGTCATCATCTTGGTGTCGGCCGAGGGCCGTTCGGCCAACCGCTTGTCCTTGGTCAGGACGACGAAGCGGGTGACATTCGAGTCCGTGTCCTCGACATTCTTCTCGATGATGTCGAGGCCATAGAGTTCTGCGGCGAGCGCAGGCGCCAGCGAGGCCATGGTGCGGTCCTTGAGTTCGGAGACCAGCTTCGCCGAACCCGCCGTGTCGCCGGCAATCACCGGCTTCCAGCCATTCTTGCGGATGTATTTGCGGCACTGTCCCAGCGCATGGATATGGCTGTGCACGGTCTTGATCTCTTCGCGTTTGACGCCGGGCAGCACCATCAGTTGGAAATGGATCGGCAGGAAATATTCGCCGACGATGTGGAGTTTCGATTCCGGCAAGAGATGATGGATGTCGGCGACGCGGCCGGCGATGGTGTTTTCGATCGGGATCATGGCGAGGTCGGCCTTGTTGGTCTCGACCGCGTTGAAGGCATCCTCGAAGGTGGGGCACGGCAACGGCTCCATCGAAGGGAACATGTTGCGGCTGGCGGTGTCGGAATTGGCGCCCGGTTCGCCCTGGAAGGATATTCTGTTGGTCTTGTCAGGCATGCCGATATCTCAGGTTGAAGGTCTCAGGAAAGAATTTGTCGGGCGCGTTCGAGGTCTTCCGGCGTGTCGACGCCCAGCGGCAGCGATTGCACGATCTCGGCATCGATGCGCATACCGGCCTCCACCGCCCGCAACTGCTCCAGCCGCTCGCGCCGTTCGAGCGGCGAAGGTTTTAGCGCGACGAAGCGTTCGAGGGCTGAGCGCCGATAGGCGTAGAGGCCGACATGGTGATAGAGCGGCCCCTCGCCCCAGGGCGCGGTGGCGCGGGTGAAATAGAGCGCCTTCAGCCGCGTCGCCGACAACGGCGAACCGACGATCTTGACGACGTTGGGGTTGGCCTTTTCCTCGTCGCGGACGATCTCGACGCCGAGCGTGGCGATGTCGACCGCAGCGTCCTCGAACGGTTTCAGCGCCGCACCGATGATCTTGGGATCGATGGTCGGCAGGTCGCCCTGCACATTGACGATGGTTTCGACCTTGCGATCGGGGTCGAGGGCGGTCAGCGCCTCGAAGATACGGTCGGAACCGGATTCGTGGTCGGTGCGCGTCATCACCGCCTCGAAACCGTGCGCGCGCACCGCTTCGGCCACGTTGCGCGTGTCGGTTGCCACCACCACCCGGCCAAGCCCAGCCTCAGCGGCGCGGCGGGCGACATGGACGATCATCGGCGCGCCGGCTATGTCGGCCAGCGGCTTGCCCGGCAGGCGCGTCGAGGCCATGCGGGCCGGGATCAGGATGAGCGTGGACATCGAGGTTGCAAGGCGTTCGAAAGAGGATGGGGAAAGTGGCAAAAGGTCTCACTGGAAGCGCCCTTATAGGTGTTGCAACGCCCAAGCAAAAGACCTAGTTTCCGCCCGATTTGACCGGCTCGACGGGGTGGGTCACGATACCGACGGACGGAGTGGACGGAGAGGTCCGCCGGAAAAGGGAGCCCTGGGGCGTATGGATTCCAACGAAGTCAACAAACTGCTCGCCGGGTTGCTTGGAACCTGTTTCGTCGTCTTCTCGGTCGGTTTGGTGTCCGACGCCCTGTTTGCCTCGCCGGCGCCGGAAAAACCCGGCTTTGCCATCGAGGCGACGGAGCCTGCCGAAGGCGGCGCCGCCGGACCCGCAGCAGAGGCGAAGCCGATCGCCGACCTTTTGGCCACCGCCAATGTCGAGCAAGGTGCGGCCGTCTTTAAGAAATGCCAGGCCTGCCATTCCGGCGAAAAAGGCGGCCCCAACAAGGTCGGCCCGGATCTCTGGGACATCGTCGACCGCCCCGTCGCCGAGCATGAGGGCTTTGCCTATTCGGCCGGCATGAAAGAGTTTTCCAAGGGCGGCGCCGAGAAGTGGACCTATGACAATCTCAACCACTTCATCACCTCGCCGAAGAAATTCGTGAAGGGCACGGCGATGGGCTTTGCCGGCCTGCCGAAGGACGAGGACCGCGCCAACGTCATTGCCTATCTGCGCACGCTGTCGGATAGCCCGAAGGCGCTGCCGACGCCAGGTGCCGCCGCCGATGCAACGGCGCCGGCCAAGCCGGCCGAGGGTGCCGCTCCGGCCAAGCCGGCTGAAGGTGCAGCTCCCGCCCCTGCGACGCCGGCACCGGCGCCCGCCAAATAACCGAATTGTCATCTCCATGACCTCAAAAAAGCCGGGTTCAGCCCGGCTTTTTGTTAGGAAAATCGCATATGCGGCGACAAAGCCGCCGCATGGCGGTTTTCACCGGCGTCAAATCATTTAGGATTGCCGGGCATCGCGACGAGGAGAACGCATGACGGTTGGCCGAACGCTTCTGAGGTCCTTTCTGGTTGTGGGCGCCCTCGCAGGCGGCCTGCAGGCATCCTTCCCCCAGGAATGGCACACCACCTCTTCGCTGATCGGCCCCTCCAAATATGGCGAGAACTTCCAGCGCTACGATTATGTGAATCCGGATGCACCGAAGGGCGGTACCTACAATTCGGTCGTTTCCGGCACGTTCGACAGCTTCAATCCCTATATCGTTCAGGGATCGCCGGCGGCCGGCCTGCAGCCATTTGGCGGCGGCCTGCTCTACGACACGCTGATGGACCAGGCGACTGACGAAGGCAGCGTCAGCCACCCGCTCGTCGCCGATGCCTACAAGTACCCGACCGACTATTCCTCGGCCACCTACCGGCTCGACCCGCGGGCGAAATGGCATGACGGACAGCCGATCACAGTCGACGACGTGATCTGGTCGTTCCAGGTGCTGAAGGCCAACAGCCCGATGTACAGCCGCTATTTCGAAAACGTCACCGACGCCGTCGCTGTCTCGGACCGTGAGGTCGAGTTCCACTTCGACCAGAAGGGCAATCGCGAACTGCCCAAGATCCTCGGCGACCTTGTCGTGCTGCCCAAGCATTGGTGGGAAGGCACCGACGCCAATGGCAAGAAGCGCGACATCACCAAGGGGACGCTGGAGCCGCCGCTGGGCTCGGCTGCATACAAGATCGCCAGCTTCAAGGCGGGGTCGGAAATCGTCTGGCAGCGCGTCCCCGACTATTGGGGCGCCAAGCTGGCTGTGAAGATCGGTCGGGAGAATTTCGACACGCAGCACTTTACCTACATTCTTGACGACAACGCCTCCTGGGAGGCGTTCAAGAAAGGTGGCCTCGACGATATCAAGCCGGAAAACAGCTCGAAGCGCTGGGCGACATTTTATGATTTCGCGGCGATCAAGGCCGGCGATGTGATCAAGCAGGAGTTCAAGACCACCTCGCCCGAGCCGATGCAGGCTTTCATGCTCAACCAGAGACATAGGTTGTTTGCCGATCGTCTGGTCAGGGCCGCGCTCACCTACCCGTTCGATTTCGAATCGATGAACCGCACGCTGTTCTTCGGTTTCAACACTCGCACCCACAGCTATTTCCAGGGCACGGACCTAGCCTCTAGCGGCTTGCCGCAAGGCAAGGAATTGGAGATCCTGGAGAAGTACCGCGACAAGCTGCCGCCGGAAGTATTCACCCAGGAATTCAAGTTGCCGGTCTACGATTCGCCGCAGGCGGAGCGCAAATATCTGAAGCAGGCGGTCGACCTGTTCGCCCAGGCCGGCTGGGTGATCAAGGGCGGCAAGATGGTCAACGCCAAGACCGGCGAGCCATTCAAGTTTGAAATCCTAGGCTCGAATGAAACCGACCAGGTCATTTCCAGCCCCTGGATCGCCAATCTGCGCAAGATCGGCGTCGATGCGACACTGCGCATCGTCGACCCGAGCCAGTACACCAACCGCGTCAGAAATTTCGATTACGACGTCATCACAGGACAGCTCCAACAGTCGGAATCGCCCGGCAACGAGCAGCGCGATTTTTGGAGCTCCAAGTCCGCCGACACACCGGCATCGCGCAATTATTCCGGCATCAAGAACCCGGTCGTTGACGCCCTTGTCGACCGCATCATTTTTGCCACGGATCGCGATGACCTCGTCGCCACCACCCATGCGCTCGATCGCGTGCTGCTGTGGAATTACTATGTGGTGCCGCAATACTATCGCGCCGTTGTGTGGCTGGCTTACTGGAACAAGTTCGGCATCCCGGAAAAGCAGCCCGGCTACCGTGGCGCCGATATCGATTCCTGGTGGATCGATGCGGACAAGGAAAAGGCCCTGGCCGCCAAGTACAAGGGCAGCAATTGATGGCGGGGCTCCCTCGCCGCGATTTCCTGGCCCTCAGTGGCGCCGCGGCTGTTGCTGCGCTGCTGCCGGGCAAGGCTTTCGCCGCCAGCCCAACCGGCGTGAAACTGCATGGACTGTCGGCTTTCGGCGACCTCAAATACAAGCCGGACTTCACTCATTTCGACTATGTCAATGTCGATGCGCCGCAAGGTGGCGTCTTCAACTTCCTGCCGCGCAACTGGCTTGCCAACCAGACGCCGCTGACCTTCAACACGCTGAATTCGTTCGTCCCCAAAGGCGATTCGCCCCAGCGCACGGAGATGTGCTTCGATTCACTGATGGTGAGAGCGTACGACGAACCTGACGCCGTTTACGGGCTGATCGCTGACGGCGTGACGATTTCCGACGACCGCAACGACTTCACCTTCTCGCTGCGCCCGCAGGCCCGCTTCCATGACAGCACGCCATTGACCGCAGAGGATGCCGCCTTCACCTTCAAGCTGCTCAAGGACAAGGGGCACCCGTACTATTCCCTGCCGCTAACGCATCTGGATGACGGGATCGCCGTGGATGCCCACACGCTGCAGCTTAGGTTTTCCGGCAAGCAGACAAGCCGCACCATCCTCAACGTCGTCGAGTTCCCGGTCCTGTCGAAGGCGTTCTACACGACCAACCCGTTCGATTCCTCGCAGATGAACCCGCCGTTGGGGTCAGCCGCCTACAAGGTCGGTCGCTGGTCGGCAGGGGCCTGGATCGAATATGAGCGTGTGGCTGATTATTGGGGCAACGACCTGCCGGTCAATCGCGGCCAGAACAATTTTCAGCGGATTCGCGTTGAGTTCTATCAGGACCGTAGCGTTGCCTTCGAAGCGTTCAAGAAGGGAGAAATCCTCTACAGGGAGGAATTCACCTCGCGCGTCTGGGCGACCGGCTACGACTTCCCAGCCTTCACTGCCGGCAAGGTGGTGAAGCACGAATTCCCGGCCGAAACGGTGCCTTCGATGCAGGGCACCGCCGTCAACCAGCGGCGCGAGCAGTTTCGCGACTCGCGCGTGCGGCAGGCGATCGGGCTGTGCTTCGACTTCGAATGGACGCGGCGCAATTTCTTCTACGGTTCCTATGAGCGCTCGCAATCCTGCTTCGAGAAATCCGAATTTCGCGCCGAGGGCAGACCGTCGGCACAAGAATTGGCTCTTCTTGAGCCGCTGCGTGAGCAGATTCCCGCCGAGGCTTTTGGCGAAGCCGTGATCCAGGACGCGTCGAACGGCTCCGGCCGCGACCGGCAGTTGCTTGGCAAGGCGGCCAAGCTTCTGGCCGAGGCCGGCTGGAAACGGTCCGGCAATTTCGTCGTGAACGACAAGGGTGGTCGGTTGTCCGCAGAGTTTCTTGTCGACGACGAAGTCTTCGAACAGGTCTACTCGCCCTGGGTCGAAAACATGAAGGCGGTCGGCATCGATGCCTCGATCCGGCTGGTGGATGCCGCGCAATATCAGCTGCGGCAGAATTCGTTCGACTACGACCTCGTCTCGGTCGCGGCCTCGTTTCCGGCGACGCCAACCCGTGATGACCTCGAAACCATTTTCCATTCGCGAGCAGCTACCGTATCGGGCTCTCGCAATCTGCCGGGAACGTCGAGCCCGGCCATCGACGCCCTGGTTGACGCCGCAGGTGCCGCCGAGGGTCGCGAAAGCCTGACAATTGCCATGCGCGCGCTCGACCGGGTCTTGCGTGCACGGAGGGATTGGATTCCAAGTTGGTTCCTGGCGAATCATCGAAGCGCCTATTGGGACATGTTCGGTTTTCCCGAGCGGAAACCCGATTTCGACTTCCCGGTCGAAGCGCTGTGGTGGGTCGACAAGGGCAAGGCGGCAAAAATTGGCAAAGGGTAGGCTGTTGCGCGGCACTTTACCCTCCCCCTCGTGGGGAGGGTCGGTGAGCACTTCGTGCGCAGCACGAATGGCGAACCGGGGTGGCGGTGTGACGGCGTACGCCGGATCGAGACTACCCCCACCCCGCTCCGCTTCGCGGATCGACCCTCCCCACAAGGGGGAGGGTGAAAGCTGATGGGCGCCTACATACTGCGCCGTATCCTGCTGATGATACCGACCCTGTTCGGCATCATGGCGGTTGCTTTCGTCGTCACTCAATTCGCACCGGGTGGACCGGTCGAGCAGGTCATCGCCAGCCTGACCAACCAGGGCGGCAGCGACCGCCTCGGCAGCGGCGGCGGCGATGCAGGAGGCGGCGGCAATTTCGATGTGGCCGGTGACGTCGGCTCGAAGTATCGCGGCGCGCAAGGGCTCGATCCGGAATTCATCAAGAAGCTGGAAAAGCAATTCGGCTTCGACAAACCACCGCTCGAACGCTTCGGCATGATGCTGTGGAACTATGCCCGCTTCGATTTCGGCGACAGCTATTTCCGTGACATCTCGGTTCTTGACCTGATCCTGGAGAAGATGCCGGTGTCGATCTCGCTTGGGCTGTGGATCACGCTGTTGTCCTATCTGATCTCGATCCCCCTTGGCATCCGCAAGGCGGTCAAGGACGGCTCCGCCTTCGACGTCTGGACCAGCGGCGTGATCATCGTCGGCTATGCCATACCGGCCTTCCTGTTCGGCATATTGCTGATGGTGCTGTTCGCGGGCGGCTCCTTCTGGGACTGGTTCCCACTGCGCGGCATCGTCTCCGACAATTGGGACCAATTGTCGTGGCCCGACAAGATCGTCGATTATTTCTGGCACATGACCTTGCCGCTGACGGCGCTGGTGCTGTCGGCCTTCGCGACGACGACGCTGCTGACCAAGAACTCCTTCCTGGAAGAGATACGCAAACAGTATGTGGTGACGGCCCGTGCCAAGGGCCTGTCGGAGCGGCGGGTGCTTTACGGACATGTGTTCCGCAACGCAATGCTGATCGTCATTGCCGGCTTTCCAGCGGCCTTCATCTCGGCCTTCTTCACCGGCTCGCTTTTGATCGAGAACATCTTTTCCCTCGACGGTCTCGGGCTGCTCGGTTTCAGGTCCGTGTTGGCGCGCGACTATCCGGTCGTGTTCGCCAACCTCTATATATTTTCGCTGCTTGGCCTGTTCGTGACGCTGTTGTCCGACCTGATCTACACATGGGTCGATCCGCGCATCGATTTCGAGCGGAGAGACGTCTGATGACGCAGGCTGCAGCCGAGATCACACCGACAAGGATCGCCCGCCCCTGGCTGTCGCCGCTTAACAAGCGGCGCTGGCAGAACTTCAAGGCCAACCGGCGCGGCTACTGGTCGTTGTGGATATTCCTCGCTCTGTTCGTGCTGTCGCTGTTTGCCGAACTGATCGCCAACGACAGGCCGATCGTCGCCTACTACAAAGGCGAGATCCTGTTCCCGGTGGCGGTCGCCTACCCCGAGGAAAAATTCGGCGGCTTCTACGCCGTCACCGACTATCGCGACCCGGTCATCCGCGACGAGATCAACGCCAATGGCTGGATGATCTGGCCGCCAATCCGCTATTCCTACCGCACCGTCAACAATGCGATCCCCGACGCCGCTCCCGCAAAACCGTCATGGGAATACGACGCGCAGAGGCGATGCAGCCAATATCCGCAAGGCGCTGCCGATCCTGACTGCATTGTCGGCAACTGGAACTGGCTGGGTACCGATGACCAGGCGCGCGACGTGCTGGCGCGCATCATCTACGGGTTTAGGATTTCCGTGCTGTTCGGGTTGATCCTGACTGCGGGTTCGTCGGTTATCGGCGTCGCCGCCGGCGCGCTGCAAGGGTATTTCGGCGGCTGGACCGACCTTCTCTTTCAACGCTTCATAGAAATCTGGTCGGCGATACCGCTGCTGTATCTGCTGCTGATCGTCGCCGCCATCCTGCCGCCGGGCTTCTTCATCCTGCTCGGGCTGATGCTGCTCTTCTCCTGGACGTCGCTTGTCAGCGTGGTGCGCGCCGAATTCCTGCGCGCACGCAACTTCGAATATGTCAACGCGGCCCGCGCGCTTGGTGTGTCCAACCGCACCATCATGCTGCGCCATCTTCTGCCTAATGCCATGGTGGCGACGCTGACCTTCATGCCTTTCCTGGTCAGCGCCTCGATCTCGACACTGACCTCGCTCGACTATCTCGGCTTCGGCCTGCCGCCCGGCACCGCGTCGCTCGGCGAACTGCTAAAACAGGCGCAGAGTAACCTCAATGCCCCCTGGCTCGGTATATCGGGCTTCATCGTCATCTCGCTGATGCTGTCGCTGTTGGTGTTCATCGGTGAAGCAACGCGCGATGCTTTCGACCCGCGCAAGGCGTTCCGATGAGCAGCGAACTCCTGCTCTCCGTCCGCGATCTCAGCGTTGCCTTCACCCAAGGCGGCAACGAGTCGACCGCCGTCGACCACATCTCCTTCGATCTCGCCAAGGGCGAGACGGTGGCGCTTGTGGGCGAATCCGGTTCCGGCAAATCGGTCTCGGCGCTGTCGGTGCTGAAGCTTCTGCCCTACCCGACGGCCAGCCATCCCTCGGGCAAGATCCTGTTCCAGGGCGCCGACCTTTTGGCGATGAACGAAAAGCAGTTGCGCAGCGTGCGCGGCAACAAGATCACCATGATCTTCCAGGAGCCGATGACCTCGCTCAATCCGCTGCACACGATCGAGCAGCAGATCGTCGAGATCCTGGCGCTGCATCAGGGCATGGGCGACCGCCAGGCCAAGGCGCGCACGCTGGCGCTGCTCAACGAGGTCGGCATTCGCGAACCGGAAAAGCGGCTCGACGCCTATCCGCACCAGCTGTCCGGCGGCCAACGCCAGCGCGTCATGATCGCCATGGCGCTGGCCAACGAGCCTGAACTGCTGATCGCCGACGAGCCGACGACGGCGCTCGACGTCACTGTCCAGGCGCAGATCCTCGAATTGCTGGCGGGGCTGAAGAGCCGCAAGGGCATGTCAATGCTGTTCATCACCCATGATCTCGGCATTGTCAGAAAGATCGCCGACCGCGTCTGCGTGATGACCAAGGGCAAGATCGTCGAGACCGGACCGACGAAGGACATCTTCGCCAACCCGCAGCACGCTTATACCAAGCACCTGCTCGCCGCCGAGCCGAAAGGCAAGCCGCCGGCCGCCAACGACGCCGCCAAGCCGGTTATGACCGGCAAGGACATCAAGGTTTGGTTCCCGATCAAAAAGGGTTTCTTTCGCACCACCGTCGACAATGTGAAGGCGGTGGACGGCATCGACGTCACCGTGCGCGCCGGCCAGACCCTCGGCGTCGTCGGCGAATCCGGCTCCGGCAAGACGACGCTCGGCCTGGCGCTGGCGCGGATGATCTCATCGACCGGCACCATCCAGTTCAACGGCAGCGACATCGACCAACTTTCCTTCAACGCCATGCGGCCGCTGCGCCGCGAGTTGCAGATCGTTTTCCAGGACCCGTTCGGCTCGCTCAGCCCGCGCATGTCGGTCTCGGAGATCATCGAGGAAGGCTTGAAGATCCATGAGCCGAAGCTGTCGCCCGACCAACGCGACGACAAGGTCGTCGCCGTGCTGAAGGAGGTCGGGCTCGATCCGGCGACCAGGAACCGCTATCCGCATGAATTCTCCGGCGGCCAGCGCCAGCGCGTCGCCATTGCGCGCGCCATGGTGCTCAATCCGCGCTTCGTCATGCTGGACGAACCGACCTCGGCGCTCGACATGAGCGTGCAGGCGCAAGTGGTCGACCTCTTGCGCAATCTGCAGGCCAGGCACGACCTTGCCTATCTGTTCATCAGCCACGATCTGAAAGTCATTCGCGCCCTTGCCAATGACGTCATCGTCATGCGCAATGGCAAGATCGTCGAAGCCGGCCCTTCCGAACAGATTTTCGAGCGCCCGCAGACCGACTATACGAAGGCGCTGATCTCGGCCGCGTTCAAGATCGAGACGGCGCCAGTCGGTATCGTTAGCGAATAACAGGGAATACAATCCGCAAATGGAAAAAGGCAAAATCCTGCTTGCCGTCACCGGCTTTCATCCGCAGCGCTGGCGCGAGCTGCTGTCGGCCGAGCGCGAAGTGGTGCTGGAGCCGCACGGCGCCTCTGACCCGTCGATCACCTATGCGGTGGTGTGGAAGCAGAAGCCGAACCTCTTGAAATCGCTGCCGAATCTACGCGCAATCTTCTCGATCGGGGCCGGCGTCGACCATATCTTCGCCGATCCCGGCCTGCCCGATGTGCCGATCGTCAAAGTGGTCGCTGACAACCTGACGCAGTACATGACCGAATATGTCGTCTGGCGCGTGCTCGACCATCACCGCCAGGGCATGCTCTATCGTGCGCAGCAGCCGAAGAAGACCTGGCACGAACCGCCGCAGCGGCCGGCCGGTGACATCTCGGTCGGCATTATGGGGCTCGGCAATCTCGGCCGCGCGGCGGCATCGGTGCTGTTGTCGCTCGGCTTTGCCGTCAATGGCTGGTCGCGCAGCGACAAGGCCATGAAAGGCGTTGCGACCTATGCCGGAGAGGCCGGGCTGATCCCCTTCCTCAACGCCACCGACATACTGGTGGTGCTGCTGCCGCTGACGCCGGACACGCACGGCATCATCAATTACGGCGTGCTGAAGGAATTGCGCAAGCGCAACGGCCTCGGCGGCTCGGTGCTGATCAATGCCGGGCGCGGCCGGCTGCAGAAGGACGCCGACATCTTGCGCGCGCTGGGCGACGGCACGCTGAAGGAGGCGAGCCTCGACGTGTTCGAGGTCGAGCCGCTGCCGAAGACCAGTCCGCTATGGAGTCACCCGAAAGTGTTCGTGACGCCGCACGCGGCGGCGACCTCCGACCCTGTCCACCTGGCGCCGAGCATGTTGCGGCAGATGGATGCCTTCGAGCGCGGCGAAAAGCTTGATAACGTGGTCGACCGCAAGGCGGGGTACTGAGGAAGTCCAGGTTCAGCTCGGCAGACTGAACTTCTTCTGCTTGTTGGGCGTGCCGCAGTCGCGGCGGACGATCGAGCGGTTCATGGCATCGATCTGGCCGCTTGCCAAGTCGGTGTCGCGCTTGCTTTTGGAGCGCATATCCGGCGTGAACGGGCCGAAGCCCATCGCCGGATTGGAGAAGCTCGGCTTGGCGTCCGTCGACAGATGGTATTGCTGCGCCAGTTCGTTGCGCTGCGCCAGCAACTGGTCGCAAGGCACATTGTCATACTGCAGCGACGATTGTACGTCCTGGTCCTGCCGCTCCGACATCGAGCTGCTGCAGCCGGCCATCGCCAGGCAGGACGCCAAGACCATCATGTTCCAGCGCATGTGTTCCTCCTCAATGCCTGCCGAGGGCTTTTCTCGGCTTGTATCCTACCTGATGCCGCGCCAGCCGCAAAAATCCTATTCACGTTTTCGAACAGACGAGACATCAACCCTTGGACGAGGGCACCGCCAGCGCGGCAAGCCCGCCGACCGGCTGGCGGCGATCCCAGCGGATGACGGTCGGCTGCATCGACAGCACCGACAGGCCGTTTGCGGCAAGCACCCGCTCGACATAGGCTTGAGAATGGGCGTAGCGACGAGACGGCTGCAGCGCAAAACCGGCGTCGCCGCCCGCCCCGCCCTTGGCTGGCGTTTCGACGGAAAAGGCAAACAGGCCATTGGTGGCCAGAATGCCGGCGACGGTCTTCACCACGCGATCGAGCGCGCCGACATAGATGAACACGTCGGCCGCCGCCACCAGATCGGCTTTCGGCCCGGCATAGGCGAAATGCTGCAGATCGGCCTTGGCGAGCAGGTCGTAGACGCCCTTGGCGCGGGCCTTTTTCAGCATGGCGGCGGAGATATCGTAGCCCTCCAGCCGTTCGGCGACCGGCCGCAGTTTCTCGCCCATCAGGCCGGTGCCGCAACCGAGATCGAGCGCCAGCGAAAAGCGGCCCGGTCTTGCCGCGCGAATGGCGCGATCGAGAAACTCCGGCAGCCGGTAGCCGAGCTTGTCGACCAGCGAGTCCTCGAAAGTCTCGGCATAGTGGTCGAACAGCGTCTCGACGAAGGCGCTGGGTGGCGCTGCGGCAGCCGGCGCCTTGCCGATCAGCTGCAGCTTCAGCGCAGCACCCAGGCGATCCACCGGGTCCAGTTTCAGCGCCGTCGCCCAGGCTTGAGCCGCCACGTCGAGCCGCTCGGCCGTCTCCTGCATCTCGCCAAGACGGAACCAGCCCGCCGCCCATTGGGGCGCCAGTTCCAGCGCGCCGAGCAGCAGCTCCGCCGCTGCCGCGTGCTCGCCCGAGCCGAAAAGCATCTCGGCATAGTCGGCGCGACGGTCGGCGGTCAGGTCGCCGGACGAGATTTTCAGCGGTTGCATGGCGATGGCCCCGCCGGCTATGCGGCCGGTGGCTGGCTGTAGGCCGAGTCAGCAGTCTCTTGCAACAGGCTTCCCGCGCTGGAATTAGCCACTATCTTGAGTGGATGCGCGCCAGCGAACTGCTTCATCCCCGGCCTGAAGGCCTTTATTGCCCATCCGGCGATTTCTTCATCGACCCGGTGCGGCCAGTCGACCGGGCGTTAATCACGCATGGCCATTCCGACCATGCCCGCTCCGGCCATCGTTCGGTGCTGGCGACGCAGCAGACGCTCGACATTATGGGGTTGCGTTATGGCGAGGATTTTGCCGGGACAACGCAAGCGGCCGTGCTTGGCGAAGCGATGGCGCTGAACGATGTCAGCGTCACCTTCCATCCGGCCGGCCATGTGCTGGGCTCGGCGCAGATCGCGGTCGAGCACAAGGGCAGGCGCATCGTCGCCTCCGGCGACTACAAGCGCCAGAAGGACGCGACCTGCGCACCGTTCGAACCGGTCCAATGCGATGTGTTCATCACCGAGGCGACCTTCGGCCTGCCGGTGTTTCACCATCCGCCCGACACGGAGGAGATCGCCCGCCTGCTCAAATCGGCGGCGCAGTTTTCCGAGCGATCGCATCTGGTCGGCGCCTATGCGCTGGGCAAGGCACAGCGGGTGATGCGGCTGCTGCGCGATGCCGGTTATGACAAGCCGATCTATATCCACGGCGCGCTGGCCAAGCTCAGCGAATATTACCAGAACCAGGGCATCGACCTCGGCATTCTGGAGCCGGCAACCGTCGACAGCGGCGGCAAGCAGGATTTCACCGGGGCCATCGTTGTCGGCCCGCCATCGGCCTTCGCCGACCGCTGGGCGCGGCGCTTTCCCGACCCGATCTCGTGCTTCGCCTCGGGCTGGATGCGCATCCGCCAGCGCGCCAAGCAAGGCGGCGTCGAACTGCCGCTGATCATTTCCGACCATGCCGACTGGGATGAACTGACCGCCACCGTCAAGGAGACGGGCGCCGGCGAAATCTGGGTGACGCATGGCCGCGAGGAAGCGCTGGTGCGCTGGTGCGAGCTGGAAGGCATCGCCGCCAGGCCACTGCACCTGGTGGGATATGAGGACGAGGGCGATTGATGGTGATTTTTGATCCAGAAATCGCCGGCGCGGCGATCCTTCCCACCCCCCTCTGGCCTGCCGGCCATCTCCCCCGCAAGGGGGGAGATCAGATGTCACCTCCGCTTTCGCCAATCGCCAACCTCGCAAGATGGGCGGCAAGATCAAGGCTGCCAATCTCCCCCCTTGCAGGGGAGATGTCCAGCAGGACAGAGGGGGGTGCGCCAGAACGCAAACCTCTGCCGTCAACGCGGTCCTTGCATCCATGAACCGCTTTGCCGAACTCCTCGACCGCTTGGTGCTGACGCCGTCGCGCAATGGCAAGCTGACGCTGCTCGTCGATTATTTCCGTAGCGTCGAGGACCCCGACCGCGGGCTGGCGCTGGCGGCTATCACCGGCGACCTCAACATTGCGGCGGTCAAGCCGGCGATGCTGCGCACGCTGGTCACCGAGCGCATGGATCCGGTGCTGTTCGGCTATTCCTACGACTATGTCGGCGACCTCGCTGAAACCGTGTCGCTGGTCTGGCCGCAAACGCCGGGACATATCCCCAACCGGGAGCCGACGCTTGGCGACGTCGTGGCGAAGCTGCAGGCGGCGAGCCGCTCGGACGGACCCAAGGTGCTGGCCGGGCTGCTCGACAGCGCCGGCATTTCAGCGCGCTTTGCCATCATCAAGCTGGTCACCGGCGGCTTGCGCATCGGCGTTTCGGCGCGGCTGGCCAAACAGGCGCTGGCCGATTTCGGCAAGGTCGATGTCGCCGAGATCGAGGAGCTGTGGCACGGGCTGACGCCGCCCTATATCTCGCTGTTCGCGTGGCTGGAAGGCAAGGCCGAGAAGCCGAAGCGGACCGCACTTGCCCTGTTCAGTCCGGTGATGCTGTCGAACCCGGTCGGCGACGGCGACCTCGAAAAGCTCGATCCGGCCGACTATGCCGCGGAATGGAAATGGGACGGCATCCGCGTTCAGGCGGTGTGCGAGGGCGGCGTGCGCCGGCTCTATTCGCGCACCGGCGACGATGTGTCCGGCGCATTCCCCGATCTCGCCCAGGCAATGGATTTTTCCGCCGCGCTCGATGGTGAATTGCTGGTCGGCGAGCCGGTGGCGACCGGCACCTTTTCGGACCTGCAACAGCGGCTCAATCGCAAGAGCGTGGCCCCGAAGATACAGCAGCAATACCCGGCGTTCATGCGCTGCTACGATGCGCTGCAGATCAACGGCGAAGATTTGCGCGCGCTACCTTTCCGCGAGCGGCGGGCCCGTCTTGAGGCCTTCATCACAACGCTGGACCCGCACCGTTTCGATCTGTCGCCATTCGTCGAATTCCCGGATTGGCAAACGCTGGAGGAACTGCGCCGCGCGCCGCCGCACCCGATCATCGAAGGCGTGATGCTGAAGCGCTGGGATTCGCCCTATCTCGCGGGACGGCCGAAAGGCCCGTGGTTCAAGTGGAAGCGCGATCCGCACACGGTCGATGCTGTGCTGATGTATGCGCAGCGCGGCCATGGCAAGCGGTCAAGCTTTTATTCCGACTATACGTTCGGCGTCTGGTCGGGGCCGGAAGGCGCAGAGGAACTGGTGCCGGTCGGCAAGGCCTATTTCGGCTTCACCGACGAGGAGCTGAAGCAGATCGACAAATTTGTCCGCGACAACACGGTCGAGCGTTTCGGCCCGGTGCGCTCGGTGCGCGCCGACCGCAGCCAAGGCCTGGTGCTGGAGGTGGCGTTCGAAGGTCTCAACCGTTCGACTCGCCACAAATCCGGCGTTGCGATGCGATTTCCGCGCATCTCACGGCTGCGCTGGGACAAGCCGACCGCCGAAGCCGACCGCATCGAGACGCTGCAGGCGCTGCTGGATCGCTAGGCAGCGCTCACGGTTCGATCGAGACGCGGATCTCGTAGATGTCGACCGCCTTGCCCTGCTTGTCGAAGTCGGAGTTGATGGCGATGCTGCCGGCGGCGCCCGGGGGCTTGTCGGGGAATTTCACGTCGAACAGATATTCGTTACGCTGCTGGCCGACCGCATAGCGCTTGCGGCCGCAATCGCCGAGATCGCCGAAATTGCAGTCGACGGAGATCTGCGTGTTCTTGCCGTCCTCGGCGCGGGCGACGATGTCGAACACGGCATGTTTGCCGGCAAGCTTCTCCAGCACGCCCTGCCCGACATCGAAGCTGATGGCCGAGCCGGAAGCACCGGAGCGGATGCGCAGGAAGGAGCCGGTGTCGTCCTGCACGACATCGGCCTTGGCGTCGGACGGGGTCGCCACATGCGTTGGATCGGTGGGTGTAAACACGTTGATCCAGTCGCGCGTCTGTTCGGCGACACCAGGCTGCTGCGGCGCGCCAGGCTGCTGCGGCTCAGTTGTACCGGCAGGCGGCGTGAAGTCGTCATCGTCGACGGTCGGCGGCGCTTCGGGCGGCGCCGTGTCGAGCTGCGCCGGCGTCTTGAACACCCCGGTCTGCACGGCGAAATAGAGGCCGATGCCGGCGGCGGCGAGCAACGTCACGCCAAAGAAGATCGCCGTCAGCGGCAGGCGGCGGCCCCTTATCCGCCTTTCATCGCGGTCAGGCGCCACTTCCGCCGCGGCCTCGGCCGGCGCGGAATCGGCCATATCGATCGCCGGGGCGCCGGGCAGCGTGGCGTCAGGCATGATGTCGGGGACGACCGGCAGCACGCGCGAACGCGGCGCGTCGGATGCCTCGGGCTGAACCGGTCCATCAACGACGATCGCCGGCGACGGTCCGGCCGCGACACCTGTCGGGGCATCGACCGCGGGCGCTTCGGCGGCGCCCTGTACGGCGTCTTGCGGCTGCGCAACGCGTTGCGTCAGCGCGGTATCTTGTGTCTGCGCAGCGCTCTGCGTCTGCGCAGCGCTCTGCGTCGGCGCAGCGCTCTGCGTCTGCGCGGCGACATCGGGGACCGCGGGCAGGAATTCGGATTCGATCTCGGCGATCTTTTCCTGCACCGCCTTACGGCGCTTGATGGCGGCTTCCACCGTCACGCCGGGATTGGCCTGGAGCACGCGGTCGAGCGCCGCGAAAGCCGACCGATAGACCCGCTCGCGAAATGCCCGGTCCTCGGCGTTGCCTTTCTCGAAGGCGTTGCGGATCGCTTTTTCGATCGCGTCCAAGCGAATTCCCCTGTCCGTTCGCTTACATTGCCATGATCGTTAGCCGCAGGCGACCAATCAATCAACGGGCGAGCGCCCGCATTCTGCCTTACAGGCCTGTTCAACGCCCATTTCGATGCCTTTTAGCAATAAAATCAGTCCGTTTGCCGCCTTGCCGGGCGATTTGCGCGCAGTCCGGCGCGACGTCTCCGCGTAATCGAAAAAGCAAACGAGGCGATGGCTTATTCCGCGCCAATGGAAAATGACGGAACGAATTGCCGGATCCAGCCTTGAAATCACGGTTGCCCATCTTGAATTAGCGGCCGGTTGAGTCTATCACCCAGCCGATCCTGGAGGCTTCGCGCTTCCTGGGCCGCTTTAGCTCAGTTGGTAGAGCACATCATTCGTAATGATGGGGTCAGGTGTTCGAGTCACCTAAGCGGCACCAGTTCTCCATCCGACGCAAGCGTGACGGCAGGTGCAAGGCTAATGCACGTCACTCCCTACGCCAACACCGGCACTTCCCGTCTGCCTCGTCGACATGCGCCATATGGCCGCCGCCACAGGATTGCGTCGTCAGACGCTTGACCATCGACTATGCTGCATCGCGCAAGATCGACAACCTAGAGAACCCGACACTACAAGCATAATTTATAAGATACAAAACCACTACCTTAGAATAATCTTCGTCAATTTTGACCTATATCAGACACTCCGGATTATAGTTGTGTAATTAAACCGGGTCTTTTCTGACATGGTACCACTTCTCGTACAGCATTGCGGACGTGAAAAACCCTCAGTGACGCAACGCACTCGCAAATCATACCCATTTTTAGCACTAACTCACACAAATATTACAGCTCGATAGATATTTTGTGTTGCACTGCACCATTGCCCGGTTGCACCATTTCTTGGGGGATTTGGTACTGGGAAGTGCGCCGTGGAGGATTCCGCCAAGTTGATCACCTTGAATTTTTCGCTGGCCAGCACCGATTTCGAGGCTGCCCCGCGCAAAAGGCGCGGGTTTGATGTTGTCGGCGCACTCTCGACGCTGGCAGGCCTCGACCTGAGGCCCGGAATGCAGGGCCGCTGGCTTCATCGGAGATTTCAGACCGGCGGAAATGGCTGATGGCGGTCGCGCGTGACAATCAGTTGGACGCTCTGCGCGCCATCGCTGTCACGATGGTTCTCTATTCCCATTTCCTTGCACCCAACGGGTCCTCCTTTTGGGGCCACATCGGGGTGCGGCTTTTTTTTGTGCTGAGCGGCTTCCTGATCACACGACTGCTGCTCGAAGCGCGCGCCGCGGCCGAATTCAAAGCCGGCCCTGCATTGAGTTCCTTCTACATCAGGCGCGCGCTGCGCATATTCCCGCCCTATTTCGCCGTGCTTGGGTTCGTCTGGCTGACCGATCTGGAGCAGTCCAGTGGATCGCTCGTCTGGCATGCGCTTTACCTGTCGAATTTTTGGTACGCGCTGCGCAACGAATGGACGCCCTGGCTACTCTGCCATTTCTGGAGCCTGAGCATCGAGGAGCAGTTCTATATCGCCTGGCCGCTGGTCGTGCTTCTCGCACCCCGCCGGCGGGTGGAAGCGATCACTATCGGCGTCATCCTGTTGTCGCTGGCCTATCGCTTCTACTGGCCGATCACCGCCACCCCGGCGCTAGCGCGCGACCTGCTGCCGCCAGCATCGATGGACGCGCTGGCGTTTGGTGCTTTGCTTGCCTGCCGGCGGACCAGAGGCGCCGGCCTGCCGCAATGGATGCGGCTAGGCTGGCCAGCCCTTGCGGCTGTCTTCCTGGCGATTGAGTGGCTTATCCCTGCGCCGGCCGATCCTATGCTGGAATGGGCCCGCTGGGCGTTACTGCAGATCCTGCCCCTAGTGCCGCTGGTGGCCGTTGTCGCCGCCTGTTCAGCCGGCCTTGGCGGCGTCCTCGGCAGGGTTTTCGAACTGCCACCGCTGCTGTCACTGGGCCGCATCAGCTACGGCGTCTATCTTTACCATCCGATCCTTCTTTCGCTCGCCGTCAAGTCACAGCCCTGGATCCCGCTCAATGTCTCGGAGCAGGGGCCAGGGCGTTTCCTGGTCGCGAGCGCCGCCACGATCGCCGTCGCTTCGATCTCGTGGACGGCTTTCGAAAAGCCGCTCAACGGCGTCAAGCGCCGCTTCCCCTATGTAGCGCGCCGCCGCTCCCAGGCACGCTCTGGCGATGCCGGCTGGCTCGGCAGGGCGGCGGACGCCTATCCCGGCGGATCCCCCGATGGCCGCGCCGCACTCGAACTCCGGCGAACGGATGCGCAGAGATGACCACCGCGCCGCTCGTCTCCGTCCTGCTGCCGGTCTACAATGCCGGGCCTTATCTCACCGCTGCGCTGGAGAGCATTCTGCGGCAAGACTACGATCGCCTGGAGGTCATCGCTATCGATGACGGATCGACTGACAACTCGCTCGAGATTCTCGAACGATACCGCCGGGCAGACAATCGCGTTTCTGTCATCTCGCGTGAGAACCGCGGCCTCGTCGCCACCCTCAATGAAGGGCTACGACTGGCCCAGGGCGAGCTTGTTGCGCGAATGGATGCGGACGATGTCGCCTATCCCCGGCGCCTCTCGCGCCAGGTCGCACTGTTCGAGCGGCGGCCCGATCTCGGCTTCTGCGGCGCCTGCGTCGATACCTTGCTTCACGGCCGTATCGCCAAAGGCAGGCTAGACCCGGTGTTCCGGCTCGGCCGGCTCGACATATTGTCGATGTTCTTTACGATATTCTTACATCCGACGGTGATCTACAACAGGAATGTCATTGGGAACAACGATCTCTATTACGATCCCAAATATAGACATGCCGAGGATTTTGATCTCTTCAGACGGCTTGCCGGCCGTTTCCCGGCGACCATATTGCCCGATAGCCTGCTCGTCTATCGCATCCATGCGGGAAGCGTGACCATGCGGCATGCCAAGGAAATGCGCAGGACGCATTTGCGGATCGTGGCCGAAAATCTCGAGCGTGAGGGGCTTGCGGAAACCACAGCGGATCTGCGCGACATCGGCGAGGCCGTCTCTTTCGACACGGTTTCGCGCGCAGCCGATTTCATCCGTGCGCTCGAAGAGCGGATTTCGGAGCTGCCGACCGACACACGGCCAAGCTTCGAGGCAGGCGCGCTGAACCTGTTCTATTTCCTCTACCAACTCGTCGGCGACGAAGGAGAACCGCCGCTGACCCACGAATTGCTCACGCGGACGGCGAGATGGAATTTCATCCGGCGCCGCGAACAATATGCGCTGCGTCCCGGCGTCTGGGCGCCTTGGCTCAGCCTGCTCTCGATAAGGGCCGGAAAGCGGGCGGACGCGGTGGCCTACTTCTTCAAAACCACGCCGGCCGAAGCGGTGCTTACGCGTTATCAGCGGGGACTGGTATGACCGACAGGCCCCACCCGCTCCTGCGCGATCACCAGTTTGCGAGTGCGGCTGTCCCGACATCTCCCCGATCGGAGCGGCCGTCGCTCGAGGTCAGTTTCATCGTCTGCACGCGCGACCGCGCCGCTGTGCTGGAGGCTTGCATAGCCTCGATCCAGGCCGCATGCCGGGTGCACGCCACCTTCGCGGCAGAGTTGGTGGTGGTCGATAATGGTTCACGGGACGGCACGTCAAAGCGGCTGGCCGCTATCGCCGAAACTTCCGACATCCCAGTCACAGCCGTCTCGGAGACTCGCCCCGGACTAGCCGCTGCCCGCAATGCCGGATTGGCGCGAGCGCGAGGCCGCGTGCTGGTCTTCGTCGACGACGACTGCAAGCTCGACCGCGACTATCTCCGCGACCTGGAGCGGCACTACCGAAGTGGCGAGAAGTGGCTGATCCGCGGCGGCCGGGTCGAGCTCGGTGATGCCCGGGACCTGCCCTTCACCATAAAGCTCTGCGAGGCAAGCGAGCGGCTGACCCCGGCGGTCCACCCCGGCGGCTTCGTGCTCGGCTGCAACATGACCATGCACCGCGACGTCGCGGCCCGCATCGGCTCGTTCGACGAACGCTTCGGCGCTGGCGGCCCGCTACGCTCGGCTGAAGATACTGATTATCTCGTGCGGGCGATGCTGCTCGGCATGCCGGTCGAGTACGTGCCCGACATGACGGTCTTGCATCATCACGGCCGGCGAGACCGCAAGTCGATCGACAGGCTGCACCGCGACTATAGCCTCGGTAATGGTGCGCTGTGCCTGAAACATGTCCGCCACGCCCCTTGGCTGCTTCGCCATGTCTATTGGTCTGCGCGGGCCGCGTTCAGGGAACTGGCGGGCCGTCCTCGCTTTGACCGCGACCTCGATCTGTCGCACTGGCCTATTGTCGTTATGAATCTGGCAGGTGCCGCCAGATTTGCGCTGCTCGTCATGATGGGATGGCCAAAACGGCTGCCGTTGCGCCACGACCGACAAGCCAGCGAAGCCAATGCGGAGGCCAGAGCGCGATAATGTCACTGATTCCGTCAGCCCTGCCAATGCTGCGCCGCGCGCTTGGTGGCAGGCTGTTGCGGCTCGTTCCCGTCGTGGTGGGGCTCGGGCTTGCGGGCGCCGCGCTGGAAGGCCTCGGCATCGGTCTCATCATTCCGCTGCTTGGCATCATTATGGGACGTGGCGAAACATCAGGCATGGCCGGTTTCTCCGCCCTCCTCCAGCAGGTTGGAGCGGACCTCGGCGAGCGCCAGCGGCTGATCGCCATTTCGGCCGCGATCCTCGGTTCGATCGTACTGAAAAATGTCTTTGCCTTCGCCAACACGCTGCTGACCAGCTACATCTACGGCAAGGCAGGTTATTCGATCCGTAGCGCACTGTCGGAGCAGTTGCTCAGGGTCGGCTACCCCTTTTTCCTGCAGCAAAGCCCCGGGCGGCTGCTCAACATCATCTCCAACGAATCCTGGCGAGCATCCGACGCTATCCAGGCCCTGCTCGGCGCGATCGTCAGTGCCTCGGCCGCCGTCATCCTGCTCGCCTTCCTCCTGCTCCTCTCTTGGCAGATGACGCTGCTGGTGACGCTAGGGCTGGCGCTCGTCCAGCTGGCGCACGGGGTTTTGTCGTCCAATCTGAAGGCGCCGAGCCGCAGCGTCGTCTCGCGCAACAGCGCACTGGCGTCGCAGATGCTGCATCTGGTGCATGCCGGGCGCCTAATTCGCATCTTCGGGCAGGAGAACCGCGAAAAGGGGGTCTTCGCCAAAGCGTCCGACGGGGTGCGGCGGGCGGCTTTCGTGCTTTCAATCCGCCAGGGCGTCTTGCCGCCACTGACCGAGGTGTTGCACGCGATGCTGTTCCTGGCGGTGGTGATCGGAGCCTGGCTGGCGAATGTAAGCTTCCCGCTGACCGTCGCCTTCCTCATCCTGCTCTACCGACTGCAGCCGCATATGCGCGCCTTGCAGATGTCCTGGAGTCAGTTGCAAGGCATGAGCGGCTCGCTGGAGGAGGTACAATGGCTGCTCGATCCTTCCGACAAGCCCGAGGCGCCGCAGGGCAGCCTGCCGTTCGACGGCTTGCGCCAAGGGATCAGCTTCGATGATGTGAGCTTCGCCTATTCCGGTCCCCTGTCAGACCCCGACGCGCGCGAGGCGGTGCTGCATAAGGCGGTGTTCGACATCCGCAGCGGCCGCTCGACGGCGCTGATCGGCCGCTCGGGCGCCGGCAAGACAACGATCGTCAATCTCCTGTGCCGCTTCGTCAAACCCGACAGCGGCAGGATCCTCGTCGATGGGGCACCGCTCGATGAAGTCGACCCAAGCCAGTGGCGGCGGAACATTGCCCTGGCCAGTCAGGAGCTGGAACTGGTCGATGGCACCATTTTTGAAAACATTATCTACGGCTACGACACGGCGTCGGCCAGCGACGCCATGCGCGCCGCAAGGCTGGCCGAGGCACATCAATTCATCGAGCACCTGCCGCAGGGCTACGCGACGCTGGTCGGATACCGGGGCATCAACCTGTCAGCCGGACAAAGGCAAAGGATCGCCCTGGCGCGGGCGCTGGTGCGCGATCCCGATATTCTCATCCTCGACGAAGCCACCAGTGCGGTGGATGGGTTGTCAGAAGCCGCTATTGTCGAGACGCTGAAGTCGCGGGCCGGCCGCCGCACCACCATTGTCATCAGTCATCATTACAGCACCATATCGTTCTGCGACGACGTGGTGATCTTGAGCCGCGGTCGGGTGAAAAAACAGGCCCCCTTCGCAACCCTGGCAATGCTCAGCATGGACGAGCTTTACCAGCACGGAGCGGGTGAGTGATGGGGCGCACCCCGACCTGCGACGCGGCTTGCGCCCGGCAGCTCGCAGATTGCGATCAATCCTGCCGGCAAACCACCGCCGCGACGCATTTCCGATTGTTCAAAAACAATTCTCGGTGGGAGGTCAGGCGGCCTTCTTCTTCGCCAGCCGCGCCTTGATCGAGGCGACGTCGGCGCGCGGCGTCGCGGCGAACAGCGTCCTGGTGTAGTTGTGCTTGGGGTCGGCGAAGACCTCCTCGCGCGAGCCGTATTCGACGGCTTCGCCGAAATACATCACCATCACATCGTCGGCGATGTAGCGCACGACCGACAGATCGTGGCTGATGAAGACATAGGTCAGCTGGAATTCGTCCTGCAGGTCGGCGAGCAGGTTGAGCACCTGCGCCTGCACCGAAAGATCGAGCGCGGAGACCGGTTCGTCAAGCACCAGCAGGCTCGGGTTCAGCATCAGCGCGCGGGCAATGGCGATGCGCTGGCGCTGGCCGCCCGAGAACATGTGAGGATAGCGATTGTAGTGCTCGGTACCGAGGCCGACTTTCTTCAGCATCCTCATGGCGAGGTCGCGCCGCTCTTCGGCCGGCTTGTCGGTGTTGATGAGCAGCGGCTCGCCCAGCACATCTCCGATCTTTTGGCGCGGATTGAGCGATCCGTAAGGGTTCTGGAAGACGATCTGCACCTTGCGGCGCATCTCCCTGGTCAGGCCGTTCCTTGCGATGTCGACCTTGTTGCCGTCGATGAACAGCTCGCCCGACGTTGCCGGATCGATCAGCGTGATGATGCGCGCCAGCGTTGACTTGCCGCAGCCCGATTCACCGACGATGGCCAGCGTCTTGCCCTTGTCGACGCTGAACGAGACGCCCTTGACCGCATGCACGGTGCGCGCGCCGCGAAACAGGCCGCCGCCGACGTGATAGTCGCGCACGATGTCCTTGCCTTCGACGACCTTGATGCCCATCAGACGCTCCCGGCAGCCGGTTCGAACAGCATGTCCGAGACGGTCGGCAGCCGGTCGCCGACGGCATTTTCCGGCAGTGCCGACAAAAGCGCGCGGGTGTAATTGCTCTTCGGCGATTCAAACAGCGACAGCACGTCGGCCTCTTCCATCTTGCGCCCCTTGTACTGGACGATGACGCGGTCGGCGGTCTCGGCCACGACGCCCATATTGTGGGTAATCATGATCAGGCCCATGCCGTATTTGACCTGCAGCGAGACCAGCAGGTCGAGGATCTGCTTCTGGATGGTGACGTCGAGCGCGGTCGTCGGCTCGTCGGCGATCAGAAGCTTCGGATTGCAGGCGATGGCGATGGCGATCATCACGCGCTGGCACTGGCCGCCTGACATCTGGTGCGGAAACGAGTTCAGCCGTTCGCCCGGCTCGGCAATGCCGACCTGCGTCAGCAATTCGATGGCGCGCTCGCGACGCTGGGTCTTGTCCATGCCCATATGGAAGCGCAGCACCTCCTCGATCTGGAAGCCGACGGTGAAGCACGGATTGAGACTGGCCATCGGCTCCTGGAAGATCATCGACATGTCCTTGCCGACGATCTTGCGCCGGTCGGCCGGGCTCATCTTCAGGAGATCGCGGCCGTTGAAGCTCATCTCGTCGGCAGTGACCGTCGCCGTCCACGGCAACAGCCCCATCACAGCCAACATCGACACCGACTTGCCGGAGCCGGATTCGCCGACGATGGCCAGCACTTCACGTTCGTTCACATGGAGCGAGACGCCATCGACCGCGCGGAACGGGCCGGATGCGGTCTGGAACTCGACGACGAGATTGCGGATGTCGAGCAGCGCCATTACGACCTCCTCAGCTTCGGATCGAGCGCATCGCGCAGACCGTCGCCGATCAGGTTGATGGCAAGCACGGTGATGAGGATGGCCAGACCGGGGAAGGTCACCACCCACCAGGCGCGCAGGATGAATTCACGCGCCGAGGCGAGCATGGTTCCCCATTCCGGTGTCGGCGGCTGGGCGCCAAGGCCGAGAAAGCCGAGAGCGGCCGCCTCCAGGATGGCGTTGGAGAAGGACAGCGTGCCCTGGACGATCAGCGGCGCCAGGCAGTTGGGCAGGATGGTGCGCAGCATAAGCCTTATATGGCCGGCGCCGGCGACCTTGGCGGCGACCACATATTCGCGGCTCTTTTCGGCCATGACGGCAGCGCGCACCAGACGGGCAAAGTGGGGTTGCAGGACAAGCGCGATGGCCAGCATGGCGTTGAACAGGCCGGGGCCGAGGATGGTGACCAGAACCAGCGCCAAGAGCAGCGACGGGAAGGACAGGATCAGATCCATGACCCGCATGATCGCCACGTCGACCCAGCCCCGGAAATAGCCGGCCAAAAGGCCGAGCGTGATGCCGCCGACAAGCGCCAGCGTGACCACGACGGCGCCGATGAGCAGCGAGAAACGCGCGCCATAGAGCAGGCGCGAGAGCATGTCGCGGCCGACCGCGTCGGTGCCAAGCAGATATTCCATGCTGCCGCCTGCCTGCCAGGCCGGCGGACGCAAGAAAGCGGTCTTGTCCTGGATGTCGGGCGCATAGGGCGCGAGCAGCGGTGCAAAGAGCGCGGCCAGCACCAAAACGATGAAGACGAACAGGCCGATGACGGCGCCGCGGTTTCCCGAGAAATAGTGCCAGAAAGTCCTGAAGCCGGTCAGTCGGTCAGGGTTGCCGGCGGCCATCGGGGCGATTTCGGTCGACTGGCTCATCACGCCGCCCTGATGCGCGGGTTGATGACGGCATAAAGCACGTCGACGATCAGGTTCACCGCCATGACGATAAGGGCGATCAGCAGCAAGCCTGACTGCACGACGACATAGTCGCGCTTGGATATGGATTCGACCATCCACTTGCCGATGCCCGGCCAGGCGAAGATGGTTTCTGTGAGAATGGCGCCGGCGAGCAGGGTACTGACCTGCAGGCCGATGGTGGTGGCCACCGGGATCAGCGCATTGCGCAGCGCATGCACGCCGATGACGCGGGACGACGACAGGCCCTTGGCGCGGGCGGTCCGCACATAGTCTTCGCCCAGCACTTCGAGCATGGCCGAGCGCGTCTGGCGCGCGATCACCGCCAGCGGGATGGTGCCGAGCACAATTGTCGGCAGCACCAGGTGACTCAATGCCGAGCGGAAAGCATCCCACTTGCCGTAGAGCAGGCTGTCGAGGGTCAGGAAGCCGGTGATCGGCTTGATAAAGAACTGAAGGCCGATGCGGCCTGAAACCGGGGTCCAGCCGAGATAGCCGGAGAAAAAGATGATCAGCAGCAGGCCCCACCAGAAGATCGGCATGGAATAGCCGACGAGGGCGGTGCCCATAAGCCCCTGGTCGAACCAGGAGCCGCGTTTGACCGCAGCAATGATGCCGGCCGGGATGGCCAGCACCATGGCGAAGATCATGGCGAAGACTGAGAGCTCGATGGTTGCCGGGAAGAGCGTCATGAAATCTTCGATGACCGGCCGCTTGGACGAAATCGACACGCCGAAATTACCGGTCGCGGCATCGCGGACATAATGCGCGTATTGCTGCCAGATCGGCAAATTGTAGCCGAACTGTTCCTTCAGTTCCGCGTAACGCTCGGGCGACACGCCATGCTCGCCGGCCATGGCAAGAATGGGATCGCCGGGCAGCAGCCTGACGAAAGCGAAGGCGCAGATGGTGATGCCGATCAGCGTCGGCAGCACCAAGACGATTTTGTTTAGGAGATATCGGAGCATCTTGAAAAGCGGGCGGCGCCTGATTGCGCGCCGCCCGCCTAACAGTTCTATTCGGCCTTGTCGACGCCGTCGAAGCGATGAATGCCGAGCGGGTCCATCATGAAGCCGCTGACATTCTTGCGCACGACTGCGTAGACTTGGCTGTGTGCCATGAGGAAGGCCGGAGCCTGCTTCTGGAAGACAACCTGCGCCTCTTCATAGAGCTTGGTGCGTTCGGCCTGGTCGCTGGTCTTCTTGGCCTTCTGGATCAGATCCTCGAAGTCCTTGTCGCACCAGCTGGAGTAGTTCGACACGCCGATGGCCGAGCAGGCGAACAGCGTGGCGAAGAAATTGTCCGGATCGCCATTGTCACCGGTCCAGCCGATCTGGAAGGCGCCCGGGCGCTCCTTCTTCTTGCCTTCTTCGCGGTACTTCGTCCACTCGTAGCTGACGATCTCCGCCTTGACGCCGACCTTGGCCCAGTCAGCCTGGATCAGTTCCGCGGCGCGCTGGAAGTTCGGGTTGTAGGGACGGACGCGGTCGGAGGCCCAAAGCTGGATCTCCTTCAATCCGGCATCGGCCAGCACCTTCTTGGCTGCTTCCGGATCATAGGCGTCGGACTTCACGTCCTTGTTCCACGACCACATGGTCGGCGGGATCAGGTTTACGGCCGGCGTGGCGCCGGCGTCCTGGAACAGCGACTTGATGAGCGATTCCCGATCGATCGCCTGGTTGAGCGCATGGCGCACTTCAGGCTTGTCGAGCGGCGGGATGGTGGTGTTGTAGCTCATATAGCCGATGTTGAGGCCAGCCTGATCCATCAGGGTCACGTCGGCGTTGGCCTTGATCGTGCCGATGTCGGCAGGATTCGGATAGGGCGCGATATCGCATTCGCCGGCGAGCACCTTCTGGATGCGGGCGGTGGCGTCAGGCGTGATCGCGAAGACGAGATCGTCGATCTTTTCCTTGCCCTTAAAGTAGTCCGGGTTGGCCGCATAGCGGATGACCGAATCCAGCTGGTAGTCGACGAACTGGAACGGACCTGTACCGACCGGCTTGGTCGAGAAGTCGGCCATCTTGCCGTCTTTTTCCAGCTGGTCGGCATATTCCTTCGACACGATCGAGGCGAAGTCCATGCCGAGATTGGCCAGCATCGGCGCGTTCGGCTCGGTCAGCGTCAGCTTCACGGTCAGGTCATCGACCTTTTCCCACTTGGCGACGTATTTCGGCATGTCCATGCCGGTGTAGTAGTCCCAGGTCAGGTTCGGCAGGTACTTCTCGCCGTTCCAGGGGTTTTCCTTGTTGAACTGGCGATCGAACGAAAAGACGACGTCGTCGGCATTGAAATCACGCGTCGGCTTGAAGAAATCCGTCGTCTGGAACTTCACGCCCGGATGCAGGTGGAAAGTATAGACCAGACCGTCGTCCGAAATCTCCCATTTGTCGGCGAGACCGGGCACAACTTCGGTGCCGCCATGCTTGAACTCGACCAGGCGCGAATAGACGGTGCGCGACGAGGCGTCGAAGTCGTTGCCGCCCGTCGTGGTACCCGGGTCGAAGTTGGCCGGCGAGGCCTCCGAGCAATAGACCAGCGTCTTGGCATTGGCCACACCGCCGAGGACGCTTGCAGCCAGCAACGCGGCTGCAAAAGTCAGTTTCTTTTTCATTGAGCACTCCCTGATGTTCTTCCAAGCCCCTCTATAGGCTCGCGAAGCGCGCATATAAGCACCGTTTTTCCGGCTTTGGAACACCCTGTTTGCCTACCCCACCGTAAGCAGAAAATATTTCTCGGTCTTTGACGAACTGCAGAAACAAATAGCAAAATCTGCTAATCACGGGATTGTTAACGACCGCATTTTTTCATTGATCGCAGCAATCGTAAGCCAAAAATCCACAAGCCTGGGTTTCGCCACCGAGATGACAGGACGGCATTGCCGAGCCGGCGTCGCGGGAAGGATTTCGACGGCAAATCTTTGCCGTCCTGCCGCTGGGGCAAGACTTGCACGGCCGCCGATAGTCGCAATAGATAGATGACACGCTGGATTTTCCGGGATCCGCGACATCGCTGCAGCGGAGGACGCCTCACCACATCGAGGCGGCGCAGCATGGAGCAGGCAACAGAACGACTTAGGGAGGCTAGAGGTGGCGAAAGCAACAAAGTCAACGGCCCCGGCGAAAGCAAAAGCGGCGAAAGCTTCAAAACCGGCCGCCGCTGCCGCCAAGTCGAAAGCGCCACCGGCCAAAGCCACTCCCGCCGTCAAGCCAACGGCAACCTCGACGCCGGCGAAGGCAAGCGCCAAGCCGGCAGCGAAACCTGCGGTCAACCGCGCTGCGAAGACAGCACCCGCTGCAAAGCCCGCCCAGCCGCCAGCCGCCAAGACAGCCGCGGCGAAGCCCGCCTCGAAGCCGTCGACGGGCGTGGCCAAAAAACTGCCGAATACGCTGACGGCGCTTGCCGCGGGCTTGCCGGAAAAGCCATGGCTAAAAAGCTATTCGAAAGTCGTGCCGGCGGAGATCGGCGCCCTGCCCTACAGTTCGATCGGCGACTTCCTCGTCGGCGCCTGCAAGCAGTTTTCCGGCCAGCCGGCATACGTCTGCATGGGCAAGTCGATCTCCTATGCCGAACTCGAGCGGCAATCGGCCGCCTTCGGCGCCTATTTGCAATTGAAGGGCCTGCAGAAGGGCGCACGCGTGGCGCTGATGATGCCGAATGTGCTGCAATATCCGGTGGCGATGATGGCCGTGCTTCGCGCCGGCTATGTCGTGGTGAACATCAATCCGCTCTACACGCCGCGCGAGCTCGAACATCAGCTCAAGGATTCCGGCGCGCAGGCGATCGTCATTCTGGAGAATTTCGCCAGCACCCTGGACGCGGTGATTGCCAGGACGGCGGTCAAGCATGTGGTGGTCGCGGCGATGGGCGACATGCTCGGCGGCCTCAAGGGCACGATCGTCAACCTGGTCGTGCGCCGGGTGAAAAAGATGGTGCCGGCCTGGTCGCTGCCCGGCCATGTCAAATTCAATGCGGCGGTGAAGGCCGGCGCCGGCATCGCCTTCAAGCCGGCCAAGATGGAAGCCAGCGACGTCGCCTTCCTGCAATATACAGGCGGCACCACGGGGATTTCCAAAGGTGCTGTGCTGCTGCACTCCAATGTGCTGTCCAATGTCGCGCAGAACACGCTGTGGCTGCAGGACGCCTATGCGATCAAGCCGAAACCGGCGCATCTCAACTTCATTTGCGCACTGCCGCTCTACCATATCTTCGCGCTGACGGTGAACGCGCTGATGGGCATGCAGCAGGGCGCCCAGAACGTGCTCGTTCCCAACCCGCGCGACATTCCCGGCTTCGTCAAGGAGCTGCAGAAATACCCGATGCACATTTTCCCCGGCCTCAACACGCTGTTCAACGCGCTGCTCAACAACGAGGATTTCCGCAAGCTCGACTTCAAGCCGCTGATCATGACGCTGGGTGGTGGCATGGCGGTGCAGAAGGGGGTTGCCGAGCGCTGGAAGGCGCTGACCGGCAATTCGATCACCGAGGGCTACGGGCTGTCGGAGACCTCGCCGGTGGCGACCGCCAACAAGTTCAGCGACAGCAATTTCACCGGCACGATCGGCCTGCCGCTGCCGTCGACCGAGATCGTCATCCGCGACGATGACGGCAACAACCTGCCGCTCGGCGAGGTCGGCGAGATCTGCATTCGCGGGCCGCAGGTCATGGCCGGTTACTGGAACCGGCCGGACGAGACCGCCAAGGTGATGACCAAGGACGGCTTCTTCAAATCCGGCGACATGGGCTTCATGGACGAGCGCGGCTACACCAAGATCGTCGACCGCAAGAAGGACATGATCCTGGTCTCCGGCTTCAACGTCTATCCCAACGAACTCGAGGAAGTCGTCGCCCAGCATCCGGGCGTGCTCGAAGTGGCGGCGGTCGGCGTGCCGGACGAGCATTCGGGCGAGGTGCCGAAGCTGTTCGTGGTCAAGAAGGACCCGGCGCTGACCGTCGAGGCACTGACCGCCTATTGCCGCGAGAACCTGACCGGCTACAAGCGACCCAAATACATCGAGTTCAGGACCGAGCTGCCGAAGACGCCGGTGGGCAAGATTTTGCGCCGGGCGCTGCGGGAATAGTTTGAACGGCGAGCCTGGCGACGGCGGGATGGCGGACGATAGTCGGCGTCCCGATGCAGTAGTGTTCATCAAGGCGAACCTGCGGCTTGCGCCCGTTCCCGCCCTTCGTGAAATCCAGCTCTATACGGCTCATTCCGGCAGCGGCCTGAGGCGGCTTGTCGAGTGGCGAGTTCATGGACCGGAAGACGGCAGCCAAACCAAGGAGCACGAAGCTGAGCCGCAGCCGCCCTACTGGGCCTATGCCTGGGCCGGCGGCGCCGTGCTTGCGCGCTATATACTCGACCATCCGCAAAGCGTGGCCGGCCGCCGCGTGCTCGACCTCGGCGCCGGCTCGGGCCTTGTCGGCATCGCCGCCGCCAAGGCCGGCGCCAGCGCGGTGATCGCGGCCGAGATCGACCGCAACGGCGTCGCCGCGATCGGCATCAATGCCGCGGCCAACGGCGTCGAGATCACCATTGTCGACAAGGACATCACCACAGGCCCGCCGCCGGCCGTCGACCTCGTGCTTGCCGGCGACGTGTTCTACGGCCGCGAGGTTGCTCTGCGGGTGATCCCGTTCCTCGACCGCTGCCTGGCAGCCGGCATCGAGGTGCTGGTCGGCGATCCCCGCCGCGCCGACCTGCCGCTGTCGCGGCTACGATTGCTCGCCGAATATCAGGTGCCGGATTTCGGCGACGCAAAGGGTGATGTGACCAAGCCGAGCGGTGTGTTTTGGTTCGAGCCGGAAGATTGCTAGCGCGACGCGGCAAAGCCCAGTCGCTCTGAATGGCCGGATTCTACTCATTGTGGACAAACCTCAAGGGGCAGAAAATAGATTGGATTAGCCGTTGATAGGAGAAGTCGAATGGCGTGGATTAAAGTTGTTCAACATATCGGCTTCATAGTTTGCCCAAAGTGCGAAAATCGCGGCTTCGAGCTTCAGCCTGGCGAAGACATCGATAACGCAAGCGCCAAGATCAGGTGCGGCAAATGCGGGTACGTTTGCTCTGCTGATGAGTAGCCCACTATGTCCGAAAACAAACCAGAAGCTCCATAGTTTCATGGCTGCTTCCCCCAACTCGGCCATTGGCGGGGAAATCCCGAGCCGAATTGAGTTTGCCCCAGGCCCCCGTCAGACCGTCTCCTTGACCCGCGCCGACAGAAAGTCCGGCAAGTCGGCAACCGAATCCAGAACGACATCGGCGATCGACGCCAGCGATTCCCGCGTGCCGGTGCCGGAGAGCACGCCGACCGCCAGGCCGCAGCCGCCGGCACGCGCCATCTCCAGGTCGTGGCGGTTGTCGCCGACCATGGCGATCTCGGACGCCTTCAACCCGGTCAGGTCGCAAAAGGCGACGATCGTGTCCGGCGCCGGTTTCGGATTGGCGACCGCGTCATAGCCATAGGCGGCGGTGAACAGCTGCGCGACGCCGAGCGTGACCATGGTCTTTTCGGCACCGGCAGTCGAATCATTGGTGGCGACGCCGAGCCGGTAGGATCGCTTGTGCAGAGCCGTCAGCGCCGCGACGATGCCGGGCAAGGCCACCGCCATCGATGAGCCTTGCACCGAGGTGATCTCGTTGAAACGGGCGACGGCCAGCATCTGGTCCTCGTCGGACAGGCGCGGGAACCATAGTTCGACGACATCCATGTTGGTGCCCGAGGCGAAGATGGAATCCGGCTTGAAACGCTTGGCGACAAAATCGAAGCCCGCCGCTGAAAGCAGCCTGTCGGCTTTCCAGCGATCGCCCTCGGCAGCATCCATGGCCATGAAATCGGCGATGCCGAGCCAGGTCGCGTTGAAATCGACAAGCGTGCCGTCCTTGTCGAACAATATGCCCTTGATGTCGGCCGGATTTTTCATTGCGCCCCCCGCAGTTGCTGGATGCGCGCCACCAGCCCGGCCGTCGATGCGTCGCGCTTGGCGGCGCTCTCCTTGCCTTCCACGACTGGCAACAGGCCGGTCGCCAGCTCCTTGCCGAGCTCGACGCCCCATTGGTCGAAGGAATTGATGTTGAACAGAGTGCCTTCGACGAAGACGCGGTGCTCGTAAAGCGCGATCAGCCGGCCGAAGGTGCGCGGGTCGAGCTTGCGGTAGAGGATCGTCACCGATGGGCGGTTGCCGGAGAAGACGCGGTGCGGGGCTATTCTGTCGACATCGGCCGGCTTCATGCCCTTGGCCAGCATCTGCGCGCGCGCCTCGTCCAGCGTGCGGCCCTTCATCAACGCTTCCGATTGGGCCAGGCAATTGGCAAGCAGTAGATCGTGCTGGTGCTTGAGATCAGGCTCATGGCCGACGGCAGCGGCAAGGAACTCGACCGGGATGAAATCGGTGCCCTGGTGCAGCAGCTGGAAGAAGGCGTGCTGGCCATTGGTGCCGGGCTCGCCCCAGACCAGCGGTCCGGTCGGCGTCGTCACCGGCGTGCCGTCGAGGGTGACGCCCTTGCCGTTCGATTCCATGTCGAGCTGCTGTAGATAGGCCGGCAACCTGGACAGTCGCTGGTCATAGGGGATGACGGCACGCGCCGGATAACCGCAGATCACGCGATGCCACCAGCCGACCAGCCCAAGCAGCGCAGGCAGGTTCTTCTGCAGGGGTGCGGTGCGGAAGTGCTCGTCCATCTCATGCGCGCCGCCCAGGAAGGCGCGGAAATTGCGCGGGCCGATGGCGATCATCACCGGCAGGCCGATGGCGCCCCACAGCGAATAGCGGCCGCCGACCCAGTCCCAGAAGCCGAACACGCGATCCGCTTCGATGCCGAACTTGGAAACCAGGTCGAGCGCGGTCGAGACGGCGGCGAAATGCTTGCCGACAGCTTCCTTGCCGAGCGCCTTCTGCACCCATTTGCGCGCCGTCTCGGCATTGATCATCGTCTCGACCGTGGTGAAGGTCTTCGAGGCGATGATGAACAGGGTGGTTTCGGCCGACAGGCCCTTCAGCGTGTCGTGGATATGGGCGCCGTCGATGTTGGAGACGTAGTGCGCGCGCGGGCCGTCGTGATAGGGCGCCAGCGCCAGCGTCGCCATGGCCGGGCCGAGATCGGAGCCGCCAATGCCGATGTTGACGATGTCGGTGATTTTCTTGCCGGTGGCGCCGGCGGCCTTGCCGGAGCGAATGGCATCGGCGAAAGCGCCCATGGCGTCGAGCACGGACAGCACATCCGCCTTGACGTCCTGGCCGTCGACGGTGACGCCCTTGCCCGAGAGGTTGCGCAGCGCCGTGTGCAGCACGGCGCGGTCCTCGGTGATGTTGATCTTCATGCCGGAAAACATTGCGGCACGGCGCCCTTCGAGATCGGCGGCGGCGGCGAGCTTCTCGAGCAGTTCCATCGTGCCCTGGTCGACCGCGCATTTCGACCAATCGAGAAAAAGGTCTCCATCGCTGGCCGAAAATGTCTCGAAGCGCTTGGGGTCCGCGGCAAAAGCCTCGCGCATCGTGCCCGATGCAGCCGAGCGCGCAGCACGCAAGGCGACAAGCTGTTTGTCGAAGGAGGAATGATCCACTGCCGGCTCCTGATCGTTTTTCACGACATCTTATCAGACCGGATGTTTCCGGCGCGTGTCGTCGGGGTGATGTTATCGAGCCGAATTCCGCATGTTTCAATGCGTGGGGATGACGCAGTGCAGCATAATGCGATGTGATGGAGCTACGACGCTGCGCGTCGCGCTGGAGGATGTGATGGGAGTAGCGACGACGCTGCGCGTCGCGCTGGGGATAGTGAGGCGCGACGACGCTTCGCATCGCGCGGGCGTCCGCGCTGCGGGATGACGCAAGCGTCACCCGGGGATGCGACGACGCTGCGCGTCGCGCATAGATCACTGGCATAAATCCCAGCGATCAGAAAAATTGATTGGCGCAACCCCTTGTGCCACGGTTACCTTCCGCTGGTCCAGCCAAGCAAAAAAGACTGGCCATCGAGGAACACCTTCCATGCCACAGCGTAACGACACGGCCATATGGTCCGGCCTGTTCCGGATTTCGGCGGAATCGGGCCAGACCCTGCAGGCGCAGATCCGTCAGGCGATCGTCGCCGCCATTCTCGACCGGCAGATCGCCGCTTCGATGCCGCTTCCGTCCTGCCGCATCCTGGCTGAAAAACTCGGCGTCGCGCGCGGCACTGTGGTGCTGGCGTTCCAGCAATTGGTCGACCAAGGTTTCCTGGTGGCGCGCGAACGGCGCGGCCATTTCGTCAATCCGGATGTGCTGGCCACCCCCGCCAAGCCGCACCAGAAGGCGCCGGACCAGCAAAACGAGATCGACTGGAAGGCACGCCGGCAGATCGCTGCCAGCGACATGCCGCCGCCGGCCAAGCACGACAACTGGATCAAGTCGTCCTACCCCTTCGTCTACGGCCAGTTCGACCCGGCATTGTTCCCGACCGCCGAATGGCGTGAGTGCAACCGCATGGCGCTGGCCGTGCTTGAGATCCGCAACTGGGCCTCGGACATGGTCGACCGCGACGATCCGCTCTTGATCGAGCAGATCCAGGCGCGGCTGTTGCCGCGGCGCGGCATCTTCGCCAATCCGGACGAGATCATCGTCACGCTCGGCGCCCAGAACGCGCTCTATATGCTGGCGACACTGCTGATGACAAAGGGCTCCAAGGTCGCGATGGAAGACCCGGGATACCCCGACGCGCGCTCGATCTTCCGCCTGGCAGGCGCCGAAATCCAGCCGGTTCCGGTCGATCAGTCCGGCATCGTCACCTCGTCCATCCCCAACGATTCCGGCTTTGTCTTCGTCACCCCCAGCCACCATTGCCCGACCATGGTGCCGCTGTCGGCAGAGCGGCGGCAGGACCTTCTGGCGCGCGCCAACCGCCACAACCAGATCATCATCGAGGACGGCTATGACAGCCAGCTTCTCGACGAGGCGCCGCAGCAGGCGCTGAAGAGCCTCGATCGCTCGGGTCGCGTCGTCTATGTCGGCTCGATGTCGAAGACGCTGGCTCCGGGCCTGCGGCTTGGCTACATCGTCGCTTCGGCTGGACTAATCTCTGAGCTCAGGGCGCTGCGCCGCTTCATGCTCAGGCACCCGCCGGCCAACAACCAGCGCGCGGTCGCGCTGTTCCTGTCGCTCGGCCATCACGAGGCCCTGGTGCGGCGGCTGTCGTCGGCCTTCGATGAGCGGCGCAAGCGTCTGGTCCATGCGATTTCCGCATTCCTGCCGGAATGGCGCTCGACCGATTCGGCCGGCGGCACATCGCTCTGGCTGGAAGGCCCGCGCGGCACCGATTCACGTGGACTGGCCGAGGCCGCGGCGTCGCGCAGCGTCATCATCGAGCCGGGCGACCGCTTCTTCGATCGCACCGAAAAGCCCTCGCGTTTCATGCGCTTGGGCATTTCCTCGATCGCGCTGCAGCACATCGAGCCGGGTATTCGCGAGCTCGCGACTGCGGCCGGACGCAGGCCCGCGGCAGCCTGATTTGCCTGTGCCGGAGCTTTGAACAGCCCCGGCCCTTGGCATGATCACCAACATTCTGCATTAGCTCTCTGGCATACTCGGCTGCGTTGACTGGCCCATAGGCTGGGCCAATGGCAACGGCATAGTCGGCTGACAGAGGGACGAAGCAAGCCGACGGTGGACCAATCACCGCGCCGTGTTCGCAAGCTAAAGGTGGAGTGCCCCCCATGTCAGTGGCTGTTGAGCAGCAGGATGCGGCTCTTAAGGATGCGGCTCCTAAAGATACATCAGCCGACCAGCGTTCGCGACGATCCGGCGGGCGCGAAGCGCGCCGCGCCATGCGCGCCGCACCGCTTGCCGACGATATCCGGCCGGTGCGCGCCGGCCTCGAAGGCGGCAGCTACGGGCCGCTCAACCAGAACGACCAGGAGCGCATCCATGAAGCGGTGCTGACGCTGCTGGAGACCGTCGGCTTCGCCAATGCCATTCCCTCCTGCATCGAGGCGCTGACCGGGGTCGGCGCCGTCTATGGCGATGACGGCCGCATCCGTTTCCCACGTGGGCTTGTGATGGACACGATCAAGAAAGCGGCGAGGAATTTTACGCTGCACGGCCAGGACCCCAGGCATGACATGCTGATCCAGGGCAAGCGCGTGCATTACGGCACGGCGGGTGCGGCGGTGCATCTGGTCGATGTCGAAAAGCGCGAATACCGCGAGTCGCTGGTGCAGGACATTTATGATGCCGCTCGCCTCGTCGAAGGGCTCGACAACATCCATTTCTTCCAGCGGCCGATGGTGCCGCGCGACATTCCCGATCCGCTCGAAATGGACTTCAACACGCTCTACGCCTGCGTGATGGGCACGTCTAAGCATGTCGGCACCTCGTTCACGGTGCGCGAGAACGTGCAGCCGGCGCTGGAAATGCTTTATGCGATCGCCGGCGGCGAGGAGAACTTTCGCGCCCGGCCGTTCGTATCCAATTCCAACTGCTTCGTCGTGCCGCCGATGAAATTCGCTGAGGACGCCTGCGGCGTGCTCGAAGCCTGCGTCGAAGGCGGCATTCCGATCCTGCTTCTATCGGCCGGCCAGGCCGGCGCCACCGCTCCGGCGGCAATTGCCGGCGCTGTGGTGCAAGCGGTGGCCGAAGTGCTGGTCGGCCTCATCTACGTCAACGCCATCAAGCCCGGGCATCCGGCGATCTTCGGCACCTGGCCGTTCGTATCCGACCTCAGGACCGGCGCCATGTCGGGCGGCTCGGCCGAGCAGGCAGTGTTGACTTCGGCCTGTGCGCAGATGGCGCAGTTCTACGATCTGCCGGGCGGTTCGGCCGCCGGCATGACGGATTCGAAACTGCCCGACATCCAGTCCGGCTATGAAAAGGGCATCACCGATGTGATGGCCGGTCTTGCCGGCCTCAACTTGGTCTATGAATCGGCGGGTATGCATGCCTCGTTGCTCGGCTTTTGCCTGGAGAGCCTGATCATCGACAATGACATGCTGGGCCACTGCCTGCGCTGCGTGCGCGGCATCGAAGTGACCGACGAAGCGCTGTCGATCGACACCATCACCGAAGTCTGCATGAATGGCCCAGGCCACTATCTCGGCAATGAGCAGACGCTGCGCCTAATGCAGACGGAGTATTTCTATCCTGCCGTCGGCGACCGCTTTTCGCCCAAGGAATGGAACGAGAAGGGCCGGCCCGACATCTTGCAGCGGGCGATCATCGAAAAGAAGCGCGTGCTGGCCGAGCGCTTCCCGCGCCATGTGCCGAAGCTGCTCGACGACAAATTGCGTGCCCGCTTCGGCGAGATGATCAAGCTGCCACGCAGCGGCATGGGCGGGTAAGCTTCACCTTACGAAGGTCAGTCCGCGCTTAGCCCAAAGCGCTCGACGACTTCGGCGCTGATCAGCTTGCCATGCAGCGCCATCAACACGATCTGGGCATCCAGGCTGTCGCCGGTTTCAAGCGCAGCCTCGATGCGGCGCTCAGCCTCCAGCCGCCGCTCCGGCCCATTGGCCTGCTCGAAGGTTTGTGGGCCCGCGATGCAAAAGCCGAACAGCAGCGCCACGGACCGGTAGGCGTCGGGCGGCGGCTCGTCCGGCCAATGATCCTTCATCAAATTGACGATGGTGAGCTTTACCCCCTCGGGAACAAGCGCCGGATGAAGATCGGCGCCGCGCAGCGCGTTGTCCAGTTCCCGCAAATCACCCGAGCGGCCGAACATGCCGAGGAAACCGAGGGAAGAGCGCCGCTTCGTCATTGATGGGTGTTATCCCTTGTGCAGGACCTATCGACACGACGTATCTGTAGACTTGGCCCAATCGATACAAGAGCGTTGCCATGAGAAAAGGTGGCCTGCCCGATGGCAAGCCGCCTTCGATTTCACCAAACTTGCAATGCTCAGTGGTTGTCCCTCGGCACGCCGCTGGTGTGCGCGACGTCCTGGTATTTCACCGCCGGCTTCAGCACCATGCCCTCCGAGAACTGGTCGACCATGGAGCGCTGGATTTCCTGCCATGGCGTCTGGTGCTTGGGATAGTGGTAGCCGCCATCGACCTGCAGTTCGGCACGGCGGCGCGTGATTTCCTCGTCGGTGACGAGGATGTTGGCAGTGCCTTTCCGTAAATCGATGCGCACACGGTCGCCGGTCTTGAGCAGCGCCAGGCCGCCGCCAATGGCGGCTTCCGGCGAAGCGTTGAGGATAGAGGGCGAGCCCGATGTGCCCGACTGGCGGCCATCGCCGATGCAGGCCAGCGCGTGAATGCCCTTCTTGATGAGATAGGCGGGCGGCTGCATGTTGACCACCTCGGCGCCGCCGGGATAGCCGATCGGGCCGGCCCCGCGCATGAACAGGATGGTGTGCTCGTCGATGCCTTGCGCCGGATCGTCGATGCGGGCGTGGTAGTCCTCGGGACCGTCAAAGACCATGGCGTTGCCTTCGAAGGCTTCCGGGTCGTTCGGGTTGGAGAGATAGCGCTCGCGGAATTCCGGCGAGATGCCGCTCATCTTCATGATTGCGGAATCGAACAGATTGCCGCTGAGATTGATGAAGCCGGCATTGGCCTTCAGCGGCTCGGCGACGGCGCGGATGACGTCGGTGTTCTCGTTGGCGACACCCTTGCAATTGTCACCGATAGTCTTGCCATTGACGGTCATCGCTTCGGGATAAGGCAGCAGCTTGGCCTTCATCAACTCGGCCACCACAGCCGGCACGCCGCCGGCATGGTGATAGTCTTCGCCGAGATATTCGCCCGATGGCTGCAGATTGACGATGAGCGGCACATGGAGGCCGACCGTCTGCCAGTCGTCATTGGTGAGCGGCACGCCGAGATGACGGGCAATCGCGTTGAGGTGGATCGGGGCATTGGTCGAGCCGCCAATCGCCGAATTGACGACAATGGCGTTCTCGAAGGCCTTGCGCGTCATGATGTCGGACGGCTTCAGATCCTCATGCACCATCTCGACGATGCGCTTGCCGGTCTCATAGGAGATCTGGCCGCGCTCGCGGTAGGGTGCGGGAATGGCGGCCGAACCCGGCAATTGCATGCCGAGCGCCTCTGCCAGCGAGTTCATCGTGGTGGCGGTGCCCATGGTGTTGCAATAGCCGGTCGACGGCGCCGATGAGGCGACGATGTCCATGAACTCGTCATAGTCAATCTCGCCGGCGGAGAGCCGCTGGCGCGATTCCCAGACGATGGTGCCGGATCCCGTGCGCTTGCCTTTGTGCCAGCCATTGAGCATCGGTCCGACCGAAAGTGCTATGGCCGGAATATTGACGGTGGCCGCCGCCATCAGCAGCGCCGGCGTGGTTTTGTCGCAGCCGATGGTCAGTACGACGCCGTCGAGCGGATAGCCGTAAAGCACTTCGACCAGGCCGAGATAGGCAAGGTTGCGGTCCAGTGCCGCGGTCGGGCGCTTGCCGGTCTCCTGGATCGGATGGCACGGGAATTCGAAGGGGATGCCGCCCATCGAGACGATGCCTTCGCGCACGCGCTTGGCGAGTTCGATATGATGGCGGTTGCATGGCGACAGATCCGAGCCGGTCTGGGCGATGCCGATCAGCGGCTTGCCCGACATCAGCTCGGCCCGCGTCAGGCCGTAGTTCAGGTAGCGCTCGAGGTAGAGCGCGGTCATGCCTGGATTGTCGGGATTGTCGAACCACTCCTGCGAGCGAAACTTCTTCTTTCCGGTGGGGGCGCCTGCCATCATGGTCTCCGTATTTGTAAGACAAATCGATATGGCAACGCGCGGAAGCAGGCAAGAGGGCGCACCGTCGCAACCGGACTTTGGTGCGATAGACACAGACCAGACCGTGCGTTAGGCCTTCGAAGTCTGTCCGGGAGGTGTCGATGGCTTTGGTGATCGAAGGCGAGGAACGCATTGCCGCCCCCCTGCAGAAAGTGTGGGACGCGCTGAACGATCCGAAGGTTTTGCAGGCGACCATTCCCGGCTGCCAGCACCTGGAGATGAAATCGCCGACCGAAATGGCGGCGACGGTGGTGTTGAAGATCGGACCGATCAAGGCGACATTCAACGGCGAGGTGACGTTGAAGAACCTGAAGCCGCCGCACTCCTACACCATCCAGGGCGAGGGCAAGGGCGGTATTGCCGGCTTCGCCAAGGGTGGCGCCGACGTGACGCTGACGGCGGACGGGCCGGATGCGACGGTCCTCAAATACGCGGCCAAGGCCGAAGTCGGCGGCAAGATCGCCCAACTCGGCAGCCGGCTGATCGAATCGACTTCGAAGAAGCTGGCCGGGCAGTTTTTTTCAAGCTTTGGCGAGAAGGTGGGCTCCCCTCCCCCTTGAGGGGAGGGTGCCTCGTTGTCCGAACCGGATAGATAGGTAACAGAATGGACCGATAGCATGGGTGACAGTTTTCTCCTTCGCCGGGAGGACCGGCGATGGTTAGGCGAGAGACTGGCATCATGGACGAGCGGCTACGGTTTGTTGTGGAGTGTCTTGCTGGGGATGAGACGATGGTTGCGCTTTGTGCGGCCTACGGGACCTCACGCAAGAACGGCTACAAATGGCTCGGACGTTATCGGGAGTTCGGCCCGGAAGGTTTGCACGACCTGCCGCGAGCCCCGCTCAATCAAGGCCGTGCAACAGCTCAGGATCTGGTTGAGCGGATTGTGGCGGCCAAGGAGCTGCATCCGCTTTGGGGTCCAAAGAAGATCGTGGCACGGCTCAGGCGCACGGCTCCCGAGTTCATGTGGCCTTCAGCCTCGACGGTCGGCGCGATCCTTGCGCGGCATGGGCTTGTCCGCGCCCGCAAGCGACCCCGCCTGCGGGCCTGCGGCAATGGACCCTGGCCACAGCCGCAAGAACCGAACGCGGTGTGGACTGGCGATCACAAGGGCTGGTTCCGGACCCGCGACGGCTGGCGTTGCGAACCCTTGACGGTGATGGATGCGTCGAGCCGCTATCTTCTGGCGCTCGAAGCGACGGGGTCGACGGCCGATAGCGAAGCCTGGCCGGTGTTCGAACGGCTGTTTGAAGAGCATGGCCTGCCGGATCGCTTCAGAAGCGACAATGGCCCGCCCTTCGCATCGGCCGGCGTCACCGGGCTGACGCCGCTTGTCGTGCGCTTCATCAAGCTCGGCATCACCCTGGAGCGGATCGCACCCGGCAGGCCACAGCAGAACGGACGTCACGAGCGCTTTCACCTGACCATGCTGCCGATGGCCGAGGCACC